>CAWJLI010000079.1:0-54473 GCA_963843095.1 Bryobacterales bacterium
TGGACCCCATGGTTGAGACGCGGAAATTAGGGACGGGTTGCCATTCGGTGCAGATCGTTTGTCTCGCCGAATGGGTCCACTTAGACTGTAATCGGCCGGTGAAGCGGAGGCGGGCTCTGCTGGAGAGCAACCCGCCAAGGAATAGCCGGCCGGAAACTCATCGCAACGATGGCCGGGCGCGGCGTAGCTGTCGCGCCCGTTTCCATCGGAGCGATAGATTTCCCCATGCCTCGGAAAACTCATCCCCGAGCCTCCTCGAACGCGGCCGGCGTTTGATAGCCCAATGACGAGTGCAGCCGCCGCCGGTTGTAATAGTCTTCCAGAAACTCGCCCATCCGCTCTCGAACGTCGTCCAGATCCTGGTAGCGGCTCAGATAGACTTCCTCGCATTTCAACGTCCGCATGAAGCTTTCCGCCATCGCGTTGTCGTAAGGGTTGCCGGCGCGGCTCATGCTGATCTGAAAACCCGCCTCCTGCAACTTACCCACATAGGCGTCGGAACAGTATTGCACACCGCGGTCGGAATGGTGAATCGCGCCCGCCGGCACGCTGCGGCCCTGGAGCGCCCGGCCCAGCGCATCCAGAGCCAGTTCCGCCGCCAGACTTTCGCTCAGCGCCCATCCCACCACGCGCCGCGACCAGGCGTCGAGTATCACGGCCAGGTAGAGGAAACTTTCGCGTAGCCGGATGTAGGTAATATCGGCCACCCAGAGTTGGTTCACTGCGCACGGTTCGAAGCCCGCCGCCAGATTGCGATAGACGGCATAGGTGTGTCGCGAATCGGTCGTCAGCACCCACCTGCGTTTCCGCAGCGCCAGCAGGTTGTCCAGCCGCATCAGCCGTTGGATGCGCTTGCGGCACACCGGCAATCCCTGTTGCCGCAGCAGTTCGGTTACGCGCCTGGTGCCGTAGAGCCGGTGTGCCAGGCAGATCTGCTGGATCCGGCTGCGCAGCTCGACTTCGGCCTGCAGTGGCTCATGTTCCTGCCAGACGCGGTAATAGCCGGCGCGGGAAACGGCGCCAAGTTGACAGGCGCGGTCCACCGTAAGCGAGACGTCTTCAAGCGCGCCTACTCGTCGGACCTCCGAGTAGACGCTGCGCCGCCACGCCGCAGGGCTTTCGGCTGCGCTTCGAGTCGCTTGAAGACTCCTTTGAAAAAATCGATTTCCACGCTCTGCCGGCCGATTGTCCGTTCCAGTTCGCCGATGCGCTGGCGTAACTTCTCTTCGGCGCTGCTCTTGGTGACCGTGGTCAGTCTGGACGCGCTGCCCGGAGGCCGGCCAATAGGGCGTCGGAGCCCCTCCGGACCGTCCTTGCGATAGGCGTCGCGCCACCGGTACATCATGCTGCGCGGTAGGTGGTACTGCTCGCTCAGCGCCTTCACGCACCCGCCGTTCAGCATTCGCTGTGCAATCTCTACCCGGAACTCGTGGCTGTGCTGCCGCGGTTTCTCTTGACCCATCGGAACACTCCTCCCATTCGATGAAAAGTGTCCCTAATTTCTTCGTCTCAGAAAAGGGGTCCAGATCAGGCTACGTGTTCACTACTTTCCTGGGCGCATTCCGGGGACGGGCAAACCAACTACCCAGTTTTCGCGCTCCTCTTCAACTCTGTTCATCTATGAGAGCGCTGCCGCCGTCAAGTGCGAAAACTAGGTCCTAATCGGCGCCGTCAGGCGCCGACGTTTACGGATTTTCGATACACTACCAGTACCCGGACGGAGGATAGGTCCACGCTGGAGAGCGAACCGAGCGCCGATCCGGAGGAGGGAAAACCGGGGCCATCAACCAATTACCCAGTTTTCCCGCCCGTCTTCAACTACAATCACGCCGCCTCGCGAAAAATCTTCGCCCCTGTTTTCATGAGCCTGCGCCGCCTCCCCCACGCCGCCCCGCACTCGGCCGCGTTACTCTGAAATCGAAAAAGAGCTGCTCGCTCGCCGAGAGGCAGCCGTTTCGGGGCGACGTCCGGTGCCTAACCGCGGTCCTCCCTGCAGGGGGCAATTTGAAACCGGGTCACGCCGTGCAACGTTCATAAGGCGGCCATAGTGGCTTGTACTCCTCCTCGAGAGGAGAAAGGAACCGGTTCCTCCAGTCCCGGCGCAATCGCCGGCAATTACGTTTGAGCGGCCTGCGTCCATTCCGGCAGTCCGCACGAAAGTGGGCACGATTCGCCCACGGCATCGGAAAAAGGCGGAAAAAAGGGAAAAAGGAAAAAGAGGGGGAGCTAGTCCGCGCCGAGTTCACGCTGTAGGGCGCCGGCGGGGAGCGAAACCTGGATGTCCACGCTGGTTTTGCCTCGGTCACCGGTGCGTGCAGCCATTGGCAGGACCTGCACCTTCCGCAGCAGAACCCGCGTCTGTAGATTTAACTTATTGATTCCATTGCCGGAATTTTCGGTGCTCGAAATGCTCATCAGTTGTAGTGCAGAGATCGGACGGTCTCTGTCACCATGGAGCAAAACGAGCGGCAACTGGACCGGCGAAAGAAGCGGCGCTTCCCCATGCAGCGGGAGCTGGTCTACTACGTTCGGGACGGAAAAACGGTTGTCGCCCATGGCAGAGGCGTCACGCTGGATATCTCCAGTAATGGTGCGTCATTCCGTCCAGCGGAACCACCGGAACCACTCAAGTCCGGGGCATTCATTGAGCTGTCGATAAGCTGGCCGGTCCGGCTCGCAAATGAGACGCCGATTCGGCTGGTCATCTTCGGGAGAGTCGTCCGGAGCACGGGTGGCTGGGCGGCGTGCGCCATCGACCAACATGAGTTCCGCACGCAGGCCAGAGTGCGCGATGCGCAATGACGCACCTGCACACAACCTGCCCAGGCTCGCCCTCGCCCAGGAAACCCGCAAACAGCCGTGCCGGTTTGTTCGGCGCAGCCGCCGTTATTCGGGGACGGGTCGAACCAGCCAGGCCAGAATCAGTCCTCCCACCAGGAAGCCAACCAGGTGGACGGTAAACTGCGCCGCCGTATACACACCCGGGAAACCATACCAGTTCCAGTAAGGGAGCTCCGTGCGTAGCGTTGGGATAAGCCCCATCAGCGTCACGAAACCCAGGCGGCCGGTGTAGGTCTTCAATCCCGATGCCCGTGCCAACAGAGCCGCCGCCAGCAGCATGACCACCACGTCGGCGCCGAATTGCGTCAGGAATTGCCGCGCGGAAAGCGACTCCTCGCCGTTGGGGTGAAAAATCAGGATGCCGGCGGGCCCCGTGCGGTACTTCTCCATGGCCACCTGCATCGCCTGCCGTTGCTGCTCTCTGGTCATGCCGGGCCTGTTCTCCGGTGCCGGAAAGAAGTAGAAGCCTGGCGCCTTGACGTTCTCTTTGAGAGCGGTCAACACTGGCTGTTCATTGCCGAGAGCTTGAATTCCCGCATCGCCGAGATTGGTGAGCATGTGCGCCACCGACTCCCATAGAAACAGGGCGATGCCGGCCAGGATTCCCGCCAGGAGGATTCTCTTCGCCATAATTCAAATCAGACTATCACAGATTTGGGAGACCGGAAGCTACACGGCGACGCCACGCGTCCCTCCGAGATCTTGAATATCCGTCCGAAATGAAAACTGCTCGGGCACGCCACGCCGGCTAACTCTTCCAGCGAGAGATGGGCGGCTGAACCAGAGGCGCGTGAAGTAGAGTCTGGCGCGTTTCCAATGCCGAGTACTACGTACTGGTTTTGGCTATTAGTGGGATTTTGAGATGCTATACTCCTGGATTGGCTTGGCAACTAACCAGGAGGACTGACGATAACCATGCAACGCAAACATTCCCGGCTGGCGCTGGCGGCAGCCGCCGGCTTTCTTTTTGTCTCCAACGTGTCGGCCCAGAATGAGCCGGTCCACAACTGGGCGGCTCCGTTGTATTGGCAGCCGTCCGCGCACGAAGCGGCACTGATGAAGCAATCCGCGGAGGCGCAGCGCGGGTCGCAGGAACAGCCGCAGTTGGCCACCGGTCCTGCCGGCGCCACGGCGCCGCTGGTCTTTGTGGGCATTACTCCCTGCCGCATGATGGATACGCGGGGTTACGATCCCACGTTCGTCAGCGGCACCGTATATGGGCCGCCCGCGATGCCCGCCGGCTACCGGGTCCTTCCCGTGGCTGGCGTGACGGCTGGCTATTGCACGCTCCCGAGCTCAGCGCAGGCGGTGTCGCTCAACGTGACGCTGTCGCCGAACGCGGGAAGTCCGGTCCAGTACATCGAGCTCTGGCCGGATTTAGGGACCTTCCCCACGGTGTCGACGATGAACGATTTGCAGGGGCAGATGGTGAATAACGCGGCCGTAGTGGCACTGGGCAGCGATGGAGCTTTCGACGTCCTGGTGACGAACCCGACGAACCTGTTCATCGACATGAACGGGTACTACGTGGCGCCGAGCGCGCTGGCGCTGGGGGCGGGCACCGCGGGATTGCCGGCGCTGACGTTCGGTTCCGACACGACGACGGGGCTGTATTCGGCGGGCGCGGGAACGGTGAGTATCGCCGCGGGCGGGAGCACTGCGGCGACGGTGAACTCGACCGGTCTCTCGGTGACAGGGAACCTGGACTTCGGCGGCATGATCTCGTACCAGGGTAATCCGTTCATCCAGACCTACGTGCCGTCGGGCGATCCTCTGTATATGAGTAGCGTCGCCGTTGGAGTGGGTGCCCTGCCGGGCAGCTCATATTGGAATACGGCGATGGGAACCTACGCGCTTTCGAACCTCACGAGCGGGGATGCCAACACGGCCGTCGGCGGCGAAGCAGGCGCTGGCGTCGGCCAGGGCGACGAGAACGTTGCGGTGGGCACCGGCGCGCTTGGTTACGATTATCCAACCGGGGGGACGGCGATCTACTACAACACCGCGATCGGCGCCGACGCGCTCGGAACCCTTGCGGCGGGCCAAAACAACACGGCTCTGGGAGTTGGGGCCGGCCTTCATGCGTCGGGCGGCTCCTCCAACACGTTCGTAGGGGCTTCCGCCGGCGTGAATGCAACTTCCGGAAGCTACAACATCTTCATCGGGAACAAGGGGCCTTCGAACCCCGATACCGAGTCCAACACAATCCGCATTGGCGATTCGAACCAAAGCCAAACTTACATCGCAGGCATCTGGAACACGACAACCGGCTACGGTGATGCCGTCCCAGTGGTGATCGACTCCGCGGGCCAGCTTGGAACCGCTTCCTCCTCGCGGCGTTTCAAGACCGACATCGCGGACATGGGCGACACCACCGAAACCTTGATGAGCCTGCGGCCGGTGCAGTTCCGCTACATCGCCCACGGGCCCGGCGCGCCTTTGCAATACGGCCTGATCGCCGAGGAAGTAGCCGAAGTGGCGCCGGAACTGGTGGGTCACAACGGCGACGGCGAGATCCAAACCGTCTTCTACGACAAGGTCAACGCCATGCTGCTGAACCAGGTGCAGACGCAGCAGCGGCAAATTGAGTCGCAGAAGGAGCGGATCGAGCAGTTCACGGGACTCGTGAGCCAGCTCGAATCCCGCCTGGCCGAACTCGAGAAACGCGTGAAATAGGGTCCGGAGCGGGCGCGCCGGCTTTGATTGTTTTCAAAAGCTCAGCGATTTTTCGCGGGAACAGTTGATCCCACGCGAGGCGAGGAATGGAGGGGAGCCGAGTCTAAACTGGGGGCGCCGGCGGGGCTGATGATTTCCGGCGCGCGTCCAGCAGATCGACGTAGGCGTCCGCCAGCAGATCGTTCGTCTCAATGTGATTGCCGGCGAAGGCTTGCGCTGGGGACTTTCCCAGCGTCGCGGCGCGGCTCCCCACAAAAAACGCCGCCTGGAACGCTATCGCGTCGCCTCAGCTTCAGCCGATAACGATTGACAGAGTGAGTTGTCGAGCCGCATGTGCGTTGTTCTGCCTGGCCCTGCTATCGGCCTCGTGGTTACGCACAACGCTATAGTTTCAAACATTACGACCGGGACTCGGGGCTGCTCGATCAAGGCGTTCATGCTCTTGCTCCAGGACCGCGCCGGGTTTCTGTGGATCGGGACGGAAAATGGCCTGTATCGCTACGATGGCCGCCGCTTCCGCGGTTTCAACGTGGCCGAGGGTCTGCCGGCCTCCGAGGTTCAGGCAATTCACCAGACCCAGGATGGGACGCTTTGGGTGGCGACGCCGCGTGGCCTGGCAAGGCTGCGCGGAGAGCGGTTCGAAGCAGTGGATATCTCACCCGGAACCGGGGCAAACGCCGTCAATTCCGACTCTTTCGGGCGCCTGTACGTTGGCCTGTCGCAAGGGCCTTCTGGTGCTGGCTCCCGCCAGCGGGCGGAGTCGGGCAGCCGCGCCTCCACTCTTGTATCCGGGTTCCCGGAGTTGAAGAGCACAGACCGTGCGCAGTGTCGCAGTATCCGCCACGGGCTCGGTCTGGTACACGTGTGGCAGCGGCCTCTGCCGGCTGGAGAATGGGCGGCCCGTTTCTGCCGCCGGATGGGGCGTTCCGGAAGACATGTGGTACGCGGTGCTCTTCGACCACCAGGGCAATCTATGGGCCCGCAGCCGCACCAAACTGATCGAACTACCCACGGGGGAAGGCCGGTTTCTTCGCCGGGATGGGGGACTGCCGCCGGCGTATGCGGGGAAGCTTCAGATCGGCCGCGATGGCCAATTGTGGGTCCCCACCATACGCGGGACTGGCTCGCCGCACGGCGACGGGCTGGGAAATCGTCGGAAAGGCCCGCGGTCTGCCCATCAGCTCTGTCATCTGCGCTCTCGAGGACCGCGAGGGCTCGATTTGGATCGGGATGTGGGGCGGCGGCTTAGCGCGCTGGCTGGGCTATCCTAACTGGGATCAGTGGACCGAAACCGAAGGACTGTCGTCCGAATCGATCTGGGGCATTCGGCGCGACAGCCGAGGCGTGCTGTGGGCCGTCCACGATGCCGGAGTCAGCCGCTTTGACGAAACCAGGGGACGGTGGAGGGACTTGCGAGTGCCCGGCCTGCCCGCCGCCATGACGGCAGCTATGGCATGGGCACCCGACGGGTCGATGTGGCTGGCACAGGCCAGCGGCGCCGTTTACGTCGATTTGCGCCGGCGCACAGCCATGGCGTACGGGCGGGAATCGGGGCTGGACAATCCCTGGGTCAGCACGATTGCCATCGATCCCCAGAATCGTGTTTGGGCAGGCACGACCAACGGTTTGTATCTCGCGATGAGCCGAGGCGGGTCCATCCACTTCGAACGCCAGACGCTGCCGTCGGAGCGCAGAACCGAGTATGTCGAGACATCGTTGGTCGACCGGAAAGGACGGCTTTGGGTTGGAGGTTGGGGTGGCCTGCTCCGGTTGGAAGCAGGCAAGTGGATCCGGCTGACCATGGCCGACGGACTCCTCCATGACCGGGTGAGCAAACTGGCCGAGGCGCAAGACGGCTCTTTGTGGGTTTCCTATGCCGAATCGGCCGGGGTGTCGCAGCTTGTGCTCGATGGCCAACATCCGCGCTGGCGCCACTTCTCGAGCAAAGACGGGTTGCGGTCGGGGAAGGTCTTCTTTATCGGATGCGACCGCCGTGGCTGGACCTGGTTTGGCAGCGATCAAGGCGTAGACATTTTGGATGGTAGCCTCTGGCGGCACCTGGATCGCACTGACGGGCTGGTCTGGGACGATACGAATGCCAACGCATTTTGGGCCGATGCCGACGGCAGCGTCTGGATCGGCACCAGCCGGGGCATCTCCCATCTGCGGATTCCCGCCACCGGGTTGCCGCCGCGGCCCACGGCCGCCCCGGTGCTGCTCACTGCCGCCGCTCTGGGCGGGTCGAACGTCGGCCTGGGCGCAAACATCTCGGTGCCTTGGTCGCGGCGGTCGCTCGAGATTGGCTATGCGGCCCTGACGTTCGTCAACGAGGACACGGTGCGCTTCCGTTATCGCATCGCCGGCCTCGAAGAGCGCTGGACCGAAACCCAGTCGCGCGAAGCGCATTTTCCCAGCCTGCCCGCGGGAAGTTACGCCTTCGAGGTGCAGTCCAACGCCGGGCAAGGCGCCTGGCTGGGAACGCCCGTCCGCTTCGCCTTTACGATCCGCCCCGCCTGGTGGCGTAGCTGGTGGTGCCAACTGGCGGCCCTCGCCGCAGCCGCGCTGCTGGCGCGCCTGGTCTGGTACTGGCGCGTGCGCAGGATGCTCCGGCGGCAAAGGGAATTGGAAGCCGCCGTGGCGGATCGCACACAGAGTCTGAACCTCGAAAAGGCCCGCGCCGAAAACGAGCGCGACACGGTCGAACAGCAGAAGGTCGAAATCGAACACCTGCTTCGCGAGGTTCGCCAGGCCGCGCGCCTCAAGGATCAGTTCCTCTGCAACATCAGCCACGAAATCCGTACGCCCATGAACGGCATCGTCGGCATGACCGAACTGGCGCTGGACACATCTCTCACGGCCGAACAGCGGGAATACCTGCTGACGGTACGCAATTCATCGGCTTCGCTGCTCGGTATTCTGAACGAAGTCCTCGACCTCTCCGCAATCGAAGCCGGCAAAACCGAGTTGGAAACGGCCGTCTTCGATCTGCCGGATCTGGTGAGCGCGGCCATGCGGAACATCGAGTTCGAGGCCCGCCGCAAAAACCTCGAAGCACGGTCTCGCATCGGTCCAGGCGTGCCCCGCCTCCTCACTGGAGATCCGATCCACCTGCGCCGGGTGTTGATCAACCTGCTCGGCAATGCGGTGAAGTTTACCGAGCAGGGCTGTGTCTCCCTGCGCGTGGAACTGCAAGACGCGGCGGACAACCTGCTACTGCATTTCGAGGTTGCCGACACCGGCATCGGCATCGCCGCAGAGAACCAAGCGTTGATCTTCGAGCCCTTCTCTCAAGTCGATGGGTCGCACACGCGCCGCTATGGGGGCCCCGGTCTCGGCCTCACCATCTGTGCCCAGTTCGTGGCCCTGATGCGGGGGCGAATCTGGGTGGAGAGCTCGCCGGGAAAAGGAAGCTGCTTTCACTTCACCGCGCGGTTCCAAAGCGTATCGCAACCAGCCGAGCCGGCAAATCGGGAATACCGGCACGGATCGGACGGTCTGATCGCCATGGCAGCCGCGGTCGGTCTGGAACCTGAGTCCGCCGCCCCACCCGCGGTCGTCCCAGCGATTGAGAATCCTCCGCCGCGCTCCCCTTCGGTCGCCATCCTGCTGGCCGAAGACAACCCGGTCAACCAGAAGCTTGCCGTCCGGCTGCTGCACAAGCGCGGCTACACAGTGGTGACCGCGGACAACGGAATCGAGGCACTGGCCGCCTTCGAGCGACAGTGCTTTGACGTCGTGCTCATGGACATACAGATGCCCGAGATGGGCGGATTCGAAGCCACCGCCGAAATCCGCGCCCGGGAACGGCACTCCGGTGGGCGCACTCCCATCATTGCCTTCACTGCCCACGCTTTGGCGGGCGATCGCGAGCGTTGCCTGGAGGCCGGTATGGACGACTACGTCACTAAGCCAATCCAGCCTGCCCTGTTGTTCGCCGCCATTGAACGCCAGCAGATCCGCATCTGCCAATCGGCGTCCAGCGAGGGCAGCAAGATGCCGGCCATAGACTAAACCAAACGCTGACGTTCGGCCAGCGCTGGTGGGGCAGGCTTCAGCCGACTTCAGCCTGCCAACGCCCGCTTGCGGGCGCATTCTTGTGCGGACTCTCAGCGGGTGGTTCTTCGGCGGCCGAATCTCGCGGCTACGAAGCCAGGCGAAGCACACGACCACCTGGCCCGCAATGAGGCACGCGCCCTCGCGCACCTGCGGCAACGGAGGCCAAGGAGTTTCCTGCCTGGGAGGGCTCGGCCCAAATGCACGTCCCAAGGTCGGACGAATCAACTGTGCTTCGCGACGTACAGCAGCAGGCCGAAGATCGCCACCGGAATCAACGCCATCATGGTGTAGAAGAAAACCTGCCGCAGCCACGGCCGGCGGCGTTTTCGCCACTCCATCAGTTCGGGACGCTCCGCCGCGCCCACCTGGTCCAAATGCGCCAGGTCCCAGGCCATCTCGCGAGCCTTGGCGTACCGGCTCTTCGGGTCGCGTTCCAGCGCGCGGTAGATGACCTCCTGCAGCCCGGGCGAAATCTCCGGATTCAGCTCGCGCGGCGGAACCGGGTAGTTGAGCAGGCGGTCATTCATGATCGCGAAGGGATTGTTGCCGGTGAACGGCGTCTTGCCGGTCAGCATCTCATACAACATCGCACCCAGCGCATAGATATCGCTTCGACCATCGCCGCGCCTGCCTTTCACCTGTTCCGGGGAAATGTAGTCCGGTGTGCCCATCACCTGCGATAGCTTGGCGAAAGTCAGGCGGCGCGATCCCTCCTTGCCCGCGATGCCGAAATCGATCAGCTTGATATGGTCCGCGTCGTCCACCATGATGTTTTCCGGCTTCAGATCGCGATGCACCACGCCCTCCGCGTGAATGTAATCGAGCGCCTCCGCAATGGCGATGGTGATGCGCAGCGCGCGCTCGATCGGCAGCTTGCCCTGCGCGCCCAGAATCTGCCGCAGCAGCCGCCCATTCACCCACTCCATCACCATGTAGACCGAGCTGCGGTCCGGGTCCTCGAAAACCTTCATCACGCCCGGATGATCCAGCGCTTTGCCGATGGCCTGCTCGCGCTGGAAGCGGTCGTACAGAACCGGGTCGGCCTCCATCTCGGGATGGGGAACTTTGATGGCGACTTCACGGCCGTTGCGCAGGTCCACACCGCGGAAGATCGAGGCCATGCCGCTGCGGGCAGCCACGCTGTCGATACGATAGTGGTCGAGATGCTCGCCCGCGCGTAGGGAACTCATGCGAGTTGTGGATGGATGCCGATCAGGCCAGTTTGTAGGGGCGCCCGCGATACATGCCGATGCGCTCCACCTGGCGGACGCGAATGAGCTGCACGCTCACATTATCACCGCCATCCAGCTCGTTTGCAAGGTCGATCAGTTCTCGGGCGACCTCGGGAAGCGCCGCGCGCCGGCTCACCAACTGAGCGATCGCGTCGGCGTCCACCGGCCCGTGCAGGCCGTCGGAGCACAGCAGCAGCACATCGCCGGGAATAATCTGGTAGTCGCGGGTTTCCACCGCCACGACCATGGCCGGGCCCAGCGACCGGCTTAGCACGTGGCGCGTTTCGGCGCTGGAAGCCTCGCCCGCCGTGATCAAGCCGAGCCGCATGTGCTCACCTGCCACCGTGTGATCGCGCGTGAGCGCCTCGGCGTGGCCGTGCCGGATGCGGTAGCAGCGCGAATCGCCGACGTGCGAAACCACTACCCGGTCATAGCGCAGCGCGCAGGCAACCAGCGTGGTAGCCATGTTGGACCCGCCCAGGCCGCTGGCCATACCGGTTTCGAAAACCCGTGTGTTGGCCTGTTGCACCAACCGCGGCAGCAGCGAGGAATGCGGAACGCCTGCCGCCGATCGCCGGAAATCCTGGAGCAAAGTCTCCACCGCCAATTTAGAAGCGATCTCTCCATCGTCGCCGCCGCCGACGCCATCCGCCAGCGCGAATAGACACCCAAGGGTTCGGGCCTCGGCTTCCGCCTCCGGCGCGAAGCAGCCCAGATAGTCCTCGTTGTGATCGCGGACCCGGCCACAATCCGAGGCTTGCGCGAATTCGATTTCCAACATAAAAACAGATCCGGGCGGAACTGGATCGTTCCACCCGGACCGTCTCGCTCCTATCTAAAACGTGGATCAGGCTTCCGCTCGACTCGTCACCAATGTAGTGCGGCCGGCTTTCTTGCCGGCACGCGCGAAGTAAATGCCACCGTAGATCGCCCAGACGAAGGCAATCCCCAGCGCCAGCAGCGGCTCCATTTTGGTGCCGTACCCCATGAAGGGTCCGATCAGGTAGAACGCCATGCACGCCAGGTTGGCAACCAGGCCGAAGACCGGAATCAAGAGATGGCGGATTACTTTGAAATTGGGGTGCTTGTGATAGGCCACCATGCAAATCACGCAACTCAGCCCATACAGCAGGAAGGTGCCGAAGTTGGATGCCAGCGTCACCGTCAGCAGCGAATTCGGCATCGCCGCCATTCCGTCGTGGGTGGTGTAGCCGAAGCTCGACCAGATGCCCTGGGGCAGCGCCTTGATGGTGGCGTCGGTCGGCGCCGAGGCGTCGCCGAACAACATTGCCACCGCGACGCAGCCGATGACCGCCGAAATCGCGGCCAGCGTCCAGATGGCGCGGTGCGGCGTCAGATTGTTGGAATGAAGCATGCCGAAATGTTCCGGTACCTCCTTGTCTTTGCCCATGGCGTAGGTGACGCGCGCGCCCGTGTTCATGCAGGAAAGCGTGGTGCCGATCAGCGCCAGGAACACGGTGAAGGCCTCTATCAGCATGAAAGTCCGGCCGGCGCCGGCGCCGAACGTGGCGTTGCCGATGACGATCATCATGTCGCCGATAGGCGCCGCGGAGCCCGTCGCGCTTTGCATGGTGTAGCCCGCGTTGAGAAAGTAATTCGCCGCAAAGTACTCGAACAGGTAACAGAACAGCCCCTGCACCAGGAGGGAAACGATCACCGCGATAGGGACGTCGCGTTTGGCGTTCTTCGCTTCGCCTCCCATCGACGTCACCGATTCGAATCCCACCAGAATCAGGATCGCTACCGTCGCCTGAATGAACACCCAGCCGACGTTGTGCACGCCCACCACCGAGCTGCTTACTGCCGTGCGAAAGGAAGTTACCCTTGTCGTCTTTCTCGGGATAAGTGACCAGGAACGGCACAGCTTTTCCGGCCGCGTCCAGCTTCGGCTTCGGCACGCCCGCTGCGTCGCGAACAATCGTATCCGTCGCAACACCGCCGACCATGGTCTTCTCGGTCGCGAATTCGTAAGTGTAAGCATCGCCCGAGTTGGAATCGAACTGCCAGCCGGGCGTGCCGGCGGGATGAGTGGAGCGGTAACCCAGCGCCATCACCGCAAACACCACCAGCGCCGTGATCTGGATCACGTTGATCGCGATATTGACCGACGTCGCGCCCACGATGCCGCGGTGGGCGATGTATGCCACCGCGAACGAGAACAGCACCGCCGCCGCCATCATGAACAGCATTCCGGGGTTGGAGGCGTTCATGAAGTTGGGCCACAGCGTGCCTACCAGGTAGCCACACAGGATGCCCATAACGCCCACCATCACGCCCGGATAGATCCAGTAATAAAGGTGCGATGCCCAGCCGACGATGAACTTAGCCAGCCGCGCGAATCGCCACACCGCCGTCATGGTTCAGGAACGACTGCTCCGCGAAGTAATACGAGCTGCCGGTTCCGGGATACAGTTTCGCCATTTCCGCATAACAAATGGCCGTCGCCAAACAGAGCGCCAGAGCGACCACAATGCCGATCCACATCGCGGGCGATGTGGCTCCGGTGGCCCCTTGGATGGCGAAAGTGAGCCAGAGAAAGGCTCCCGGCGCGATCAGCGCCATTGCGTTGAAAGTCAGGCCCGTCAGGCCCAACGTCGGTTGCATCTTGACTTCAGAGTTGTCTGCCATTGGGTTGCTCCTCTCGAGGTGTCTGACGTTGCTACTTCTTGGGCCCGAAATAGGCGATCATGCCCAGCAGCACGGTCGGCTGGTTCTTGTTCAAACCGCCGCTGCTATTCTCAAAGAACGGCTGGCTCGACCAATCGTCGCGAAATTCCAGGCGGCTGGTCAGCCAATCGGAGAGCTTGTACTCGCCGGTGAGCGTGAATTCCTTCACGGCCTGTGCCGTGCCGGTCGAAAAGCCGTTGACG
Source organism: Bryobacterales bacterium (assembly GCA_963843095.1). GTDB lineage: Bacteria > Acidobacteriota > Terriglobia > Bryobacterales > Bryobacteraceae > Bog-375. The sequence continues at coordinate 13,697 of CAWJLI010000079.1, forward strand.
TCGTCGAATATCTCGATGCGTCCGGCGAGGGCGGCCTTCTTACCGATTGCGCGCCGCAAGGCAAAGGCGATGCCATCCCACTGCGCGGTACCCGGCCCGACATTCTTGTTCCGGCCGTAATCGCCGTTGATATAGAGACTGAGATTGTCGTTCGGATTCACTTGCACCACCGAGTCGATTAGGTTGCGCCAGCCGGGGCTGTCCTGATCGCGCTCCGGACCGCCGTACCACACTTCGGTCCAGGTCACTTTCTTCCACGCATACGCGCCATTCAAACCAATCAACTTGCCTTGGTCGCTCGCGTAGACGTTGTTCCAGCCGTTAACAAGTTGCACTCCACCTGTGAAGTGGGTTCCTACGGGGAACGAGGTGCGAATTCCAAAATGATAATACGGAATGGCCCAGGCAAACAATAGGGAGCGCGAATAATTCCAGTTCCCATTGACGTCGATTACTTCCGCGCCCGCCGACGTGACGAATTCGCCCACGTCCACTTCCACGCCCTTCCACGACTTCGGCTTGAAGTCCACATACGCCTGCTCGAAATATTTCATCGCTTCGGGCGCCGCGTCCGTCGAATGGGTGGCGGAGAATATCTCGCCAAACCCCACGTCCAGATGGAAGCCGATCGGCCCCGGTGCGCGGTCAATCGTAATCTTCCCCATATTGAAGTGCACGGTGTCGGCGCGGTAGTCGAAATTGCGCAAGCCCGTTGAAGCCGGAAGCCGGGTCGTTGCCGTTGCCGTCGACGTAGCCGTCGAGCAGGAAAGAGAAATCCATGCCCATCTGGTGGTAAGCGGAGGGCGGCGCTGGTGCGGCCGGCGCCGCGGCAGGCGCGGCTTGCGTCGGCGGTCGCCGGCGGGGCCGCTGTCTGAGCGTCTGGCGGCGTTGTCGTTGCTGGTGCGTCCGGCGGCGTGGTGGTCTGCGCGAGGGCAGGCCCAGCCATCAGGCACGTGGCGACAAATATGGTTGCTCCGGTGTATCGCATCATGATCCTTTCGTTTTTATCAGTATGGACCCAGCGAGCGGAGCTGGAATAGGCCAAGCCGGCGAGTACGGGGCCAGCTTGTTTGGCGGCTACTCAATTTTTACGTCTTTTTGATGCCAGAAGGAAATAGATAATTTCTATCGCCGGGATTGCAAAAATCACGCGCCCTTAACATGGGAACCAGCTTCGCTAATCGGTTATGCTGTAACCAGTTGCGTTCTATGCGGCTTGCCGGTTTGCTGTTGCTCGTTGCGGGATGGGCCATCGTCTTGGCCGCATTCCTGATGCTGGGCGCCACCGTGGCCCGTGCCGCTTTCGTCGCTGCGGGCGTCGCGATCGAGATTCTGGGCCTCGGCCTGGTGGCTCGCTCGCACGTGTCCGTTCGGGAGGCCAGGCGATGATCCCGCCGGCGCCAGCGCTTTCGGAAGCGGCCACTGTCCTCGTACTGGCCTGCCTTCTGCTGATTCCTTTGGCGATCGCCGGCATCGCGCTCATCAATACCGGACTCGGGCGGTCGCGCAGCGCGTCGCACGCCATGCTCGCCGCGCTTTGTGCGGTGTCGGTTGCGGCCGTCCGCTTATTTCGTCTGCGGCTTTGCCATTCAGGGCTTCGCCGGCGGGCCCGCGCACACCATCACCGCAGCCGGCAAACAATGGAATTGGATCGCAGCCCAGCCGCTCTTTTTGCGCGGCCTCGCACTCGACGCCTCGCCCGCTTGCCTGATCCTCTGGCTACAACTGTTAAGCGTCGCGTTGGCCGCGCTGATCCCTCTCGGCGCCGGCCTGGACCGCTGGCGGTTGGGCGCTGCGTCTGCCTCCACGGCCTTGTTGGCCGGGTTGGTTTATCCCCTCTTCGCCCACTGGGTGTGGGGCGGCGGCTGGCTGGCGCAAATCGGTTTCGTCGATACGGCCGGCAGCGCGCCGGTGCAAGCCGTGGGCGGACTCACCGCGCTTGCCATCGGGTGGATTCTAGGACCCCGTCGCGGCAAGTACTCGAGCGAGGGCGGCATGCCCGCGGCCATCCCCGGGCACAACGCCGTGCTGGTTCTGTTCGCCTGTTTTCTGGTGTGGACAGGCTGGCTCGGTCTGAATAGCGCCGGCGCCATGCTTTTCGGCGGCGCCCCGGTGGGCGCGTTGGTGCGGGTGGGATTGAACACCACGCTTTCCGCGGCCATGGCCGGCCTGGCCGCGGCCTCCATCACCCGCGCGCGATTCGGCCGGCCCGACGCTTCTCTGTGCGCCAATGGCTGGATCGGCGGCCTGGCGGCGTCGAGCGCAGGCTGCCTCTTCTTCACTCCGGCAGTGGCTGCGCTGGTTGGCCTGATGGCCGGCGCACTGGTCGTCTTCACGGTCGAGTGGCTGGACATCTATGGCGAAATCGACGATCCCACCGGCTCGGTTTCCGTGCACGCCATCGGCGGCATATGGGGTGTGCTGGCGCTTGGCTTCTTTGCCCGCGCCGGCGCTCCCGTGCAGCCGCTGGCGCAAATCGCCGGCGTGGCTACGCTGCTGGGTTTCGTGCTGCCATTTGCCTACAGTCTCAATTGGCTCCTCGACCGCGTAAGCCCGCAACGCGTGGCTCCCGAGGGCGAACGCCAGGGCCTGGATCTGCACGAGCTCGGCGCCGGCGCTTATCCCGAGTTCGTGATTCACCGGGAGGACTTTCTGCAACGATAGTGCCAGCCCAATCGAAAGACATTTCGACGCCGAATCCGCCGGGTGGTTTTGTCTCTGCACTTCAGAACCAGGAGCTACTGTTACGACTCACATCGGAATGCTTCTCTTCCCCCGGCTCACGCAGCTCGATCTGACCGGGCCTTATGAAGTCTTTGCGCGCATGCCGGACACGCGCGCGCATCTGGTCTCGCACTCGCTCGAAACGGTTGTGAGCGATTATGGCCTTGCCATCGCGCCCAGTACCACCTTCGATGCCTGCCCGCCGCTCGATGTGCTCTTCGTTCCGGGAGGTTTTGGGATCTCGGACGCCATCGAGAGCCGGCAGATCCTGGCTTTCCTCCAGCAGCGCGCGCCGGCGGCAAAGTACGTGACCTCGGTCTGCACCGGCGCGCTGGTGCTCGGCGCGGCCGGCCTGCTCAAGGGCTACCGGGCGACCACGCACTGGCTCAGCCTGGATCTTCTGCCCATCATCGGCGCCATCCCGGTGTCCGAAAGGATCGTCATCGACAGAAATCGCATCACCGGCGCCGGAGTCACTGCCGGAATCGACTTCGGCCTGGTGGTGGCTGCGCAGCTGTTCGGCGCGGACGTGGCGCGCGCGATCCAGCTCATGATGGAATACGATCCCGCGCCGCCCTTTGATTCCGGCTCTCCGCGCACCGCATCCGCGGCCCTGGTCGCTCGCATCACCGAGCGCACTCGGAAGCTGCAGGAAGATCGCAAGCGCCTGCTGAGTGCTCTTTGCGCAATAGCCGGTCCGACCGCTCCCTAACGGTCGCGGCTCGGAAAGCAATCGGAGCCGCGACCGCCAGGGAGCGGTGCGGCTGGTTGGACCGGTTATCTCCTAAGAGGCCCCCGGCCGCCGAACGGCAATCGTGATCTGCGACCTATGCCGGATGGGAAGTCTGTGCGATGCGCACCTGCTGCTGGAATTCGGCGAGCATCGATTCATCCAGCCGCACCTCGGTGGGGCGCTTGACCAGCGTGGTCATCTGGTCGATCTTGTCCTGCAGCTTCATCAGCGCGTAAAACAGATTCTCCGGCCGCGGCGGGCAGCCGGTAACGTAGACATCCACGGGAACTATCTTGTCCACGCCTTGCAGCACCGCATAGGTGTTAAACGGTCCGCCCACGCTGGAACAGGCGCCCATCGAGATGCACCACTTGGGTTCGGGCATCTGGTCCCAGATGCGCTTCAGGACCGGAGCCATCTTCAGCGACACCGTGCCGGCCACGATCATCAGGTCGGATTGGCGGGGGCTGGGGCGGAAGACCTCCGCGCCAAAGCGCGCGATATCGAACCGCGAGGTCGACGACGCGATCATCTCGATTGCGCAGCAGGCCAGGCCGAAGGTGAGCGGCCACAACGACGATTGCCGGGCCCAGTTGAACACATGGTCCACCGACGTGGTGACGATGTTGCGCTCGAACTGGTTATGTAAGAAAGCGGACACCGCAGGCTCCCTGTACCGAATCTCCCGTGCTTAAACCGGATTGTAGCATCACTGGGACGCGGTGGCGCCGAGTTTGCGCAGTTCCAGCACCATGTCGCCCGCCGCGTCCACGTGAAACGCAGGTGCGAAGCGGACGCCCCACAGAAACTCGTCGTGCCGGTACGAATGGCGCGAGATCACGGTCTGGCTGAAGGTATCGTCGTACGCCTTGATCAGAATGATGATCTCCGCCTGCAGTCCGGCAAGTTCCGCCGTGGTCTTGCCGTGGAGCGGGCTGTGTTCGTCAATCGGATGGACAACGGTCCAGGTGAGCGCCAGGAACAGGACGCTGGAGCGCTCCAGGGTCAACTGGTGGTAGCGCCGCACGGGCTTCCCGTCCTCCCGTTCCACGGTCATCAGCATGACCTGCGCGTGCGCCTCAACCAGGGAATTCGAGCGCCGGTTGACCACGCGAAATTGCAAGCTGGTGCCGTCCTGGTAAGGCGCGATCAAAGCGTTTTCGCTGAATCCGAGGCGCGCCGAGGGCCGCGAGATCCGGCCGAAAAGCAGGCCGGTCGCCACCGCGAAACCCAACACGCCCACCAACCCTTCGAACGCCGCAATGAAATTCGCCGCCACGGTCTTCGGCCATATGTTGCCGTAGCCGACCGTAGTGAGCGTGTGCGAGCTGAAGAAAAACGTGTTCAGGAAGCGGCCCAGGGTGTTGGCCGCCTCGGCGCCCTGCAGTTGATCCGGACCCAGAGCGAAATAGCCCACCGCGAAAGCCGTGTTGGCGGCCACGTAGCCGAGGAACAACGTCACCAAAAACGCCGGCCAGCCCATGTTGATCAGGTGCAGGTAGGGATGAAAGTCGCGCCAGGTGGCGCCCCGGCGCTGCACGTTCAAGCTGCCGTCCCGATTGATGACGCGGCGGTAGGGCGCGTCGAATTGCTGTGTCAGCCCGGGGTCAAAGCTGGGTTTATGCATAGAGATCAGATTACACGAAGCCGGCAAAGGGTTCGCGGCGGAAATCCGCTCACGGCGGCGCCTGGAACGCGATACCATGGACCGCATGACCGGCCAGACGCGACAGCGCTTGATCACAATGCGGAACGGGCTGCTTCATCTACATAAGGCACTCATGGAATCGGAGCGCGCGGCGTATGAGCGCGACGTGGAGCACATCAAATCCACCGGCCAGTATCTCAACCTGGTCTTGAACGACCCGTGGTTTAGCTGGCTGCGCGAGTTGTCGCAGTTCGTCGTCCTGGTGGATGAAACGCTCGACCAGGAGGAACCCGTGAACGATGAGGAAGCCGGCCGCCTGATCGCCACGGCGCGCTCGTTGGTGACGCCGGCCGAAGACGGCGACCGCTTCGGCCGCAGTTACTGGCAAGCCATGCAGCGCGATCCCGGCGCCGTGCTCGCCCATCGCGACATGATGCTGGTTTTCGCCGAACTGGCGTAGCGCGCACGAACCCGAGCCAAGGGCCTGTCATGAAAGAACCAGTTCAGCGCTGGTTTGGCACGGTGATTCCGTAACAAGGCTTAATACGTATCGAAGTGTGAAAAGTCCCACGCATCGGCCGCGGATAAAGTGGCCTTGAGTTCGGGAGGCGCCGCCCTGTAATACAGTTGCCATAATCCCAGACGATAGGTGTAAGGCCGCAACCGATCGACAGGCGCACGCTTCGCCGGAGAGCCAGTCAGGAGTTTGACAGCGTCCACACCGTCTTCGCGCGCGATGCCGATCGCCCCCAGCAAAAGGTCGGTGATGGTCGCGGGATCGTCCCGTATTGCCTGAAGATCCGCCACATCGTACAAATCCATCCCCAAATCCGGCGACTGCCGGCGCACCAGAACGGCGTAACCGGAGAGTGTTCCGTCCCGGCTGGCCGCGACGATGGTCGCGTTTCCGCAGCGAAGCTGCGCGCCAAACTTCCACTCCAGCACCGCACGGGTGCGGACCGCGCGCAGACGGGGCGGGTCTGCGCGGAGACTCTGCCAGAACGTTTCGAATCGATCGTCGAAGCCTCCGAGGCGGCGCACAGTAGAAGATGTACGCCCTCGGCCGCTGCGAAGGACGACGTCTCTTGCGTTCAGCAGCATTCCCAGGGGCCGTGCCAGAACGTTTGCTCCGGGGATCGCTCTCTTCCGCAGAATCGCCTTCGCGAATCCTCGCGGCCGCGCGGTCCAGAAGCAGGGGACATCGTACCCGGGTATGGGGATGCGCGGGATTCCGAGAGCGGTCAGCACCTGCGCCGTGGTTGGGCTCGCGCTGCCGATCAGGCACAGGTCCACGCCCTTTTGCCTGAGAAAAGTGGTCATCAACCGCAAAGACATGTTGCGATGATCGGCATCGACCGCCCAAGCCGTAGTGACCGCTCCCTTAACGGCCTGCCCACCGAGATCGTAAAGCATGTGGACGTTGCCCAGATAGCCCACCACCCGGCCACTCTCGGTCTCCAGGACCCACCCGATCGGGACGTCCCGGAATTCCGCGGCGAACGGATAGGCGTCCCATAAGCTGCGCCACGCCACGGCGTCGAGGTCGCCGAGATGGTTCCGTCGATGCAATTGTCCGATCGCTTCCGCATCGGCCAACGCCGCAGTCCTTAGTCGCACAAGTCCTTCCGATTCCACCTCCTTACTCCATTTCCGCCTGCGATGAGGCCCCGCCGCTCTCGGTGTGATTCGTTGACCCCGATTGGTACCTGTCTTTGTTCATACACTACGATTATGCGATGCCTCTCACCGTTCCGTCACCTCTTCGCCTCGCCGTCGATTTAGCCACGGACGGATCAAGGCATATGCCGGCGCCCTGTCGGGCCGGCCACCTGGATCGAGCCTTCCCAGCCGGGACAGACCCGCTGCTAGCTTCCGGGCGCCCGCGCGAGGTCTGCTAACATACTCGAAGAAACCGGATGATTCGCGAGTACCTGCGTCAGATCTACCGTAACGCGCTCCCCCTGCTGTATGGGCGCCGCCAGTTTAAAATGTTCCTGAAGGCCGGGCTGGGCGATATCGACTTGCGCATGCTCGCCCTGGCTTCGACGACGGACTATTTCTCCAACTTCGTTCGCGCCATCCCGATCCGGGCGCCCTTTGGCAGGTCGATGGTTGTCATCGCACCCCACCAGGACGATGAAGTGATCGGGTGCGGGGGCGCCCTCGCCCTTGCGGTTCGCAGTGGAGAGGCGCCCTCCATCGTCATACTGCAGGACGGTGCGGACGGGTGCGAAGAACTGGGCTTCACGCGCCAGACCATGACGGAGATGCGGAATGAAGAGTCCCGGCGCGCCGCCGCCGTGATCGCCGCGCCTCCTCCCGTCTTTCTCAATCATCGCGTTTTGGCGGACGATGCTTCTCAGATCGCGGAAATGGCCGACATCCTGATCGATCGCAAGGCCGACGCTGTCTTCATCCCTTTCCCGCTCGACGGCCATCCCGATCACCGCACCGCCAACTACATCCTGGCCGGCGCCCTCCGGAAGATTTCCTGGAACGTGCGTGTCTTCGGCTATGAGGTCTGGGGGCTCTGTATCCCGAACGTCGTTTTGATCATCGATGATGTGATTGAAACGAAGACCGAGATGCTCCGCTGTTTTACTTTTGCCAATTCGGCGCTGGATTACACCAATAGCACGCGCGGTCTGAATATGTTTCACTCCCGCATGCTGGGCGCCGGCGAGTGCCGTTACGCGGAGCGATTTTTCGAGATCCCCCGCGAGGAATACATCGAACTCGTCCGGCGAATCCGCGCCGCCGAGTCGCCCGCGGCGGTGAAAACGTGACGGCCGACCGTTTCCGCTCCGCTCCGGCTGAGTGGGGACAGGGCGCCATGACGCTCAATCAGGCGCTTGCCATTATCAACTCCCGAAAAGGGTTGCCCGAGGCCGGCATTTACTGGCTGGCCTGCGGCTTCGAGCCCCTCCATCTCGCAACCCTATTACGCGCCCATCTGCTCGAACGCCTGCGGGATGATCGGAATGTCGCAGTGCAACACGGAGCATACGGAGACCTCCGCGGCAACATCGAACTGGCTGCCCGATCGTCCGCTGCCGCCACCGCCGTGGTGCTGGAGTGGAGCGATGTCGACCCGCGGCTCGGCCTGCGCAGCAGTGGCGGCTGGTCGGAGAAAGCCAAGGCGGATCTCACGCCCAGTTGCCTCGAGCGTTACACCCACCTCGAGTCCGCTATCGTTGCGCTGGCCGCCCACATGCCGGTCGCGTTCGCTCCGCCCTGTCTGCCCTTGCCGCCGATTGGAAACACGATCCGAGCCCAGAGCAGCGTCCTCGAACTGGAGTTGGAGCAGCAGTTGGCCGGGTTCCTTTCGCGCATCTCGCGGATCTCCGGCGTCCGCGTGGTCCAACGATCGCGGATGGAACCGACCGTTGCCTGTCTGGACGCCCGCATGGAACTGGTCGCCGGCTTCCCCTACACGGTTCCGTTCGCCAGCCGGCTGGCAGCCTCCCTGGTCGACGTGCTTTGCCAGCCGACTCCGAAGAAGGGCCTCATCACCGATTTGGATGGCACCCTCTGGTCGGGTATCGCCGGCGAGGTGGGTGTGGAAGGTGTCTCCTGGAGCCAGGAGCACCATACGCAGGCGCACGGGCTGTATCAACAGATGCTAGGTCATCTGGCCAGTTGCGGCGTTCTGCTGGCTGTCTGCTCCAAGAACGAAATGACGACGGCCGAGGCCGTATTGGCGCGGAAGGACCTTTTCCTGAGTCCCCAATCGTTCTTCCCCATCCACGCCAACTGGGCGCCGAAATCGGCGTCCGTGGCCCGCATTCTCGACGCGTGGAACATTGCCGCCGACGCCGTCGTTTTCGTCGATGACAGCCTCATGGAACTGGACGAGGTGCTACAGGCTTACCCCGGAATGACCTGTCTCGAGTTCCCGGGCAAAGATCCAGCCGCGGTTTGGAAACTTCTCAGTGACCTTCGCGATCTGTTCGGCAAGCCACTCCTGATGGAGGAGGACCGGCTGCGCCAGCACAGCATCCGCGCCTCCGCCCAAGTCCGTGAGATGGCGGCGAACGGCGGTTCTTCAGAGTTCCTTCGCACGCTGCAGGGCACCGTGACGATTGCATGGCGCGTCGAGCCGGCCGATAAACGGCCGCTGGAGCTGATCAACAAGACCAATCAGTTCAATCTCAATGGCCTCCGAACGGTCGAGAGCGAATGGAGGCGCCTGCTGGAACGAAACGATACGATCGTCGCCGTGGTTTCCTACCAGGACAAATTTGGCCCGCTGGGAAAGGTCGCGGTCCTGCTCGGCTCTCAACTTGGCTCGAAGGTCAGGGTTTCGCATTGGGTGATGAGTTGCCGGGCGTTCTCCCGCCGGCTCGAACATCACACCCTCGACAACCTCTTCCGCCACACCAAGGCCGAAGAAATCGAATTTGCCTTCGAGAAGACCGAAAGAAATCAGCCGCTCCAGGAATTCTTCCGCGCCCTTGGCGTCTCGCCGGATGCCGAGGGAATTCATCGCATTTTGCGTGCGGATTTTTTCGATCGCTGCGGGCCCCTACCGCACGAAGTTTCGAATCTGACAGAATGAAACGTTGCTCAAAATGAACGACACCAAAGAGAAGGTCGCCCGCTGTTTTTCCGCCGTATTCCCGGACATCCGGCCGGATGAGATACCCCGCGCCAGCACGGCCTCGCTGGCTGCCTGGGATTCCGTGGCGCACGTCACGCTTCTCTCCGCGATCGCGGAGGAGTTCGGCCTGAACTTCGAACTGGACGATTTCGAGGAGCTGGTTTCTTACGCGTTGATCGTCGATTATCTGGAGAGCAAGTCCGCCCATGGATGAGCCGCGTGTATTCACCGCGTCCGATCTGAGGACCGGGCTCCAGGCCGAATTCGAGCGCGAAATTACGGCGGACGACGTGACTTCATTCGCCGCGCTCTCGGGCGACCGGAATCCGTTGCATGTCGACGAGGCCTACGCGGCGCAAACCAATTACGGTGGACGAATCGTACACGGCGCTTTTCAGGTCGCGCTCGCCTCGGCAATGGCGGGTATGTATCTGCCGGGCCGGCAGGTTGTCGTGGGTTCCTTTCAATGCCGTTTTCCCGCTCCGTTGCACTATCCATCGCGCGTGCGCGTGCAGGGTGAGATCACGGCGTGGGGGCCCAGAACCGCAAGCGGTACCTTGCGGGTCCGGGTGATCGATCTCTCCACCATCACGCTGACTTCGGAAGTCCACGTCGGCTTTACGCTGCACGAGGCCCGTTGCACCCGGTTCGAGGAGGCGGAAGCCGGGACCCCACCGGCGGAAGACAGGCCGATCGTGTTGATCACCGGTGCTACCGGCGGTCTGGGCCACCGTCTGGCTTCCATCCTCTCCGGGACCTACCGCGTAATCGGCATGGCGAGGTCGATACGGGCGGCTCCAGAACAGATGACCGACCGGGGTGTGGAGTGGGTCGCGGCGGATCTGCTTTCCGGCGATTGGGAGCTGGCCGTGGAGCGCCAATTGCGCGGCCGCGGACTGCATGGCGTGGTGCATGCGGCGTGGCCGGCCGGTCCGCAGGGCAGCCTGCTCGATGTGGAGACCGATGCCGTCCGCACCCAAGTCGATTTCGGAAGCGTGACCACTATTCGCATCGCACGACTCCTTCGCTCTCTCAGCGGAAGCTCGGCCCGGTTCGTCATCCTGGGGACCACCGCCGCCACCATCAAGCCGGTTATGAACATGTCCGCCTACTCTCTCGGAAAGGCGGCGCTGGAACATACGGTTCGCCTGCTGGCGCCCGAACTGGCCCGATCCGGCATTACCATCAACCTGGTTGCCCCGTCGTTTGTGCCGATCGGAATGAACAGCTCCAAAACCGGCCGGGCCATTCTGGCGGAAACCGCGAAGGTTCCATTAGGAAGGCTCTGTTCGCCGGAAGACGTATGCTGTGCCGTCGAGTTCCTACTGTCTGGTGGGGCCGCCTTCGTAACAGGTCAGACGCTGCCGCTGACCGGAGGCCAACTATGATTGCCGGCCACGGGCCTGTCAGGAATGAACCAGCTCCATGGCCCGGTTGGTAACGTTGTTGCGGAAACGGTCCTAAGCGGGGTCGCCGCTCACATCGCCATCAGCACCAGCCGCGAGGGATGCGAGCGGTCGTGGTAGATGATCTGGTTGGCCTTCACCAGGCGGGTCTCGCCTGCGATGGGCGCGCCGGTGTTGGGATTGCGGTCAAAACGCGGGAAGTTGCTGCTCGAAATCTCCACCCGGATGCGGTGGCCCTTGAGAAACTCGTTGCTGGCTAACCCGGCGTCCAGCGTGATCTCGTACACCGCGCCGGGCCGCACCGGTTCGGGCCGCTCGAGCGAGTTGCGGTAGCGCAGCCGCAGGATGCCGTCGGTCAGGTTGCGCGCGTAACCATCCGGGAACACATCCACCAGCTTGGCGGTGAAATCGGTGTCGCGCTGATTGGTGGCGACGTAGAGCACGGCTTTCACCGGTCCCACCACTTCCAGATCCTGATCGAGCGGACGCGTGGAGAAGACCAGCACGTCGCGGCGCTGCTCCACCGGGCGCTGGTCCATCGGACCCCAAGGGAAAACGCGAGGGTTGCAGCACACTGCCCCGCCGCGCGTGGGCACCGGGTCGAGCGGATCGAAGGTAAAGCGATCGGCGGCGGCGCGCCGCCGCGGCGCATCCTCCAGCCCGCCATCGCCCGCCGAAGTGTTGGCGTGGCCTTGGCTGACCAGGTAAAAATCGCGGGCTCGCGCGCGCGCGGGCGGCCATTCGCGCTCGTCCAGCCACTTGTTGGCGCCCATGACGAAAATCCGCAGCGGCGCGGTGGAGGCGATGCGCGTGTCCTTGCCGTTGAGCCACTGGTCGAACCAGTCGATCGTCAGGCGGCGCACCGGAACCGCGGACTCGGAGCCGAAATCCGTATCGGCGAATTTGGCCGACATGTTGTGCGGCCACGGACCAATCACTACGTGATTCAGCCCGGACCGCTTATGCACCGACGCGAAGGCATCCAAGTCGCTTTCCGCGAAGTTGTCGTACAGGCCGCCCACCGCGAACACCGGAACGCGCATCTGGTCGAGGTGCTCGCGCGTGCTGATCGATTGCCAGAAGTCGTCGAAGGCCGGATGCGCAATCGCCTGCTGGTACATGCTGGAGACGCGGCCGGTGGCGGCCACGTCGGCGGTGAGCAGCGGCAGGTGCCAGACGAAGTGGTTGAAATCGGGGTGATAACCCGGCGTCTTGAGATTCTCCGCCATCCACTCCAGCCGGTTGCCAAGCTTCATGGCGCCGCCGGTCGAGTAGAAGCGGTCGCGGTAATCGTCGTCGCCCGCCACCACGGAAAAGATCGCCTTCAGATGCGGATTGGCGCGCAGCGCCGCTTTCCATTGCACAATGCCCAGGTAGGAACCGCCTGTCATGCCGATCTTGCCGTCGCACCAGGGCTGGCGCGCCATCCAGTTCAGCGTGTCGTCGCCATCGGCCGGCTCCTGCGTGAGCGGCTCAAACTCGCCTTCGGACTCATAGCGCCCGCGCACGTCCTCGACCATCACCGCGAAGCCGTGCTCCACCAGCGCCTGGTAATTCGGCGCCAGTTCCTCACCCTTGCCGTAAGGAGTGCGCACCAGGATGGCCGGCACGCGCGCGCGTTCCGACGGCAGAAAAACGTTGGCGTAAAGGCGTACGCCATCGCGCATGGGAACGGCCACGTGCAGCATCTTTACGGTCTGCTGCCGTGGCTGGGCGCCGAAAGCAACGGCGCAGGCGGCGATGAGGCACAGCACTCGCACAACAAGTCCCAATACAGTCTTCCGGCCAGGTCCACCCGGTGGCGCGTCTGAATGTGCCCGGCCCCCCGTTGGCCGATAGCACGCGCCACGTCAGACATCGATGTTAGCAAAATGATATGCGCGCACAGCGATTGGCGTTCGCCCAGGCCGGGTGCCACGCGAACCACGGCGTCTTCGGGAAAGCGCTCGCATTCGAGCGAATCGGTCACCAGCACCGGTTTGCCGATGCCCATCAACCGGATGGTGATGCCCGAGGTTTCGCCCGCCCCCGGATAGCGCAAATTGATGCACGCATCCACGGCGCTGGCGGCTACCCAAAAACCCGCACCCGGCAAGTAGGGGAGGCGGCGGACACCGGGCGCCGAAAGCAGCCGCGCGGCGGAGCGCTCCAGATCCTTCGACACAAAATCGCCGGCCACCAGCACCATGGCTTGTGGCATTTCTCCCGCCACGGCGGCGAACGCATCGAGCACCTGCAGCAGCCGCTTGGTTTCCCGCAGGTAGCCGAAAACGCCGAAGAGGAACGCGCCCGCCGGCACGCCCAGCCGCTCCCGGAAGCGCAGCGCCTGCGCCGCCGAAGGCAGTTCCGGCGGCACAAACAGGTGCGGGATTTCCACGATGCGCGCCGCGGGTGCGTGGCGCCGCACCATTGCCGCCGCCGCCGGGTTGTGTACCACCACCGCCAGGGCGCGCTCCACCGCGCGCCGCAGCATGGGGAAATCGAAATAGCGGAAATCGGAGCCGGCGGCGGCGCGGCTCCGCCACAACTCGCGGCCCAGTTCGCGGTTCCATTCGCCGTAGTTGTACACAAACTCTTCCGTGTAAGCCGCTTCGTCAAGCTGGCCCAGGTAGAAATGATTCAGCACGGCGTCATGCAGCACTACCACGCCGGGCCGCTCGAGCGCTCGCCGGTAGATGGCCGCATGCTGCGCGTTATTGCCCAGGTGATACAGCGCCACGTCGCAGCGCGCGGGCGCGATCTCCACCTGCCCGCGCCCCCGCAGATCGGCCAACAGCGCCGCCGCGTAATCGGCCACGCCGGTGCGCGCCGGGGGCAGCGGCGCATGGAAGCCAACGGTCACGCTTTTTGCCGCGCGCCGAACAGCGCCGTGCCCACCCGCACGCAGGTGGCGCCTTCTTCGATGGCGGTTTCCAGGTCGTGCGACATCCCCATCGAAAGCCCGCACAGCCCGTGCCGTCCGGCAAGCTCGCGCAAGCGGCGAAAATGTGGCCGCGCGGCCTCCGGATCTTCCGACCATGGCGGCATGGTCATCAGGCCGGTGAGAGCCAGGTGCGGGCATTCGCGAACGGCGGCGATCAGCTCCGGCAACGCCGCGGGATCGGCCCCGCTCTTGGCCGTTTCGCCGGAGAGTTTGACTTCCAGCATCACTTCCAGCTTGCGGCCGGCCGATTCCAGGCGGCGTGCCAGCTTCGGCGAATCCACGGTCTGGATCGAAGCGAATAATTCCGCGGCGAGGTTCGACTTATTGGATTGCAGGTGGCCGATGAGGTGAAAACGCGCTCCCGCGAGGTCGCGGACTTCCGGCGCCTTGACGGCAAATTCCTGCACGTAGTTTTCGCCAAACTCGCGCAGGCCCAAAGCGTAAGCCTCGCGAATTGCCGCCGCCGGGAAGGCCTTGGTGACGGCCAGCAGCGTGATGCCCGCCGGATCGCGGCGCGCCCGCCCGGCCGCGGCCCGGATGCGCGCGCGAACCGCCGCCAACCTTCCCGCCAGAGTCTCCGCCGCCGGTAGCACGTTCCAGTATGCCACGGCTGTTTTGAAAACAACAGGCGAGCTTTGACGCGTGCCCGCCCTATGCCAGCTTGGTGGCGCCGGTGAGGAAGCGGTCAATGCCGCGCGCGGCTTTGCGGCCTTCGGCGATGGCCCAGACCACCAGGGACTGGCCGCGGCGCATGTCGCCAGCAGCGAAAACGCCGGGCACGTTCGACATGTAATCGGCGTCGGCGGCCACGTTGCCGCGCGCGTCCAGCGCCACGCCGAGTTGCTCGATCATGCCGTTCTTCACGGGGCCGAGGAAACCCATGGCCAGCAGCACCAGGTCGGCATCGATGGTGAACTCGCTCGCGCCGATGGCTTCGAATTTGGGCGGCGGGCCGACTCGCACGGCGTGCAATTGTTTTACTTGGCCGCGGTCGTCGCCAGTGAAACCGGTGGTGGCGACGCCCCAATCGCGCGTGCCGCCTTCTTCGTGCGAAGTCTCGACGCGCAGTTGCATGGGCCATAGCGGCCACGGAGTGGACGGGGAGCGATCGTCGGGCGGTTTGGGCAGCAGCTCGAATTGGGTGACCGAGAGCGCGCCCTGGCGATGACTCGTCCCCAGGCAATCGGCGCCGGTGTCGCCGCCGCCGATGATGATCACACGCTTGCCGGTGGCCAGGATGGCCTCGGAGTCCGGAACCGCGTCGCCTTCGTTGCGGCGGTTCTGCTGCGGCAGGAACTCCATCGCGAAGTGAATGCCCTTGAGATTGCGGCCGGGCACGTCGAGATCGCGCGGATGTTCGGCGCCGCCGGCCAACAGGATGGCATCGAACCGCTTGCGTAGATCCTCCACCGGGACATTGCCGCCCACCTGGGCGTTGATCTCAAACACAACGCCTTCGCCGCGCATCTGCTCCAGGCGCCGGTCGATGAGGTGCTTTTCCATTTTGAAATTGGGGATGCCGTAACGCAGCAGGCCGCCGATTCGGTCGTTCTTTTCGAACACGGTGACGGCGTGGCCGGCGCGCGCCAGTTGTTGCGCGGCAGCCAGTCCGGCGGGACCCGAACCGACCACCGCCACGCGCTTGCCGGTCTTTATCGCGGCAGGCTCCGGCCGGATGAAGCCCTCTTCAAAGCCGCGATCGACGATCGAGCGTTCGATCTGCTTGATGGTGACCGGCGGCTCATTGATGCCGAGCACGCAGGAGGCCTCGCAGGGAGCGGGGCAAATGCGGCCGGTGAACTCGGGGAAGTTGTTGGTGGAGTGTAATTGCCGCACGGCGTCGCGCCAGCGGCCATGGTAGATGAAGTCGTTCCAATCGGGAATCAGGTTGGTGAGCGGGCAACCGGTGTGGCAGAAGGGAACCCCGCAATCCATGCAGCGAGCGGCCTGGCTGCGCAGGTTCGCCTCGGGGAAGGGACGATAGATTTCGAACCAGTCTTTGATGCGTTCGGCCGCCGGGCGGCGTTCGGCCACCTCGCGCGTAATATTCCATGAACCCGGTTGTTTTTCCCATCTCGACTCCGTTATCAAAATACACCGGCGGCAACGACCGCCGGCGCTACTGGTTGACCGGCTCACGCCACCGCGGCGGTCTCGCGGCGGATGCCCAGGACGCGTTTGTATTCGTGCGGGAAGACTTTGACGAACTTGGGCAACATCTGTTCCCAGTTTTCCAGTATCCACGTGCCGCGCGGGCTGGCGGTGCACTCGACGTGGCGATAAATCAGCCCATGCAGCAGGCCGGCATCGGCTTCGCTCACGGATTCCAGGTCCACGGCGGCGGTGTTGCAGCGCTTCTCGGCGAAATCGCCCTTCTCATCGAGAACGAAGGCGATGCCTCCGCTCATGCCGGCGGCGAAGTTGCGGCCGACTTTGCCCAGCACCACCACCAGGCCATTGGTCATGTACTCGCAGCCGTGATCGCCCAGTCCTTCCACCACGGCGGTGGCGCCGGAGTTGCGCACGGCGAAGCGCTCGCCGGCCATGCCGTTGAGAAACGCTTCCCCGCTGGTGGCGCCATACAGGGCCACGTTGCCGATGACGATGTTTTCTTCCGGCAGGAAGGTCGACGCGCGCGGCGGATAGACGATCAGCTTGCCGCCGGAAAGGCCCTTGCCGACGTAATCGTTGGCATCGCCCTCGAGCTCGAGCGTCACGCCATGGGCCAGAAATGCGCCGAAGCTCTGGCCGGCCGAACCGGTGAATTGAAAGTGGATGGTGCCGTCGGGCAAGCCGGCCGAACCATGGCGGCGCGCGATTTCGCCCGAGAGCATGGCGCCCACCGTGCGGTGAATATTGCGGATGGGGAGCTTAATGACGATGGGCTCGCCGCCCTCGATTGTCTCGCGGGCGTGATCGATCAGCTTGTAATCGAGCGCCTGCTCGAGCCCGTGGTCCTGCGCCTGGACGCAGCGCCGGGCGACGCGCAGGGGCACCTGCGGATTGTACAAAAGCATCGACAGGTCGAGGCCCTTGGCCTTCCAGTGGTCCAGCGCCGCGCGCGTTTCCAGCATGTCCACGCGGCCCACCATTTCGTCGAAGGTGCGGAAGCCCATCTGCGCCATGTAGCCGCGAACCTGCTCGGCGAGATAGAAGAAGAAGTTGATCACGTGCTCGGGGGCGCCGCGGAATTTGGCGCGCAGCGCGGGGTCCTGGGTAGCCACGCCAACCGGGCAGGTGTTGAGGTGGCACTTGCGCATCATGATGCAGCCGAGAGCCACCAGCGGCGCGGTGGAGAAGCCGAACTCCTCGGCGCCGAGCAGGGCGGCGATGACCACGTCGCGGCCGGTCTGCAACTTGCCGTCGGTTTGCACGCGGATACGTCCGCGCAGATCGTTGAGCACCAGCACCTGGTGCGTTTCGGCCAGGCCGAGTTCCCAGGGTATGCCGGCATGGCGGATGCTGCTGAGCGGGGAAGCGCCGGTGCCGCCGGAATCGCCGGCGATCAGCACCACGTCGGCATGCGCCTTGGCCACGCCGGCCGCCACCGTGCCCACGCCAACCTCAGCCACCAGCTTGACCGCAATGCGCGCTTTCGGGTTGACGTTCTTGAGATCGTAAATCAACTGCGCCAGGTCTTCGATGGAATAGATGTCGTGGTGGGGCGGCGGAGAAATCAGGCCCACGCCGGGAATCGAGTGGCGCACGCGCGCGATGGTTTCATCCACCTTGTGGCCGGGAAGCTGGCCGCCTTCGCCAGGCTTGGCGCCCTGCGCCATCTTGATCTGCAGTTCGTCGGCGTTCACCAGGTAATTGACGGTGACGCCGAAGCGGCCGGAGGCCACCTGCTTGATGGCGGAGCGGCGCCCGTCGGCGAAGCGCTCTTCGTCCTCGCCACCCTCGCCGGTGTTCGACTTGCCGCCGATGCGGTTCATCGCCAGCGCCAGGGTTTCGTGGGCCTCTTTGGAAATGGAGCCGAACGACATGGCTCCGGTGGCGAAACGTTTGACGATGGAAGCTACCGGCTCGACCTCCTCGAGCGGAATCGGCTGGTCCGATTTCTTGATCTCGAGCAGCCCGCGCAGCGTGGTGAGCTGATGGTTCTGCCGATCGATCAGGTCCGTGTATTCCTGGAAGGTGGCGAAGCTTTCCTGCCGCACGGCGTGCTGCAGCTTGGCGATGGTCTGCGGATTAAAGAGGTGGTACTCCCCGCGCGCGCGATATTGATAGGTGCCGCCGATGGCGAGATCGGTATCGGATTCGTGCACAGGCTGAAAGGCGTGCTGGTGCTTGAGGATGGCTTCGCGCGCCAGAACATCCAGATCCACGCCCTCGATGCGCGAAACGGTGCCGGTGAAATAGCGATCCACCAGGCGCTTGGAGAGGCCGATGGCTTCGAACACCTGCGCGCCGCGATAGCTCTGCAAGGTGGAAATGCCCATCTTGGAAAACGTCTTGAGCAGTCCCTTGTTGACGGCCTTGATGAAATGGGCCACCGCTTTTTCCGGCTTCACGCCGGTGTCCTGAAGCTGGCCGGCCTGCAAGGTTTCCAGCGCCAGGTAGGGATTGACGGCGCTGGCGCCGTAGCCGATCAGCAGCGCGAAGTGCATCACCTCGCGCGGCTCGCCGGATTCGATGATGAGCGCCACCTGCGTGCGCGTCTCCTCCCGCACCAGGTGATTGTGCACGGCGGTGAGCGCGAGCAGGCTGGGAATGGGCGCGTAGTCCTGGTCCAGGCCGCGGTCGGAAAGAATCAGCAGCGTGTAGCCGGACTGGATGGCGAGCGAGGCGCGGCGGCAGAGCTGATCGAGGGCGCGCTCCAGGCCGCGATTCCCTTCCTCGACGGCGAAGAGCATGGGCAGCGTGGTGGCCAGGAAGCTGCCCTGCGAGACGCGGCGCAGCCGTTCCAGGTCGCGGTTGGTGAGGATGGGATGCGGCAGGCGCAGCGTGTGGCAGTGCTGCGGCGTCTCGGCCAGGATGTTGCGCTCGGTGCCGATGTAGCTGATCAGCGACATCACCATCTCTTCGCGGATGGGGTCGATGGGCGGGTTGGTCACCTGCGCGAAAAGCTGCTTGAAGTAGTTGAACAGCGGCTGCGGCTTGTCGGAAAGGCAGGCCAGCGGCGTATCGGCGCCCATCGAGCCGATCGGCTCCTCGCCCTTGGCGGCCATCGGGCCGAGGATCATTTTCAAATCTTCGTCGGTGTAGCCGAAAGCGCGCTGCCGCAGCAGCAGGGTGCCCCGCTCGGTGCCGTACTCGCGCGGCGGTTCGGCCAGTTCGTGAATATGGACCTGGTTTTCCTTGATCCAGAGCTGGTACGGGTTACGGCCGTACAGGTTGGCCTTGAGTTCCCTATCGGAGATGATGCGACCGCCCACGGTATCCACCAGCAACATCTTCCCCGGCTGCAGGCGGCCCTTGAGTTTGACATCCTCGGGCTTAACGGGCAGCACGCCGGATTCCGAAGCCATGATGATCAGGTCGTCGTTGGTGACCAGATAACGCGCCGGACGCAGGCCGTTGCGGTCCAGCGTGGCGCCGATCGAGCGGCCGTCGGTGAAGGCGATGGCGGCGGGGCCGTCCCACGGCTCCATCAGCGACGCGTGATATTCGTAGAACGCGCGTTTCTGCGGGTTCATGTGCGGGTTGCCAGCCCAGGCCTCGGGAATCAGCATGGCCATGGCGTGGCTGATGCCGCGGCCGGCCATCACCAGCAACTCGAGCGCGTTATCGAACGACGCCGAATCGCTGCCGCCGGGCTGGATGATGGGGAACAGCTTCTTGATATCGGCGCCGAACAAGGGCGATTCCAGCACCGATTGGCGGGCGTGCATCCAGTTCACGTTGCCGCGCAGCGTGTTGATTTCGCCGTTGTGGGCGATGAACCGGTAGGGGTGCGCCAGTTGCCAGGTGGGGAAGGTGTTGGTGGAAAAGCGCTGGTGCACCAGGCAGAGCGCGCTGATCACGTCGGGATCGCTGAGCTCGGGATAGAAGTTGGCGATTTGCGGCGCCAGCAGCAGGCCTTTGTAAACGATGGTGCGGCACGAGAAGGACGGCATGTAGAAGAAGCTCTTCTCGGGCAGATCGGACTTGGCAACCTCGTTTTCAGCGCGCTTGCGGACCAGGTACAGTTTGCGCTCGAGCTGGTCCTCATTCATCCCCTTGCCGCGGCCGACGAAAATCTGCTGGATGTAGGGTTGGCTGTTGCGCGCTTCGCGGCCAATGGCGGCGCCATTGATGGGCGTGTCGCGCCAGCCAAGCACGGTGAGACCTTCTTCGGTGACGATGCGTTCGAGAATGCCTTCGCATTGCAGGCGGTCGTGGCGTTCCACCGGAAGGAACGTCATGCCCACGCCGTATTCCCCCGCGGCCGGAAGCGTGAAGCCACGCTTGGCACATTCGCGGGCAAAGAACTTGTGCGGGATCTGAATCAGCACGCCGGCGCCGTCGCCGGTTTCCGGATCGCAGCCGCAAGCGCCGCGGTGGGTCAGGTTGATCAGAACCTGAATGCCCTTGACGATGATGTCGTGCGATTTCTGGCCTTTGATATTGGCAACGAAGCCGATACCGCAGGAGTCGCGTTCTTGGGCCGGGTCATAAAGACCCTGTGGTTGGGGCAGGCCGCGAGGCGTTACGGAGTCATTCATAAGTTGTCCCGGTGTCATCCACGACTCCTGGAGGGTAGTCCGGTCGCGGCTGAGTGGAATTCTGGCGGTTGCCTTAGCTCACAAGTTTACCAGCAGAGCTAGTATTAGGCAATAGAAAATTGATTCCTTGACACAATTAGCACAGGTTATGATATGCTGGACCGGTGAGCTTCTGGGAGCTTCGACTTTTCAAAGAGATAGCTGTCACTGGCAGCATGAGCAAAGGGGCCAAGCTCTGCGGTGTAACGCAATCTGCGGCGAGCCAACACGTGCAGGAGGTGGAACGGCGCTTGGGAGCGCCGCTGCTGGATCGCTCCAAGCGGCCGCTGGAACTGACGCCCGCCGGAAAGCTGTACGCCGACTTCTGCCGCGATGTGATGCGGCAGGAAGACGAGTTTCAACTCGCGCTGGAGCGGCTCAAGCAGGAAGTGGAAGGCACCGTGCGCGTGGCGTCAATCTATTCGGTGGGGCTTTCGGAAATGAGCCGGCTGAGCGAAGAGTTTTCCCTGAGCCACCCCACGGCGCGCCTGGAAGTGGAGTACATGCGGCCGGACAAAGTCTATGCCGCGGTGAGCGGCGGCGAGGCGGACCTGGGGCTGGTGAGCTATCCGCAGTCCAGCCGCGAGATCGCCGCGATTCCGTGGCGCGACGAAGAGATGCGGCTTGCCGTGCCGCCGGTGCACGCGCTGGCCGGCCGCCAGCTTGTGTTGGCGACCGACCTGGAGGGTATCGACTTCATCGGCTTCGACGAAGACCTTTCGATTCGCCGCGAGATCGACCGCTTTCTGCGCGTGCGGGGAGTGACGGTGCATATGGTGATGCACTTCGACAACATCCAGATGATTAAGGAAGCGGTGGCGCTGGGATCTGGCGTCAGCATCCTGCCGGCACGCAGCATGCAGGCGGAGATCGAGCGGGGGCGGCTGGTAGCGGTAGGGCTGGAAGCGCCGGGGCTGGTGCGGCCGGTGGGCATCGTGCACCGGCGGCGCAAGAAATTCAATCGCGCCGCGCAAGCCTTTCTGGAGTTGCTGCTTCCCAGTGGCGCGGAGCACACCAGGCTGGCGGGCTGACGTGGCACATCAAAACAGAGTGGCCTGCTCCTCCACCCACAACTCGGGCTTGTAATCGAGCGTCCCCATGTCCAGGCCGTACCGTTCGCGTATCTTCTGCAGGCGGACTTGCAGAGCGTCCTTATAAGCCCGCCCCAGATAGGCGCTTTGGGCGAATTGCTCGCGATATCGCGGCGCTAGTTCGGGGAAATGCCGTTCCAGAAACGGGAGAAAGACCTGCAACGCGCTGGACGTCAGAAAGACCGCACCGCCGTGGAACGACCGCGCTCCGGCGTCTTTCGCCGCCTTCCCCAGCCGCTCGAGCGCGCGCTCGCCATCGGTCAACCCGGGCAGAACCGGCTTGGCGGTCACTCCCACGGCGAGCGAGGCCTCGCTCAGTTTGCGTACCGCTTTCAGGCGCAGCGCGGGGCGCGGGGCGCGCGGCTCCAGCAACCGCGCCAGCTTTTCGTCCAGCGTGGTGATGGTCATATGGATCGATAGCACGTTGCGCCGCGCCACCTCGCGCAGCAGATCGATATCGCGCGTCACCAGGTCCGACTTGGTCACCAGCCCCAGCCGCCAGCCTTTCTCGCGCGCGAAGACTTCGAGGATGGAGCGCGTGCGGCCGTAACGCCGCTCCGCCGGCTGGTAAGGATCGGTCGCCGTGCCGATCGCGATCTGCTCCCGGCGGTCGGCGTGCCGCAACTCCTGCGCCAGCAGATGCGCCGCCGCCGATTTGGCGAAGATCCGGTCCTCGAAATCCTCGACCGGCATTTCCATGAATTCGAAAGTGTACCGCGCATAGCAGTATTTACAGCCGAATTCGCAGCCGCGGTAGGGGTTGATAGTCCATTGAAACGGCATGCCGGGCTTCGAGCGGTTGAGGATGCTGCGCGCCGGCATCTCCAGGTACTCCACCTGCCGCTTGGCTTCGAGCAGAGTACTTTGCGCCGCCATTTTGGCAATCCCGACCAGTGCCATTCAGCTATTTTCGCTTTTTCTTCGCCATTTTGCAAGCGGAAATTGAAGGGGTTTCTTGGCGGACTGCGACCGAGGGCAGTTCGGTTTCGAAGGCGAAAGAAGGCGCAGGCCGGGCTTTGCCCGGCGGCGCCGATCGGCAATCGGCGCGCAGGTTGCCAACCTGCCCCACAGGGGCCGGGGTGTGGTTACAGGATCAAACGCTGGTCGCCTTCGCGGCGGGTGACGTGCGTGCGGTCCAGGTATTCGAGCAGGGGGATGGCGTACTTGCGCGAAATGCCGGTCCACTCCTTGAAATCCGGGACGCTGAAACGCGCCGGCCGCCGCTCGGCCAAGAGGCTGCGCAGCTTTTCCATCGCGGAGCGATGAAACACCAGCTCCTGGTTGATGCGGACCAGCCGCTTTTCGCGGAGCAGTATTTCGAGCAGTGTTCGCGCCCGCGCGGCCTCGACGCCGGCCTGGGCCAGCACCTCGGCGACTGAAGGGACGGCCAGCCCGGCCTGCTCAAAGGCACGCTCGATGGCTTGGCGCGCGCGGTCTTCGTCCTCGCGCATCACCGGCGCATGGCCGGGCAATCGCACGATTTCGCCTTCGGCCACCACGTCCGTCGAGGATGCGAGCAGTGCGTCCAACAGAAATGGCGGCATGTCCTGGGCGAGGCTGGCGCGCAGCTCCGGGCGTGCGATGCCGGCCAGCAGCGGATGCTGGCGATGGAACTCGCGCACGGTCTTACCGAGCCGGTCGCAGGCGGCCTGGAACCAGGCGCGGTCGACGAACCAGGGCGAGGCTAGCGGCAGCTCCACGACGCCGGCCTCGGCTGCGCCTCGACCGATGGCAGCCGAGGACATTCCGGTGCGCGCCGCCAGGTCCGCCAGCCCCAAGCCGAAAGCGGCCTCGCGCACCAGGAGGGCGATGCGCGCGCCTCGATCCGGGCCGGCCAGCACGGCGAGCCGATGGGCCACATCGAATCCCCGCGCGTAACGGCGCGCGCCTAAATCGACCACCACTCCACCGCCGATCGTCACCACCGGCGAAAACCTGCGGATGATGAAACGGTCGCCGGGCAGCAGCAGGGCGGGCCGGCGCAGGATCAGCCGCGCGTAAGCGGTTTCGCCCGATCGCAGCGTGGCGGCGCCGAACAGCCGCACTTCGGCTTCGATCTCCGCCGTCCCGGCGTGAAAGTGCACCGGTGCGCGATGCTTGAGTGGCTTGGCCGACGGCAACAGCTCCAGACGGCACTCGAGGTGGCGGACGGCGTGAAAGCGGCCGGGTTCGGAAAGAACGTCGCCGCGCGCGAGGCCGGCCGGTTCGATGTCGGCCAGGTTGAGGGCGGTGCGCTGGCCGGCCACCGCGCGATCTGTCCGAGCGCCGTGCACCTCCAGGCCGCGCACCCGCAAGACGCGCCCGGCGGGATAGACCTCAGTCTCCTGTTCCTTTGCGACCGCGCCGGAAATCAAGGTGCCGGTCACCACGGTGCCGAATCCCTTGACCGAAAACACGCGGTCGATGGGCAAACGGAAGTAGCCGGCGGAATTCTTCTCGGGCACCGCCGCGGCCACGCGCGCCAGCTCCCGGCGCAACTCGTCGAGGCCCTTGCCGGTGGTCGAGCTCACGGCCACCACGGGAGAGCCTTCGAGGAACGAGCCCGCCACCAGCTCGGCCACTTCCAACCGCGACAGATCGAGCAGTTCTTCGTCGACCAGGTCGGACTTGGTCAGCACAATGAGCCCGCGCGGAATCTCGAGCAGGCGGCAGATATCGAAATGCTCTCGGGTCTGCGGTTTGACGGATTCATCGGCGGCCACCACCAGCATCACCAGGTCGATTCCGCCCACCCCGGCCAGCATGTTCTTGACGAAGCGCTCGTGGCCGGGCACGTCCACAAAGCCCAGGCGAAGCTCGGGCGTCAACTGCAGGTGGGCGAAGCCGAGATCGATGGTGATGCCGCGCCGCTTCTCCTCGGCCAGGCGGTCCGCGTCGATGCCGGTGAGCGCCTTGACCAGCGCGGTCTTGCCGTGGTCGATGTGTCCGGCGGTACCGACGATGATGTGCTTCATGTCGCCTTCTGGCCGGCGTAAGCGTGCGCGCCTTATTCCTTCGGGCCGATGCCAAGGGTTTTCATTTTGCGATACAGGTTGCTGCGCTCCAGGCCTAGCAGTTCGGCGGTGCGGGTGACATTGCCGCTGGTCTCTTCGAGTTTTCTGAGGATGTAGTCGCGCTCGGCGGCTTCGCGCACTTCCTGCAGGCTGCCGAAGCGGTCGAGGGGGCGATCCTGCGGCTTGCGCGTGCCGGCGAGCGGAATGTGGCGGGCGTCGACGCGCACCTGCGGATTCAAGATGACGATGCGCTCGATCAGGTTCTTGAGCTCGCGCACGTTGCCGGGCCAGTGGTATTCGCCGAGCACGCGGTAGGCCTCGGGGGTCAGCTCCTTGGGCTTGCGGCCGTAGGCGGTGGTGAACTCGCGGAGAAAAAAATCGGCCAGCAGCGGGATATCCTCGCGGCGGTCGCGCAGGGGCGGCACGGAGAAGGGAATCACGTTGAGGCGGTAGAAGAGGTCCTCGCGGAAATTGCCGCGTTCGATTTCCTCCTCCAGGTTCTTGTTGGTGGCGGCGACCACGCGCACGTCCACCTGGACGCTGCCGGGGCCGCCGACCGGCTCGAAGCGCTGCTCTTCGAGCGAGCGCAGCACCTTGGCCTGCGTGCGCAGGCTCATATCGCCGACTTCGTCGAGAAACAGCGTGCCGCCGTCGGCCTTTTGAAACTTGCCGATCTTGTCTTCGTGCGCGCTGGTGAAGCTGCCCTTGACGTGGCCGAACAGCTCGCTTTCGATCAGCTCTTCGGGGATGGCGGCGCAGTTGACTTCCACGAACGGCTCGGCGGCGCGCGGGCTGAGGGCGTGGAGGGCGTGCGCCACCAGTTCCTTGCCGGTGCCGCTTTCGCCGATAGATGAGCACGCGGCCGTTGGTGGCGGCCATCAGCGAGAGCTGCTGGCGCAGCGCCTTCATGGGGACGCTCTCGCCGATGATGCGATGGCGGCCGGTGGAGTCCTGTTTGAGCTGGCTGTTTTCGAGCGCCAGGGCGTGGTGGGCCAGGGCGTTCTTGACGACCACCGAGACCTTGTCGATGGAGAGCGGCTTTTCGAGAAAATCGAAAGCGCCCAGCTTGGTGGCCTTGACGGCGGCCTCGATGCTGCCGTGGCCGGAGATCACGACGACCTCGGGCCGCTCGGCGAACGGGATGCGCCTGGATGCGCTCGAGGACCTCCATACCGTCGATGCCGGGCAGCCAGATATCGAGCAGCACCAGCTCGAAGCCGGCGCCGGGAAGGGCGTCCAGGCAGGCTTCGCCGCTTTCCGCGGTATCGGCGCGATAGCCTTCGTCCTCGAGCACGCCGGCCAGCGAGCGGCGGATTTCCGGCTCGTCGTCCACCACCAGGATGCGCCGCTGCTTCATGCTTTCACCGGGGCGGCGGGCTGCGCCTGCGGCGCGGGCGTTCTCGATCGGCTCCGCATCGACGGCCACTGGAATCTCGATGGTGAAGCGCGCGCCGGCCGGCAGGTTGTCTTCCACGCGTATGTGCGCGTCGTGCTCGGCCACGATGTGGCTGACGATGGCGAGGCCCAGGCCGGTGCCGCGCCCCTTGGTGGAGAAATAGGGCAGGAAGAGTTTTTCCTTTTCGTCGGGGCTGACGCCGCAGCCGGAATCGGCCACCACCAGCTCGACCGTATCGGCCGCGCCCGGCTGGGTGGCGACGTAAAGATTCTTGACGAGCGAATCCTGCATGGCTTCGGCGGCGTTATCGACCAGGTTCACCACCACGCGCTGGAACTGCTCGCGGTCGAGGTTGACCGGCGGCAGGTCGGGGGCGAAGCTGGTGCGCAGGTCGATGCCGAATCCAGGCGGCCGTGAAAAATGGCCAGCGCTTCGCGCGCGACTTCGTTCAGGTCGGAGCGGACAAGCTGCGCGGCGGGGAAGCGGGCGAACTGCGAGAACTCGTCGACCAGGGTCTTGACCGATTCGACCGAGCGGCTGATGGTCTGCGCGCACTCATCGAGGATGCGGCGCGGCGCGGCGGCCAGCTCCAGGCGGTCGATCTGCCGCGCTATGCGTTCGGCGGACAGCGCGATGGGAGTGAGCGGATTCTTGATTTCGTGCGCCACGCGCCGCGCCACTTCGTGCCAGGCGGCGGCTTTTTGCGCGCGCAGCAACTCGCTGGTATCCTCGATCACGATGACGAAGCCGGAAGTGACCTTGTCCTCGAGCGCGGCAACCGTGACCGCCAGGTGCCGGTTGCGGTTTTCCGTGCGCAGTTCCAATTGGCGCGAGGCGGCGCCGGTGCGGCGGGCGCGCTTCATGAGGTACTTGATTTCGGCGGTGTCCTCGCGCGAGAACAGGTCTTCCAGGCGGGCGGCCTTTTCCACGCGGGGTTCGGGAAAGATCTGGTAGAGCGCGCGGTTGACGAGCCGGATGGCGCCGTCCGAGGAGATGGAGATGACGCCGGTGGGGATGCTTTCGAGGATGGCCTCGATGAAGCGGCGGCGGCGGTCGAGCTCGCGGCTGTTGGCTTCCAGTTCCTGGGTCATCTGGTTGAAGCCGCGCACCAGCGAGCCCAGTTCATCGGCGGCGCGCACATTCACGCGGTGCGACAGGTTGCCGCCGCGGACCTGGCTGGCGGCTTCGGCCAGCGCGGTGATGGGAATGCTGATCTGCTTGGAAAGGAACAGCGCGATCCAGGTGGCCACGAACAGCACGAACAGCGTGATCAAGGTCATCAGCATGACGCTGACGCGGCGCACCGAGCGCGCATTGTCGTGGTTCTCCCGCTCCTGGCGCGCCCAGGTGCCGACGACGGCTTTCTTTTCCGCCACGTCTCCGGGCACTTGAGCGGTCACGGTGACGAATCCCAAACGCCGCTGGCCCTGGAGAATCGGGTAGGACGCCGACACCAGCCGGTCCACTTTGGCGGGCTGCCGGTAGTCTCCCCAGGAATCGAGCGGTGGCCCGCCAGGGGAGCCGTAAACCGCGGCCGAGGCAAGCTCGTAGCTGACGGCGAAGCGCGCCAGAAAGCCTGGCGTGCGCGCGCCGCCCTCGATCAACTGGCGGACTTCGGGCTGCGCGGCCAACAGGGCGGCCTGGGCGTCGGTTTCGTCCTGCATCTCCTTGCCAAGCTGGCGGGTGATGGTCTCGAACGCCTTCAACTCGTTGCCCCTCGGCTCCTGGAACCAGGTCGCAATGTTTCGATTCATGACTTCGTAGCTAAACAGCACGAGGAAGAACACGGGCACGAAGCTGAGGGCGAGCGCGCCGACGACGAGCTTGGTCTTGATGCGCGACCCTTCGCGGCGGCTCTGGCGCTCGACGTACAGCTTGACGAACTCGCGGATCAGAATCCAGCCGAGGGTCACCATGAGGAGAAAAATGAGGCTGGAAACGGCCCAGAAAATCAGCGTCTGATCGGGATTGGCGGGGCGGAAATTGCCTGGGTTGAAGGAGCCTTCCCAGACCACCAGGATGACGGAAATCGCCAGCAGGATGGAGAGAGATCCGTAAACCAGCCGCTTCCGCATGAGATTGCCCTTAGCTCCGATTATACGTGCGTGGCAGCGCAGATGACCAAAGGGGCATTATGGCGGGGGCAGAGCGTTCGAAACCGTGGCGCGGAGATAACGGAAAGTGGAGACGAAACTGTAGCGGGCGTGACGAAAAGCGCACGCCCGCACCGGCTGCTGCGCCGGCTGGATCTGATGCGAAGCGTCTTCTGGCGAGCCTACTTCACGCTTTCGACTTTGATGGCGCCGTCTGCGATATCGCCGTGGATGGTGACCTTCTTGCCGGCGAATTCCTTGACTTTGTCCTGATCCGCGATTTTGTGGACCGTGCCATCGTCGGTGACCAGAACCGCGGGCGAACCGCGCTTAATGCAATTGTGCGCGCAGGTCACGTTGCCCAGCATTTCTTTCTTGCCGGAGCATGCCTCATCTATGATGTACCCGGTCCACTCCGCTGCCATGGCCGAACCGGCAGCCAACGCGGCCAAAATCATCAGCTTCCTCATGTCGTCCCCTTCCTCCTGCACCAAACAGTATACGAGTTCCGGCGGAAGGGCGCAGGCTTGCGATGGGTTTACAACTGTCAACTTTGGAGGAGGATTATGCGGGACAGTACATTGGCTCTTGAGCTCTTGCGAAGTCGCGGTGATTCGCGGCGTGGGCTAATAGAACAGGTACTTTCGCCACTGGGCGTCACTTTTGCCCAGCATCCGGATGAGATGGCGGCTGGTGTGGAGGCTGAAAGGACGGGGCTGGCGCGCCAGGCGCATGCCCGCTTCTTCCGGCGTCCGATTGCCCTTGCGGTTGTTGCAGTGATGGCAGCAGGCGACCAGATTCTCCCAGGCCGATTCGCCCGCCCGCGAGCGGGGGACCACGTGGTCCAGGGTCAGTTCGCCGGAAGGCAAGGTACGATGGCAATACTGGCAGGTGTAGCGGTCGCGCATGAGGATGTTCTTGCGCGAAAGCGCCCGCGTCTGATGGGGAATTCTGCGGTATTCG
This sequence comes from Bryobacterales bacterium, assembly GCA_963843095.1. GTDB lineage: Bacteria > Acidobacteriota > Terriglobia > Bryobacterales > Bryobacteraceae > Bog-375. The sequence goes on from CAWJLI010000079.1 coordinate 42,953, forward strand.
AGCAAGCGGATCACCGACGGCAGGCGCACCGCGGCGCGCGCCGAATGGATCGCGCTCGCCGATTCTTCTTCCGCCGAAGCGACGCCCTTGAGGACCAGCACCAGGGCGCGCCGCGCCGCGCAGATATTGATCGGCTCATAGCTGGCGTTGAGTACCAGCACCGGTTTCTGCAGTCGATCAGCCATTCAGAATCTTTCCTCCACAACCGATGAACTTGGCCCGCGCGAAAACGCGAAACGCCGGTCGGCGCGCGCCAGAGTCAGCAGCGAAACACGGGCTGCGCCGGCGCGCTTCAAGGCCAGGGCGCAGGCTGCGGCAGTCGAGCCGGTCGTCATCACATCGTCGATCAGCAGAATTTTGCGGCCCGCCGCACGGTCCGGCCGGCGGCAGGCGAAGGCGGCGGCCACGTTGCGCCGGCGGCTGGTATTGCTCAAACTCGCCTGCGAAGCGGTGGAGCGCAGGCGGCGCAGCAGGCGCGTGCGCGGGATGCCGCTGTGCGCGGCGACCCGTCGCGCCAGCAGATCCGCCTGGTTGAATCCGCGCTGCCACCGTCTCCGCCAGTGCAAAGGAACCGGTGTGACGCAGTCGAAGGCTTCGTCGCGAGGGAGCGCCCGCAGCAACAGGTCTCCCAAGGGGCCCACCAGCGTCCGCACCTTGCGGAACTTATAGACGTGGATCAACTGCCGCAGCACGCCATCGTAGAAACCGAACGAGTACGCGGCGTCAAAACCGCGCAGTCCGCCGCGGCACAGAGCGCAACGGCCTTCTTCATCGAGCGGGAAGCGGTTGCGAAATGGCGTCCGGCAGGACACGCAGAAGAACTCGGCGTCGAGCGGGGCCGGCGCCCGGAGGCAAGCGGGGCACACGGGAACACGGGAAATCTCGTGCAACGGCTGGCCGCAAATGCGGCAATCATCGGGGAGGAAAAGAGAAAAAAGGGCGCAGGAGGTTGCTCGAACTACCCGGGGACCTAAATTCGAGATTGCGGCTTGCCGGCTACTCGAGAAGACCCACCTCCGCTAAGACTTTCATTGTACCCGAGTTGAGCGGGCGCGCGGGACATCGCGTGGGGCGTTCGGGTGCGGGACATGAAAGTTGGCCTATGCTGGTTTTCTTGTGTTGTCGCGATCCTCTCGCCAACCAGCCGCACCCGCCTCCTTTCCCTCGCGGTACAATCCCAGGTGAATGTCATATACCCGTGGCATCGGTTGGGCGAGGTTCCGCGTTGCCACGGTCACCGTGGCCGCCCTCGCGATTCTCTCCGTGCTGCTGCTCTTGCTCAGCGGAGGGACGTTCTTCCAGCCGAAGGTAACCGTGTACCTTTACGTGCCCGACGCCACCGGCCTGGACACCGGGGCGGACGTGCGCGTGGACGGGATCGACGTCGGAACCACGGCGCAGATCGGGCTTTCCAGCTCCGCCGTCCCGGACCGTGCGGTGCGCCTGGTTCTGAGCATCCGGCGCGGCCTCCTGTCCACCATCACCAGCGATGCGACCGCGGTACTGACCGCCGACAACCTGGTCGGCGATCAGTTTGTCGACATCACCAGCGGCACCAGTTCGACCCACGTCGCGGCCGGCGGCGAGATCCGTTACAAAGGTGGGCCGGACCTGATGAAGAGCCTCGACCTGGCGCAGTTCCAGCAGCAGTTACGCATCGTGGATGCGGCTCTTCGCGACATGGAGACCGGCAGCGGCCCGGTCGGCAAGTTCGTCCAAGGGGATCAGGTTTATACCGACGTGGTGCGGCGCATGGCCCAGTTGCAAGACGACCTGCGCGCGGCGGCGAAAACCACCGGCGCCGTGGGCAGCGTGCTCTACACGGATCGCCTTTACCGCCAGATCGACGATCCGCTGCTGCGCCTGGATTCCACGCTCGCCCGCATGCAGTCCAGCCCATGGCTGCGCGACACCGGCCAATACCAGCAGTTCCTCGATGCGGCCCGCGGTTTGCGCAAGTCCGTGGCCGAAACGCGCGCCGGCCAGCTTTTCCAATCCGACGAGCTTTATGTGGATTTCGCCCGCCGCCTGTCGGCGCTGGTGCAGACGGTGGATGAGTTTAATGCCGGCCCCCAGTTCACTTCATCCCTGTTCTACGACAACCTTACCGGCATGTCGCGCGAAATGGGCGCCATGGCGCACGATCTCCTCAAGAACCCCAGGAAGTACCTGGGGATGAAGATTTTCTGACGCGTTTTCCCGGTAGCGCAAGCGGTCTTGCCTTGCCGCCAGCGCTTGCATCCTGTGCACGCTGAACCGCGGCCACGGTTCGGGAAAGGCCGCAAGACCGCTCTCAGGAAAGTCACGGCGGCAGAGACCACCGGCGCTACCAAGTGTTACTTCTGCAAAAAGAAATTGCCTACAAACATGGCATCGATGCCGGAGGAGTAGAAGCTGCGCACGGCGTCGCGCGGGTCGGAAACCAGCGGCTCGCCAAAAAGGTTGAACGACGTGTTGTACAGCACCGGCAGCCCGGTGGATTCGCCGGCGGCGTGCAGCAGCTTCCAGTAGAGCGGATTCTCTCGCGCGTCCACCGTGTGCACGCGCACCAGGTCGCCGGCCAGGATCGCCGCGGCGAATTTCTCGCGGTGTTCCGGCCGCACGCGGCCCACCGTCGCCAGGTACCGCGCATTCGGCCCCACTTCGAAATACTGGCCGGCCAGCTCGGCCGGCACCGAGGCCGCGAACTTGCGCACCGGCTCGCGGTGCTTGATGAACGTGTTCAGGTTCTCGGTGGAATAAGGATCGAGAGGCGAAGCCAGGATGCTGCGGTTGCCCAGCGCGCGCGCGCCGAATTCCATCCGCCCGTGCATCCAGGCGACAATCTTGTGATCGTTCAACTGTGCCACCGCGGCCGCGATCAGCTCCTCGGTGGTCAGCAGGTAATGAAAGCGCAGCTTGCAGTTTTCGAGCACCTGCTTGGTTTCTGCCGCGCTGTAGCTGGGGCCCAGGGAAAGCGTCTCCAGGCGCACGCGTTTCTCCTGCCGGAACAGGTGGTGCCAGGTTTCCAGGGCCGCCCCGATGGCCGTGCCCGCGTTGCCCGCCACCGGCTGAACGAAAACATTTTCGAAGCCGGATCGGTTTTCGAGCGCCGAAACCAGCAGCGCGTTAAATCCCAGGCCGCCCGCCAGGCACAGGTTACGCCCCTGGCCGGCCAGCCGCATCACCGCCGTCTCCGCCGCCCGCTGCACGCCGGCTGCGATAGGCGCGCGCAGCGCTTCCGGAATCGGCGCGCCGTCTTCGAGGCCCAGCGCCTTATAGAACCGGTGTCCGAAACCGCCCGAATGGGGCCGCTCGGTGCTGAAGAAGGCGCGGTCCACGTGCAGTCCGCCTTCGTCTGCCTTGAGAATCTCCAGGAACAGATCGCGGAAGCGATCGTCGCCGTGCACCGAGAGCCACTGCACCTTGTGCTCATCCACGTTGGCTTCGAAGCCCAGCAGCTCGGTGACGCGGCTGTAGACGTCGCACAGCGAATCCGGCGAGTAGTGCTCCTGTTCGATGGTCATGCTGGCGCCATGGCCGGTCCACCGCGAGCCGCAGCGGAAATCGCCACCGCGATCGAGCGTCAGCACCGTCGCTTCGTCGAAAGGAGATGCGAAGTAAGCCGAGGCCGCGTGCGCCAGGTGATGCTCCACCAGCGTGATGCGGCTGGCCGGAAACTGGGCGCGCAGCCGCAGATAAAAATCCTTCTCCGGCACCGGCCGCGCCACGGCTACCGCGTCCACCTGCTCGGGCTTGGCGCCGGCGAGTTCCAGACACATCGCGATGGCGCGCTCCGGCAGCGGATCCCGGCCGCCCCAGTGCATGCGGCGCCGCACCAGTTTCGACTCTTCCACCGCGGCGGCCAGCTCGCCGTCTTTCAAAATGGCGGCGGCCGCATCGCCCAGCACCCCGCCGATTCCCAGGATGATCACCGGCCGCCCTTCTCCCGCTTTTCGATCTTCGCCCAGGTGTCGCGCAGCGCCACCGTGCGGTTGAAGACCAGCTTGCCGGGCGCCGTATCCGGATCCACCGAAAAGTAGCCGAGCCGCTCGAACTGATAGCGGCTGTACGCGGCGGCATCCTTCAGGCTGGGCTCCAGCTTGGCGTTGACCACTTCGAGCGAATGCGGATTGAGATTGGCGAGGAAGCTCTGCCCCTCCTCGGTCTGGTTGGGATCGGGCTTGCCGAAGAGGCTGTCGTACAGCCGCACTTCGGCATCGATCGGCGTGCTCGGCCGAAACCCAGTGGATGGTCGATTTCACTTTCCGCCCGTCAGGCGCGTTGCCGCCCCGCGTGGCCGGGTCGTAAGTGCAGTGGATTTCCGTGACCTCGCCTTTCTCGTTTTTCACCGCGCCGGTGCAGGTGATGAAGTAGCCGTAACGCAGCCGCACTTCGCGCCCCGGCGTGAGCCGGAAATACTGCTTCGGCGGATCTTCGCGAAAATCGTCCTGCTCGATGTAAAGCACCTTGGAAAAGGGCACCAGGCGCGAGCCGGCGGAAGCGTCCTCGGGATTGTTGCCGGCGGCCAAATGGTCCACCTGGCCTTCCGGATAATTGTCGATCACCACCCGCAGCGGCCGCAGTACCGCCATCACGCGCGGCGCGCGCTTGTTCAAATCCTCGCGCAGGTGGTGCTCCAGCAGGCCCAGCTCGATGGTGCCGTTGGTTTTGGAAACGCCGATGGAGTGGCAGAAATTGCGGATCGCTTCGGGCGTGTAGCCGCGGCGCCGGATGCCGGCCAGCGTCGGCATGCGCGGATCGTCCCAGCCGGTCACGTGCCCGTCCTTCACCAGTTGCAGCAGCTTGCGTTTGCTGAGGAGCGTGTAAGTCAGGTTCAGCCGGTCGAACTCGATCTGTTGCGGATGATAGATGCCCAGCGCCTCGCAAAACCAGTCGTACAGCGGGCGGTGGTCTTCGAACTCCAGCGTGCAGATGGAGTGCGTGATTCCCTCGATCGAATCCGATTGGCCGTGCGCATAGTCGTACATCGGGTAGATGCACCACTTGTCTCCGGTGCGATGATGCTCCGCGTGCAGGATGCGGTACATCACCGGGTCGCGCATGTTGAGGTTCGCCGAGGCCATGTCCACCTTGGCGCGCAGCGTGCGTGATCCATCCGGGAATTCGCCCGCCTTCATGCGCTCGAACAGGTCCAGATTTTCTTCCACGCTGCGGTTGCGGTAAGGGCTCTCTTTACCGGGCTCGGTGAGCGTGCCGCGGTATTGCCGCACTTCTTCGGCATTCAGGTCGCAGACGTAAGCCTGCCCCGTCTTGATCATCTGCACCGCCCATTCGTACAACTGGCCGAAATAGTCCGAAGCGTAGAAGCAGCGGTCCTCCCAGTCGAAACCCAGCCAGCGCACGTTCTCCATGATGGAGTCGACGTACTCGGTCTCTTCCTTCTCGGGGTTGGTGTCGTCGAAGCGCAGGTTGGTCTTGCCGCCGAACTCGGCGGCCAGGCCGAAGTTGAGGCAGATCGATTTGGCGTGGCCTATGTGCAGGTAACCGTTCGGCTCCGGCGGGAACCGCGTGTGTACGCGGCCTCCCCATTTATTCGTCTTCAAGTCCTCGAGGATGATGTCGCGGACGAAATTCGAAGCTCCGGCCGCGGGCGGGTTACCCGGATCGCCGGCATTAACGTTGGACGGGTTCATATGGTTTTCAACTTTTCCAGAGCCTGCCCGATCCGTTCCAGGCAGATCTCGCGCCCCAGCGCTTCCAGGGTACCGAACAACGGCGGAGCGTTCTTGCGCCCGCACACCGCTACGCGCACGGGCTGAAACATCTGGCCGGCCTTGATGCCCAATTCGGCCGAAGCCGCGCGCAGCGCCTGTTCCAGCGGATCGTGACGGAACTCGGCCGCGGCCAGTACCGTGGCGCCTTTCTCCAGCGCGCGGATCGCCATTGCCGTGTCACCCTTCTGCGGGATCAGCTCGGCGGCATCGTACGGCGCCAATTGCTTGACAAAAAAGAAATCGCCCACCGTGGTCACTTCGCTCAACAGGCGTATGCGTTCCTGAATCAGCGGTGTGATCAGCGCCATTTTCTCGGGGCTGACTGCGAAACCGGCGGCTTCGACAAACGGCGTCAGCGCTTCGGCGAGCGCATCCACCGGCATGCTGCGAATGGTATCCGCGTTCAGCCAGACGGCTTTTGGGTCGAACGGATCGGCCTCGCTGAAATTGACCACCGCGTTGCTGCGGTTGATGCCTTCGAGCGTAAAGGCGTCGGTCAACTCGTCGAGCGTCATGCGCTCGCGATCGTCCTTGGGCGACCAGCCCAGCAGGCACAGAAAGTTCAGGAACGCGTGCGGCAGAAAGCCGGCGTCGCGATAAGTGGTGACGCTCACCACCGGCCCGTGCCTACGCTTGGAGAGCTTGGCGCCATCCGGAGCGACCAGCAGCGGCAGGTGCGCGAAACGCGGCGGCTCCACGCCGGCGGCTTCGAAAATCTGAATGTGCTTAAAGGTGTTGGTGATGTGATCCTGGCCGCGAATGATGTGGCTGATGCGCAGATCGGCGTCGTCGGCGCAGGAGGCCAGATGGTAAGTCGGCATGCCGTCGCTGCGCAGCAGGGCGAAATCCTCGATATCGGCGGTGGATTTGGATTGCTCGCCAAACACGCCGTCGTCGAAACGAATCACCCGCCCGCTCTCGCGCGGCACGCGGAACCGCAGCGCGAAAGGCTCGCCAGCCGACGCCCGCCGGTCGCTTTCCTCGCGCGAAAGCTCGCGCATCCCTTCCGGAAAAAGCCAGGTCCCGTGCTCGCCCGAGCGTTCGGTATCCGCCGCGCCGGCGGGTGTGAAATCGCGGTACGCCAGGTCCTTGGCGAAAATCGCCTCCGCCATTCCCCGGTGCAGCGCGAGCCGCTCCGACTGCCGGTATTCCTCGTCCCAACCGAGCCCCAGCCAGCGAAGCCCGTCAAAGATGGAGTTGAGCGAGACTTCGGTGTTGCGCCCCACGTCGGTATCGTCCACGCGCAGAATCATCGTTCCGCGGTGGTGGCGGGCAAAAAGCCAATTGAAAATGAACGTGCGCGCGCTGCCCACATGCAGAAAGCCCGTGGGAGAGGGCGCAAACCTGACCCTCAGCATTGGAAGGCCCAGTATAACAAGCGGCTCGGAGCAGATCGGAGTTGACGGGCGTCAACGCTCCAGGGAACCCACTACGCCGCGCCGCAAGGCAAAGTCGACAACCTCACCCGCCCCTCAAGCCGGCGTCGGCACCGTCAGTCGCACCAGCGCGCCGCCGCCTTCGCGGTCGATGAATTCCACCCGGCCGTTGACCAGTTCGGCGCGCTCGCGCATCGAAACCAGGCCCATGCCTTGGCCGTCGCGAGTGCCGAAACCGACGCCTTCATCCTCCACCTCCAACACTACCGAGCCGGGCAGGAAGGATAGCCGCACCGCGGCTGTTTTCGATTTCGAATGGCGCGCAACATTATTAAGCGCCTCTTGCAACACGCGATACAGATGGATGGCGATGCCGCGGTCCAGCTCGCGGCCGGCGCCGCTCTTCTCGTAACGGATGGCGATTCCGGTCTGCTTCTCGTAGCGCGGCAGGTAGGCGTCCACGGCGCCTTCGAAGCCTGCGTCGTCGAGAACCACGGGATGCAGCGCCTGCGATAGCGTGCGCACTTTTTCGAGCGTGGACTGCACGGTTTCGTGAATCTCGCGCAGATCGCCGCGGTCCGTGCCGGCCTCCTGCGGCGTGCGGCGCTGGGCGCGCTGCAACATGGCGCCGACCGCAGTGAGGATCTGGCCGAATTCGTCGTGCAACTCGCGCGAAATCGAACGGAACGTATTCTCCTGCATCGAAATCAACTGCTGCGCCAGCTCGCTGCGGCGCTCGGAAAGCGTGGCCACGTGCTGGAACATCCGCCGGTTGTAAACCACCAGGTAGATACTGGTGAGCACCACCACGATCAGCACGGCCGCCAGGAAAATGTACACGTTGCGCTTCGTCTGGGCGTAAATGGCCTGCGTGCGCGAGGCCGCCTCCTGCTCGCTTTCGTTGTTGGCAACCAGCAGGCGCGCCACCGCCGTGCTCAGCGCCTCCTGCCGCGCTTCCAGGGAAATGCGGATCAGGTCGCGCGCTTTGTTGGGCTCGCTCGCGGCCAGCGCGAAGACGCGGTCCAGCGCATCCCAGAACTGCGTCACGTTGCTCGACGAGATAGGCGCGCTGGTCGGCGCTGCGGTCGAGCGGCGACGACCGGCTCTCCTGTTCCAGCGCGTCATCCAGGTCCGTGCGTATGCGGTGAAACGGCGCCTGCCACGCGGTCAGCGGATACGGTTCGCTCCCTTCCAGCATGTCCCGCATGGTCACCGCCAGCGTGTTCAGGTTGTTCTGAATGCGCAGCAGCAACAGCGAGTCGGTGCGGTTGCGGTCGATGATGGAGGTCTGCAACTGCTCCAGGCTGCGCAGTTGCACAATCGTGTACGCCGAGTACACCATCACCGCCGATAGCGTGACGGCCAGCCCGGCCAACAAACGGATTGTAGGAGATCGGCCTTGCTCCACTAGTATGTTCCCATTATGGCCGTACCGCGCCTACTATGATATTTTGACGGCACCGGTGGTGCTGTCGAGGAGGTCCTCTGTCATTACGAACCAGTCCTGACAACGTCATTACGCAGCCAGGTTTTCCCGGTAATCATAGCAATCTGTGGGTGGGCATGGCTCGCCCATACGCAGATCGACCGGGCTCAGCTCCATCGCGCGCGCGAAACGCAGCTCTGGGAGCACCGCAACCTGGGCAAAGCGTTTTATGAGAACCCGACCACGCAACCGCAGGCGGTAACGGAATTCCGTACCGCGCTCGATATGGCGCCGGCCTCGGTGCGCGAGCGGCTGAATTACGGCCTGGCACTGCTGCGTGTCGGCGAACTGGCGCGCGGCATCGTCGAACTGGAAAAGGTGCAGAAGCAGGACCCCAAACTGCCGCACACCTGGTTCAATCTGGGCGTCGCATACAAACGGCAGAGCGAGTTCGATAAAGCGCTCGTTGAGTTTCAAGGAATGGCGCGGCTGGTTCCCACCGAGCCGGTCACCCACTACCAGATCGGCACGCTGCTCAAAATGAAAGGCGAGACCGCCGCGGCCATCAAACAGTTTGAAACCGCGCGCGACTTGAATCCGCTGCTGGCCGCGCCGCATTTTCAGCTCTACGGCTTGTACCGGCAAGTGAACCGGCCGGCCGATGCAGCCGCGGAATTGAAGCTCTTCCAGGAAGCCAAGCAGCGCCAGGAGGGCGCGGCCATTCCGGAGGACATGGACTGGTGCACCTACGCGGAGATTTACGATCCCATCGATGAGCCGCCGCCCGCTCCGCTAGCCGAGCCGGTGTATCGCGATGAAAAGCTCGCCACTGGATTCTCTGGCGACAATGCTGGCCTGGCTGTGCTCGACCTCGATGGCGGCTCGCGGCCCAGCCTGATCGCCTGGGGCGGCGGCCGCGCGCAACTCTTCCGCAACGGCAAAACGCCGGTCCCGGATTCGGGATTGGAAACGCTGCGCGATGTGGTCGCGATCGTCCCCGGCGATTTCGATAACGATGGCTTGCCAGATCTCTGCGTGATCACCCGCGCCGGCGCGGCGCTCTATCGCAACGTCAAGGGCCATTTCCAGAAGCACGCCGACCTCGCCAGCGGCGTTTACCACACCGCCGTCTGGCTCGATTACGATCACGATTACGACGAAGACCTGTTCCTCATCGGCCCGCAATCGAAGCTGATGCGCAACAACGGCGAGGCCGGCTTCAGCGACGAAACCGCGCGCTTTCCGTTTGTGAGTGGCCACGCCCGCGACGCGGTTCGTTTCGACCTCGAACCCGACACGCCCTACTTCGACCTCGTGGTGATGTATGACGACCGGCCGGGCGTGCTCTACCGCGACCGCCTGGTGGGCCACTATGAAGCCGTGCCGCTCGACGCCCTGCCCGCCGGATTTCGCCACCTGGTGGCGCGCGATGTGAACCGCGACGGCCGCACCGACCTGGTTGTGCAAGGCCCGCTGATCCTGAACGTCGAGAACGGCTTGCTGCTGCTCAACCGCGGGGGTAAATTCGAGCCGCAAGCCAACTGGCCCGACGAAGCTTTTGCGCCTCGCGAAGTGCTCGCCGATTTTGACGGCAACGGCCGGCTCGACCGCGCGCGCATCGACCCTGACGGCTCGCTCGTCATCCGTCATGACGTCACGCCTAACTACGGCAACTGGATCGAAGTGGCCCTCACCGGCGAGAAGAATCCCAAGGCCGCGGTGAACGCCAAGGTGGAAGTGAAGGCCGGCACGAGTTACGAGAAGATCACGTACGCGGGCGTCCCCGTCGTCTTCCGCCTGGGCAATCGCACCAAGGTGGATACTGTGCGCATCACCTGGCCCAATGGCCTGGTGCAGAACGAAACCAATCAGCCGGTGAACAAGGTCGACGCGATCAAGGAAGCGCCGCGCCTGGCCGGCTCCTGCCCGATGATCTTCACCTGGAACGGCAGCGGCTTCCAGTTCATCACCGACGTGCTCGGGCGTGGCGCCGCTCGGCGCGAGTTCCGGCGATGGCGAGTTCTTCCCGGTGGATCACCAGGAATACGTTTCGATACCTGCCGGGGCGCTTGAGGCACATGACGGCGCTTACGAAGTCCGCATGACCGAAGAACTGCGCGAGGTCTCCTACATCGACCAGATCGAGCTGATGGCGCTCGATCACCCGGCGGGACTGAGATCGTCACCAACGAGAAATTCAAGTCGCCGCCTTTTCCCGAATTCCGCCTGTTCGGCGTCACGCGCAAAATCTATCCGGTGGCGGCGCACGATTCGCAACGGCGCCGACGTTCGCGCGGCCGTCCTCCAGCGCGACCGCGTCTATCCGGATTCTTTCCGCCGCGATCTGGCCGGCGTTGCCGAACTGCATCATTTGGATCTCGATTTCGGCGACGCCGCCCGCTCCAACCGCGCCGCGCTCATTCTTTACGGCTGGGTGGATTGGGCCGATGGCAGCACTTTCCTTTCCGCCGCACAGGCGCACCGCGATCTAGTTTTCCCTTACCTTCAGGTGAAGGACGCCGCCGGCAATTGGAAGACCGTGGTGGAAGACATGGGCATGCCTTCCGGCAAACCGAAGCCGATGGCGGTCGACCTGGCCGGCAAGTTTCTTTCCGCTTCGCGCGAGGTCCGCATCGTCACCAACCTGTGCGTCTACTGGGACGAAATCTACCTGGTGGAAGACAACGCGCCGCCCGACGTACACATGACGCGGCTGCCCCTCGACGCCGCCGATCTCCATTTCCGCGGTTTCTCCAAGCCGCTGATTCATCCCCAGCGCAAGCAGCCGGAGCAGTTCGATTACTCGACCGTCAGCTTCACTTCGATGTGGAATCCCACGCCCGGCCTGTACACGCGCTATGGCCCGTCGAAACGCTGCTGGCCGAGCCCGACGACCGCATGGTGGTGATGGGTTCGGGCGACGAGATTCGCATGCGATTCCGCGCCGCCGGCCTGCCGCCCGTGCCTGCCGGATGGAAGCGCGATTTCCTGTTGCTGGTGGA
>CAWJLI010000080.1:0-4234 GCA_963843095.1 Bryobacterales bacterium
TCCTGGAGCACCGCGCGTTCCAGTGCGGATACTGCACGCCGGGAATGATTCTGAGCGCGTACGCGTTGTTGCTGAAGACGCCGCATCCGACGCGCGAGCAGATTGCGCGGCACATGGAGGACAATCTGTGCCGGTGCGGCTCGCACGTGCGGATTCTGGATGCGATCGAGGAAGCCGCCGGGGCGGCAAAGGCAGGTGCGTGATGGCGGAGAGCGTGGTTGTGGCGGGCGAAATGAAACGGCGCGACTTCTTTGAGATCGCCGGGGCGGGGTTGTTCGTCTTTTTCGGTGCGGAACTGGCGGAGGGTCAGGAGCCGGGACGGCTGCCGGGGCGGCAAAGCGGTCCGACCGATTTCAACGCATTTCTGAAAATAGGGGCGGACGGGCGGGTAACGTGCCTGGTCGGCAAGGTGGAACTGGGCCAGGGTGCGATGACCGAGCTGGCAGTGGCTCTGGCGGAGGAGCTCGATGTCGCTCTGGACACGGTAGACGTGGTGATGGGCGATACCGACCTGTGCCCATATGACATGGGAACCTTCGGCTCGATGTGCACGCCGCTGCTGTGGCCGGCGGTGCGCAGGGCGGGAGCCGAGGCCAAGGCCGTATTGGTGCAGATCGCGTCGGAGCGATTGAAGGTGCCGGCCGGCCAACTGCAGGTGGAATCCGGGAGCATCCGCGAATCGGGCAAGCCGTCGAATGCGGTCACGTACGGGCAACTGGTGGATGGAAAACGCATCGAGCGGCACCTGGCGGATGTGCCGGTGAAGCCGGCGGGTTTCAAACTGATCGGCACGTCGCCACAGCGCAAGGACGGCGTGGACAAGGTCACGGGCCGGGCGCAATACGCGGGCGATATCGTGCTGCCGGGCATGTTGCACGCAGCGATTCTGCGCCCGCCGGCGCACGGGGCGACGCTGAAATCGGCGGACACTGCGGCGGCGGAGAAGATGATCGGCGTGCGGGTGGTGAAGGACGGCGGGATGATCGGGGTGCTGCACGAACGGCGAGACGTCGCGGTGGCAGCGCTGGGCAGGATCAACGCGGAGTTCGAGAACGCGCCCGCCGGCGCCGACGACAAAACGATTTTCGACCACATTCAGAAGACCGCGCCGCAGCCGCGGGTGGTCGGCCAGAGCGGCGATCTGGCGGAAGGCGAGCGGTTGGCGGCGAACGTGATCGAGGAAACGTACCTGAACAGTTACGTTGCCCACGCTCCCATGGAGACCCACTCGGCGACAGCGCAAATCGAGGACGGCAAGGTCACGGTTTGGGCCAGTTCGCAAGCTCCGTTCCAGGTGCAGCGCGCAGTGGCAGCGGCGCTGGGAATACCGGCCGACAAGGTGCGGATCATTTCGCGCTACGTTGGCGGCGGGTTCGGCGGCAAAACGGAGGCGGACCAGGGAGTGGAAGCGGCGCGTTTGGCGAAGATCACGGGCAAACCGGTGCAGGTGGTCTACAGTCGTCAGGAGGAGTTCTTCTACGACCGGTTCCGGCCGGCCGCGGTGATGAAGATCCGCGCCGGCGTGGCCGCCGGCAAGATCGTGCTCTGGGATAACCACGTGTTCGGAGCGGGGGACCGGGAAGCCAATCCGTTTTACGACATCCCACACAAGCGGGTGACCTCGGCGGGTGGATGGATGGGAGGGAATCCCGCGGGGATGAATCCGTTCGCCGTTGGCGCGTGGCGCGCGCCGTCGGTGAACAGCAACACCTTCGCGCGGGAATCGCATATTGACACGTTGGCCGCGAAAATGGGTGTGGACCCGCTGGAGTTCCGGCTGAACAACCTGACCAATGCGCGGTTGCGGCGGGTGCTCGAAACCGCAGCCAAACAGTTCGGGTGGAAGGCCGGCCGCGCGCCCAGCGGACGTGGCGCCGGGATGGCGTGCGGCATGTATTCCAACGCCTGCAACGCGACGATGGCGGACGTCGTGGTGGACCGCGCGACGGGCGCGGTGGAAGTGAAGCGGGTGGTGATGGCGCTGGACGAGGGGCTCGTGGTCAACCCCGAGGGAATGCGGCAGCAGGCCGAAGGCTGCGTCATCATGGGCCTGGGTTACTCGCTGACCGAGGAGGTGCGGTTCCGCAACGGGGAAGTGCTCGACACCAACTTCGACAGCTACCGGATTCCGCGATTCTCGTGGCTGCCCAAGATTGAGATTGTGCTGGTGGAGAATCCGGAGAAGCCGGCCCTGGGCGGCGGTGAGCCACCGATCATCGCCATGGGCGCGGCACTGGCCAATGCGATCTTCGATGCCGTGGGCGCTCGCGTCCTGCAGTTGCCGATGACACCGGAGCGAGTGAAAGCGGCAGTAGCAAAGGCCTGAAGACGCGAAACGGTGGAGCGTGGAAGGCCGGGAACTTCTTCCCCGCTGAAACTAAGAATCGCTATCTCGCAAAGACCCGCGAACCTAACTGCCATCCAACCAAACACGCGAGGGCCAGACCCAGAAGCACCAAACTGCCTGGCAGGGGCGTCGGGGTCGTGCCACCCGAACCGGGCGTCACCGTCACTGCCAGGCTGGCTGTCGGAACACCCTCAAGGCTGAAGTAGCTAGTGCCACCGTTTGCCGGGATCGCTGGGCTGAAGTTGACCGTTCCGGAATTAGCGTTGGTGACCGTGAAGGTTGACGTTGGACCCTGATAATCCTGGGGATCAGTTCCTGCCCTTTGGGCCGCCGTGCAGTAGCTGCTGCCGACAAAGGTAAAGGTGCAAATGCCGTCCCCGTCGAAACCAAAGACATCGTTTCCAGTAAGGTTTAGCGAGGCGGCGGTACTGGTACTGTTGTTCTTCACGCCGATGAGGGTATCCTCACTTCCATCGTACGGGGACGAGTCAGTGATCTGCACCGATGCGGTGCCATTCGCCGCGATAGTGATGACCGCGTTGCACCCGGTTGCCGCCGAATCAGGCGCGTGAACGAAATTATTTGAGCCTGCCGCGCCCGGGCAGATGGCTTGTGCGAATGCGACAGCCGCCGCGCACGCAAGGATCAGAAGTCGAGATAGAGTCTTCATGTACGTCCCTTAGAGTCAGTTTTGATCCGGAATTTCCGCTTTGAACTTCCGGGTTCCATACAGTATAAGCGAAACCGCCGTCCTTTTGGTCCTGCGAATTGATTTTTCTCGATTTTTTTCTCGGGAGCCGCCTCCGTCCCCCAAGGCTGGGTTGTCGCCCTGACCGGAAGGCCCAAAAACCCGAACCTCTCTTTTCCAACGCATTCCACAAACAGCTCTCCTTCACGGCTTCTCGATCTCGCGGTTCCGAACGAGCCTCGATAGTTACCGAGCAGTCCATCGAACGTATTCATGAACACCTTTGTCGCGAGATAAAATGAGCTTGCGACAACTGACCAGGTTCGGGGTGATCCATGCGTGAAATGATAGTGCTGGGAATTGTTTTGCTGGGAAGCGGTTTGCCATCGCGGGGCCAATCGTTTTACCCGGCGCGGCCGAACGATCCCAAGGCGGTTTACCTGACGCAGAATCAGTTCCCGGTTCGCGGCGACGGCAATGCCGACGATAGTGCGGCGATCCAGGCCGCTATCGACAGAGTCCAGGAGACCACGGGCGAGGGGATCCTCTTTATCCCGGAAGGCCGCTATCGCGTCACACGAACCATCTATGTCTGGCCGGGCGTGCGGCTGATCGGCTATGGCGAAAGACGTCCGGTATTCGTGCTGGCGAACGGGACCCCAGGGTTCCAGCAGGGAATCGGCTGCATGTTCTTCTTCGTGGGACGGAGGCTGACCGGCGCGGCGTCTCCGGGAACGGATTTCGGCGTGCCGGAGCCGCCACCGGGAACCGTGCCGCCGAATCGAAACGTCGTCGATGCGGGAAACAGCACCTTCTATTCCGCGATGAGTAATATCGATTTCGAGATTGGCAGCGACAATCGAGCGGCGGTCGGAATCCGCTTTCACGTCGCCCAGCATGGGTATCTGGCCCACATGGATTTCCAAATCGGATCCGGCCTTGCCGGAGTCCAGGATGCGGGCAACGAGGCGGAAGACCTGCATTTCCACGGCGGCCGATATGGCATCCTCACCCGCAAGCCATCGGCGGCCTGGCAATTCACGGTGATCGACTCGACCTTCGACGGCCAGCGGGAAGCGGCGATCCGGGAGAACGAAGCGGGACTGACGCTGGTCCACGATGAGTTCCGCAACGTGCCCACGGCGATCGCCATCGACCCGAATTATTCCGACCAGCTTTGGGTGAAAGACGCGCGGTTG
>CAWJLI010000081.1:0-15559 GCA_963843095.1 Bryobacterales bacterium
CCAGCTTGCTCACCACCACCCGCGGCGTAGCCCCATCCGGGTTGCCCATGCCCAGGTCGATGACGTCGATCTGGGCCGCGCGCGCCTTGGCGCGCATCTCGTTGATCACCGCGAACACGTACGGCGGCAGCTTCTGAATTCGATAGAAGTCTTGTGATGTTCCTGGCACTGTGATTGTTTCTGGCACTGCAATTATTTTACGACGGCGGGAGTGATCACCTCGGGCAGCGGTATAGAGCCGGCAGGAACTCCTTGGTAACTCACGAACGCCAGCCGGCGGCTGTCGGGCGACCAGGATGGGACAGGCATGGTTCCCTGGCCACCGATCAACCTGGCCAGAACACGGATGCGCCGATCGGCAAGCGTCATCACGCGCAGCGTGATCTCCGCAGCCAGCAGGGGGAAGTGCGAATCCTGCTGCTGCTGCGTGAGAAACGCCAGCAAGCGGCCATCCGGCGAGATATGCGGGAACCAGTTGCCCGCGCCGTCCTTGGTTACCTGTTCAGGCTCCGAGCCGTCGGGCAGCGTGCGCCAGATCTCCATCGCGTTCGACCGACCGGAACTGAAGTAAATGTACTTTCCGTCCGGCGCGTATTCCGCGCAGCCAAAATAGGAACCATTTGTCAGGCGGCTTTCCTCGCCTCCAGCAAGCGGAATCGTGTAGATGGCAAACTCGCTGCGCCGCAAGCCCGTATAGACGATTGTCTTTCCGTCCGGCGACCACCCGCCGCAATAAGACGATTCTGCGGTGATGCGCCGAGGCTCCCCGCCACCTATGGGAACCACGCTCACGAAGACTCTGTTACCGTGCGTATAATCGCCGATGGCCAGCATGGTGCCGTCCGGCGAGATCCCATGGAGGTCGTTCAAGTGCGTGGCGGATCCCGTATTAATGACTTTCGGCTCGCCTCCAACCACCGGCACGATTTCGATCTTGTCGCCCTGGCTGAACACTAGCGACGCTCCATCCGGCGTCCAGTTCGGCGAGGCAGTATTCGGAGTCCCAACGTACGTTACGCGCCGGTCGGTTGACGCAACGGTGATTGTTTCCAGCGTGCCGTAGACTTGGGTGGACACGCCACTGGCGGCCGTGTCCAGCGCCACGTTCCTGAACTCCGCCGTCTCCACCGCGTCCTTGTTGTGCGCGCAAACGCCCAGCCCCACATAGAAAGCCCCCGTCAGCGGCACCCGCATCGAGCCGCCCGCAAAACGGAACTTGCCGTCCTCGCCCGCCAGCCACATCGTGAACTCATCGCCGTATTTTTGCAACCGCAATTTCTTGGGCGCGGAAATGTTCGACTGAATCTCATGCGTGTCCGCGCCCTTGGCATCGCGGGATTGCAGCGACGTCAATCCGACGCCATGCAGCGCTACATCGGCATACGCCGAATCCGCATCCAGGCTCTGCCGCGCCATCAGCATCGCCTTCTTGTGCGGATCTCCGCCCTGCCCGAGCACGGAGATATCGGCCGTGAGCGTGAAATCTCCCTCCATCTTTTTCCAGACGAACTGGAACGCGTCCGCCGCTGCCCACACGTTTTCGCCGCTGCCGCTGATGGAGTAGCTGCGCTTCGCAGCATCGTACACGACGGACCCTGGGTGCAGAACCGCGCCGACGTCAGAGTGATCCGCAAACAGCCCGATCGGCTCAGCCGCCCGCGCCAGGCCGGCCGCCATCAACACGCACGCGATTCGCCAGTCCACAGAAAAACACCTCCTCCTGCTATTGTGGGGCAGGATGCCATTTGTGGGGCAGGATGTCATCCTGCGGCCGATTGCCAATCGGCCAGCCGGGCGCAAGCCCGGCATCCGCCGGTTCCCAAAGGCAATTCGGTTGGAATCCAGCCGTTTTTTTCCGAAAACAAAGGAGTTAGCGTCTGATTTTGGTTGGAGTCCAACCAAACCGGCGTTGGCAGGTCGGGGACCTGCCCCACCTACTTCGCCCCGCAAGCTTCGGGCTTTGGGATTTTCTGATCCGCGTTCTTCTCGTAGCACCAGCCGACCAGCGCGTCCGGGTAGCGCCCGGCGTTGGCGCGCCGCAAATCGTCCAGGCCGATCTGCCGGAATTCAAATTGAATCGCCCCATCCGACATCACCGTGGCCAACAGATAGCCGTAAACATCTGTCTTGCTGATCGTCCCGCCAGAAACGCCCTCCGGCAGCCGGTAGCGCACCGCGCCGGCGGTGCCCACGATCCATCCCGGCAGCACACGATCGCCCCAATAGGACGTGCGAAAGACATCGTCCATGACGAAGTGCGAATGGCTGGCCAGCACGTACACGCGTTTGCCGCTCTGCAGCAAATCCCAGAGCAGGTTGTAGACCTCGCGCCCGGTTGCGATCCCTGCGTCGGAATCGCACATGCTGTGGCTCAGTCCCTTGCTTCCCGGCAGCGCTTCATGCATGCCGGCGACGACAGTCACAATGTCGCGGGATTTCCGGTCGGCGGCCACGCGCGCGCGGATCCATTTCATCTGGTCCGCGTCGAAGCTGTTGCTGGCGTTGTCGAGCGACAGGAAATCGGTGTGGTTCATGACCCAGTGATAGTACGTGCGCGGGCCCACCGGGTCGCCATCGGCCAGGCGCTGGGCCGCCAGGCGCGGGCTGTTCAGATAGCTTTCGAACTGAGCGACGTATCCACTGCGCGTCTGCGGGAGTATCAATTCGTGATTGCCGATGCCCAGAAATACCTCGAGGTTGCCGAAGGGACGGATCTGGTGCTCGATGAAATCCGGCCACGCTTTCTGCAAGTAGCTCGCCATGTCGAGGCGCGGCGCATTCACAGGGAGCTCGGGCGGCGGCGCCATGTCCTCGTCGATTTGGTATATGGCGCGAAAATCGCCCAGGTGCCAGTAGAAGTTGGCTCCGCTCTTGAGTACCTGCCCGGCGATGGCGGGCATCACCATGTCGCCGCAATTGCGCGAATCGCCGGAGACGGCGAATTTCCAGACGGGAATGGGCGGATTCTGAGCCAGGAGGCACAGAGGGAGCGCGAGCAGCAGAAGCAGCTTCGCCGCAAGATGGTGGTTCGGCATAACGAAAACCTCCGGCAAGGCGGCCGTGATCCGATTGGGTCACGCGTCCGCCCCACCTTAGCTTTGTAGCACAACGGGGCATCGAGGCCAGTTTGCTATGCTGAGATTTGACCCCCTCGATCCTGCTCCGCCTGGCGCTGCCGCTCGCGCTGGCAGCCGCTGCCACGGCTCAATCAACGGTGGTGGATGCCATGAGCCAGGAACTGGCGCGCAATTTTCAGGCGCTCAAGGACAAGGCCGAGCCTCCACCGTACTTTCTGAGCTACGAAATAACCCAGGAAGACGTCTACAACGTGTCGGGGACGCTGGGCGCGATCGACTCGACGGGCGGCGGGAAATCGCGAACGCTGGATGTATCCGTCCGCGTGGGCTCTCCGAAGCTGGATAACTACCACCGCGTGCGTGGACCCGGCGGCGGCGCGGCGCAGTTCACTTCCGGGGCGCAGATCACCTACGAAGACAACGCCAATTCCATCAAGCACCGTTTGTGGGAGGAGACCGATCGCGCGTATCGCGCGGCGGCGGAGCGGCTGATCCGGATTCAGACCAACACCCAGGTGAAAGTGGCGGAGCAGGACGCTTCGGCCGATTTTTCGGGCGCGCCGTCCGAAGTCTCCCTCGCCGCGCCGGCGAAGCTGAAGTTCGACATGGAGGAATGGACCGGCCGCATCCGCAAGCTCTCCGAGCGGTTCCGGAATTACCCTGGCGTGCTCACCAGCCGGGTGACGGTTTCCAGCCAGGGCGAGACGCGCTATTTCGTGAATACGGAAGGAACGCGCCTGGAATTCGGCCGCGGCTACGCGCGCATCTTCATTTCCGCCTCCGCCAAAGCCGCCGACGGCGCCGACGTCGCCAACTTCGAGAGCTTTGAGGCGGAAGACGCGGGTGGCCTGCCGGACGACAAGACGGTTCTGGCGGCGATTGACCGCGTCGCCAAGGACGTGACGGCGCTGCTGAGCGCGCCGGAAGCCGAGCCGTTCGTGGGGCCTGCTATTCTTTCCGGCCGCGCGGCGGGCGTGTTCTTCCACGAGATTTTCGGTCATCGCGTCGAAGGCTTCCGCCAGAAGGACGAAGGCGAGGGCCAGACCTTCACCAAGAGCGTCGGCGCCAAGGTATTGCCCGATTTCCTATCGGTGATTTTCGATCCCACGCGGCATTCGATGGCGGGCGAGGATCTCTACGGCTGGTACGCTTACGACGATGAGGGAGTGAAGGCGAGGCCGGTCACCGTGGTCGAAAACGGCGTGCTGAAAACCTTCCTCATGTCCCGTTCGCCCATCGCGGGCTTCGGCCAGTCGAACGGGCACGGCCGGCGCCAGCCCGGTTACGAAGTGGTTTCGCGGCAGTCCAATCTGATCGTGGAATCGGCCAAAGCCGTCTCCGACGCCAGGCTGCGCGAGATGCTGATCGAAGAGATCAAGCGGCAGAACAAGCCTTACGGCCTCTACTTCCGCGACATCACCAACGGGTTCACCACCACCAGCCGCGCCGGGTTGCAGGCATTCAAGGTGGTGCCCGGTGATCGTGTACCGCGTGTATGCCGACGGCCGTCCGGACGAACTGGTGCGCGGCGCGGATATAGTGGGCACGCCGCTGGCGAGCTTCGCCAAGATCCTGGCCACCGGAGACAAGCCGGAAGTGTTCAACGGCTATTGCGGCGCGGAAAGCGGCAGCGTGCCGGTTTCCGCGGTGTCGCCGGCGATCCTGGTATCGGAAATCGAAATCGAAAAGAAAGCCAAAGCGAACGACCGGCCGCCGCTGCTCCCGGAGCCGGCGTCGATCGGAAATAAGGACGGACAATGAGGCGCCTGATGCTGGCTGCGGTTGGCACGGCGATGGCGGCGCTGGCGGCGGATGCGCCCGCGCCGGACCCGGTGCTGTCGGCCATGCGCGACGAAATCGCGCGCGCGAGCAAGCTCACCGTCTCCAATCTGGATGCCCCGTACTTCATTCAGTACCTGATCGACGAGGGGGATGCCTTCAGCGTCTCGGCGTCGTTCGGCGGCCTTCTGGCGCGGCGCCGCGACCATCTCCGGCAGCCGGAGATCACCGTGCGGGTGGGCGATTACAAGTTCGACAACACGAACTTCGCCGGCCGCGTAGGCGGCACGCGTTATGACCTGGGCCGCTGGCCGCTCGACGACTCCTATCCGGTGCTGCGCCGCTACTTTTGGCTGGCCACCGATTCGGCTTACAAGAGCGCCGTGGAGACTATTTCGCGCAAGCGCGCGGCGCTGCGCAATCTCACCGAGAGCAATCCCGGCCGACGACTTTTCGCGAGCCCAGCCGATGAACTATATCCACGAGCTGGGCCGCCTCGCGATCGACGAGAACGATTGGGCGGCGCGGGTGCGCGCGCTGTCCGCCATCTTCGCGCGAATATCCCGGAGTGCTGGATTCGCGCGTGGAACTGGAGGCCGAGGCCGGCGGCTACTACGTGGTGAATTCGGAAGGAACGGTGGTGCGGGCGGCCGAAAATGCCGCCACTCTGCGGGCGCGCGCGGTAGCGCAAGCGGCGGACGGCATGGTGTTGCACGACGCCGTCAACTTCCTCGCGCTCGACCCTGCGCACCTGCCGGGCGATGCCGATTGAACGGCGCGCTTCGCGAGATGGCGCAGAACCTGGAAGCGCTGGCCAAAGCTCCGAAGGGCGAAGATTACAGCGGCCCGGTGCTGTTTGAAGGCGCGGCCAGCCCGCAGATCTTCGCCGAGCTGCTGGGCCGCAACGTGGCGCTCGCGCGCAAACCGGAAGGCGGCCGCGGCGGGTTCAATTCGAGCGAGCTCGAAGGACGGCTGGGCGCGCGCGTTTTGCCCGAATCGTTCGACGTGGTGGACGACCCGACGCAGCGGGAGTGGCGCGGCCGAGCGCTGTTCGGCGCCTATGACGTCGACCGCGAAGGCGTCGGCGCGCAGCCGCTCACGCTGGTGGAGAAAGGCGTTCTCAAGGACTTCCTGCTGACGCGGCAGCCGGTGCGCGGATTCTCCGCCTCCAACGGCCATGCGCGCCTGCCGGGGCCGTATTGGCGCCGCTACCGCCGGAGTCGGCAACCTGTTCATCAGCTCCTCGGAGACCATGCCCGCCGGCGATCTCAAGAAGAAGCTGATCGAGCTGGTGGTGGCGCGCGGCCTGGCTTACGGCATCGTGGTGCGCAAGATGGATTACCCGTCCACGGCGTCGCTCGACGAATTGCGGCGCATGTTCACGACCGCGGAAAGCGCGGCGCATCCGGTCAGCTCGCCGGTGCTGGTCTATAAGGTCTATCCCGACGGGCGCGAGGAACTGGTGCGCGGGCTTCGCTTCCGCGAGCTGAACGTGCGGTCGCTCAAGGACATCCTGGTGGCGGGCGACGACAACACGGTTTTCGACTATCTGGATAATGGCGCTCCGTTGGCGCTGGTGGGCGCGGGAAGCTACACCACGGAAAGCTGCGTGGTGGCGCCCTCGATCATCATCGACGACGTGGAGCTGCATCCGGTGGAAGAGGAACTGCCCAAGCTGCCCGTGGCGCCGCCGCCGGAGATGGCGCGGTAGCCGGTATGCGCCTGTTGGGCCGTTACATTTTCCGCGAGATTCTGGCCAGCGCGGTGCTGGGCACGCTGCTGGCAACTTTCATCATCTTTCTGCGCGCGGCCGACAAGCTGTTCGCGGTGCTGGTGGGAGCCAACAACGCGTCCGTCTCCACCGTGCTGGAGTTGCTTCTCTGGGCGATGCCGCCGGTGCTGCCGCTCACTATTCCGTTCGGCGTGCTGGTGGGCATTTTGATCGGGCTCGGCCGGATGGCGGCGGATGGCGAAATCACCGCCATGCGCGCGGCGGGCGTCTCCAGCCGGAAAGTGATCGGGCCGGTGGTGCTGTTCGCCGCGCTGGGGATGAGCCTGGCGGGCCTGGCGTCGCTGCGGCTGACGCCGCTGGCCTATCGCAGGAGCACCGAAATCGTCAACCAGTTGCTGCAAGGGCAGCTTTCGGCGGCCATCGAACCGCGAGTCTTCAACGAAAGCTTCCCCAACCGGATTCTCTATGTGGGCGACGTAGGGACGGGCCCGGTGGTGAAGTGGCGGCCGGTATTCATCGCCGATATCACCCCGCCGGAGCAGCGCGTTTCGGGGATGCGCGAAAAAGCCGAAGGGCCGATGATCACCGTGGCACGCGGAGCCATCGCCATGTCGGATCCCAAGAACAACCGCATCCAGCTCACCCTCTACGACTACTGTTCGCACGAGATGGGCAAGGACCGCGTGGCCAACGACTCGTGCGCGCCCATCAGCACGCAGGTGCTCGATGCCTCGCCGCCGGAGCACAAGACGCCGCCTACGGCCGCCATGAACACGCGGGAGCTGTTGCGATACCCTCGTTCCGGGGAAGATTGGACCGAGGTGCGCATCGAGCTGTTCCGGCGATTCGCGCTGCCGGTGGCCTGCATCGCGCTGGCGCTGGTCGGCATCCCGCTCGGCATCGCCACGCGCAAAGGCGGCAAATCCGCCGGGTATGTCATCGCGCTGTTTCTCAGCTTTTTCTGCTACCACCTTTCCTCGCTCACGCTGATCGGGTTTGCCAAGCAGAGGACCTTGTCCGTGCCGGTGGCCGTGTGGCTGCCCGATGCCGCGTTCCTGTTGGCCGGAATCGTCTTTCTGTACCGCATGGAGCAGCCCGGAGACCGCGACCTGCTGGGCGGCATCACCGGCGGGCTGGCCCGGCTGGGCGCCTGGCTGCGGCGCAATAAGCCGGAACCGGCTGCGCCGGTGGCCCGCCTGCCGCACTGGAGGCTCCCCGTTCTGCCGCAAATCGTCGATGCCTACATCCTGACCAGCTTCATGTTTTATCTCGGCGTGGTGCTGGCCAGCCTGTTGTCGATGATTCTGGCTTATAACTTCTTCGAGCTGATGGGCGACTGGATCCGCAACAAGATCCCGCTCATGGAGATGTTCGAGTATCTGTTCTTCCTCACGCCGGAGTTGATCTACGAGACCCTGCCGTTCGCCATCCTGGTGGCCGTGCTGGTTCACCTGGGCGTGCTGAGCAAGCAGAACGAAATCACCGCGTTCCGCGCCTGCGGCGTGAGTCTGTACCGGCTGGCCATGCCGCTGCTGCTGGCGGGCATGGTGTTCGCGGGCGGGCTGTTTCTGTTCGATTATTACTACGTGCCCGGCGCCAATCTCAAGCAGGACGCCATGCGCGACGAGATCAAGGGCCGGCCCAAGCAGACCTACCAGCGCGCGGACCACAAGTGGATCATGGGCCACTCGCGCGTCTATTACTACGAATTCTTCGACCACGCGGCGGGCATCATGCACGGAGTGGACGTGTTCGACATGGACCCCAACACGTTCCGCCTGAAGCGCGAGACCGTGGCGGAGCGCGGGCAGTGGAGCCCGGCGCTGAAGACGTGGGTTTTCGAGAATGGCTGGAGCTGCCGCTTTGCCGGCGACTCGTGCAGCTCATACCAGTCCTTTTCGAGCGAGCCCGGCGGCCTGGAGACGCGCTGGCACTCCGACCTGACCGAGCCGCCCGATTACTTCGTAACCGCAGCCGTGCAGGAGAAACAGATGAACTTCCTGCGCCTGGACCGCTACATTCGCGATCTGCAAGAGCGGGGCTTTCCCACCGGGAAGCTCCAGGTGCAGTTCTACCTGAAATTCGCGCTGCCGCTGTTTGCGCTGATCATGGCGATGATCGCCGTGCCTTACGGGTTTCTGGTGGGCAACCGCGGCGCGATGGCCGGTATCGGCGTCAGCCTTGGCATCGGCGTGGGGTACAAGGGTCTGGGCATCCTGTTCGAAAAGCTCGGCGATGTGAATCTGCTGCCGCCCAACATGGCGGCCTGGTCCCCGGACATCATATTCGGCCTGGCGGGGCTGTACCTGCTGCTGCGAATGCGGAGTTAGCGCGTGCCAGCAAACCTCAAAGGCAACCTCGAATAAGCTTCGATGGGGCAGAACCAAATGAACGTAAAGATTCTGGACATCGTCTGCATTGCCGTTCTATGCACCATCCTGACGCTGGGTCTATGGCCCTTTCATGCGCCCAAGAACGACGTCACGTGGCTGCGAGAGCAGAACGGTCTCGGCCTGGGCAAGCATGGCACGGTGATCGGTTCCGGCGCGTTTGCGATGGCGGATTCCCACCGCAGCGAACTGTCAGGCAGCCTGGAGATCTGGCTGCGGCCCAGGCGCACCTGGTTCGGCGGCACTTTTCTGGCATTCGGCACTCCCGATGATCCCTTCCGATTCTCGCTGCACCAATCGCTGTCGGACCTCCGCCTGCGAGCCGCGATTGGGAGCGATCAGAACCGGTCGAGCGTCGAGACCTCTACGTCGAGGACGTGTTTCGCAGGAAACAACCGATATTCATTACGATCATTTCGGGCACCGGCGGGACGGCGGTTTACATCGACGGCGTTTTGGCCCGGCGAGCGCCCCGGTTTCGGCTCCTCGCGAATCGGTTCACAGGTCGAATTGTCTTCGGTGATTCACTTGGGCAGACCGATAGTTGGACCGGCCAGCTACTAGGTCTCGCGATTTACGATCGCGAACTCACCGAGGTGCAACTCTTGAGACACTACCAAACCTGGACCCAGGAGGGACGCCCCGAGATCCAGAAGGATGAAGCCAATGCTGCGCTTTACCTTTTTGACGAGCGCGCGGGGAATGTCGTCCACAATCGCGCCGGTTCAGGAGTCGATCTGTCGATTCCAGAGAAGTATGTGGTGTTGGATCAAATCTTCCTGCAACCCTTCTGGACGGAGTTCGAAATGTCGCGGAGTTATTGGAGCGCCGCCGCTAAGAACATCGTCGGATTCATTCCTCTCGGTTTCTGCTTCTGCGCTCGCTTGTCGGTTGCGCGTCGTCTCAAGCGGGCGGCGCTGACGACCGTTTTGTTGGGAGCGCTCGTCAGTCTCACCATTGAGGTTCTCCAGGCGTATCTTCCGACGCGAGACTCCGGTATGACGGACATCATCACTAACACACTGGGAACCTGGGTGGGCGTGAAATGGTTCCGAAGCGAGGCTGCCCAGACTTTATTCGCGGCATTGCGCCATTGGAATGAGGCACGAATCGGGGGCCCCCGTAGCGACTGACACCCGTATCGAAATCTCACACAGTGTTGCAAGGGTTGCCCGGTGTAACCTACGTAACCGAGGCCGCGCATTTCGCGTCTAAGACTGTGATGAGAATGATGGTTACGAAATTCCCCGTGGTTCTAGGATTCTTCCTGGCGATGGTTTCGCCCGGCGCCGGGTTTGCCCGCGATTCGAAGAGCGTCGCTGTCGCAAATTATCCCGCCAGCTATGAGGGTGGCACCCTGCCGTTCGATCATAGCAAGGTGAAAGCCACGCTCGGTCCGGATGAAGTGATCCTGGTTCAGCATGGCCATCGAATCTCGGTGCCGGCCAGCAGCATCACGGAGATCGCTTGCGCGACGGGTCTTCGCCGCCGCCTTGGCGCCAGCGTGCTCGACGTGGTTCCTTACATGCACCTGGGAGAGAGCGAAAGCCACTATGTGGGCGTCACCTGGGTGAACGCCGGAACGGGCGCCAAGGCGCCGAAAGTGGAAGTCCTCTTCAAGCTGAACAAGACCGAGTACGGTGCTTTTCTTTCCGGGCTGGAACGCTTGACGGGAAAGAAAGCCATCGACACCAATCAGACCCTCACCACCGTTCACTACGACTGATCTCATCGCGTCCACCACAATCGATCTTTTCGTTGGAAAACAGAGGGCAAGCTAAAGCATGCCCTACCCCTTGACGCCAACCCGGTTCGGTCTTAATATATAGCAGTACCATATATGGAAGACAGATCTATCGATCGCGAGTGGAAGAAAGGCAGTGCCGAGCTGCTTCTGCTCTCGCTCCTCGAGGCATTGCCCCGTCACGGCTACGAAATCAGCAAGCTGATCGAACAGCGCTCCGAAGGCGCGCTGCGCTTTCACGTGGCATCGCTGTACCCGATGCTATATCGGCTGGAAAAGCGCGGCTGGATTCAAGGCCGCTGGGTCGAGAAGAGCGGCCAGCGGCGGCGGCGCTATTACCGGCTGACCGCGCAGGGACGCAAAGTGCTGGCTTCCCAGCGGCAGGGCTGGCAGACCTTCGTGGCGGCCATCGGCCGCATCACCGGAGTCGAAAATGCCTGACTGGAAGGAACAGATTCGCAAGCAACTGGCGGACTTGAGACTCGCTCCTGCCCGCGAGGCGGAGATCGTCGAGGAGTTGGCCCAGCACGCCGAAGATCGTTACCGGGAGCTCGAAGCCGGCGGGAATACGGAGGCGGAAGCCTGCCGCATCACCCTCGAAGAAATCGGCGGCCACGAACTGCTGGCCAGAGAACTCGAAGCCGTCGAGGGCACCAACGCGCCGGAGCCCATCGTCCTGGGCGCGAGAAACAAAGGACGCCTCCTGACCGGCCTCGGGCAGGACCTTCGCTACGGATTCCGGACGTTGCGGAAGAGTCCCGGCTTCGCCGCCATTGCGATGCTGGCCCTGGCGCTCGGCATCGGGGCGAATACAGCCATTTTCAGCGTGGTAAACGGCGTACTGCTGCGGCCGCTTTCGTATCCCGATCCCGACAAGTTGCTGAATGTCTTCGAGACCACATCGGAGTTCAGCCAGGCCTCGGTCGCCTATCCGAATTACCTCGATTGGCGCCGCGGAAGCCGTTCCTTCACCGATATGGGCATCTACCGCGGCGATGACTTCAACTTCACCGGAAGCGGCGAACCCGAGCAGGTGGCGGGTGAGTACGTGTCGGCGAGCGTCTTCCCCACTCTCGGCGTAACCCCATTCCTGGGCCGCCGGTTTCTGCCGGAAGAAGACCGCCAGGGCGCTGTCTGTGCGGTGATGCTGAGCTACGGCTTCTGGAAACAGCGCTTCGCAGCCGACCCGAACATCCTCGGCAGGAGCTTGACCCTCAACGCCATGAATTGCGCCGTGGTCGGCGTTTTGCCCCTCGATTTTCGGTTCAGCGGGGCTAGGGTCTACATGCCGATCGAGCAGATGAACTCGGTCGAACTGCGCACTCGGGAAAACCACCCGGGACTCCGCGTCGTTGGCCGTCTCAAGCCAGGCGTCACCATCGCAGCGGCGCAGGCGGAGATCGTTTCTATCTGCAATACGCTTTCGCGCCAGTATCCGGCATCCAATGCGGGGCACGGAGCTGAGGTCGTCCGCATGAAAGACGGATACTGGCGCGAAAGCGTATTGCAGATAGAAACGATCTCCGCCTGCGCCGCTGCGATGGTGACGCCTGGCTTGAGACGGCCAACGACGCGGAGTCCCGGGTGGTTTTCCCGAGTGCGCAGTTCGACCGAGCTCATCTGCTCGATCGGCATGTAGACCCGAGCCCCGCTGAACCGAAAATCGAGGGGCAAAACACCGACCACGGCGCAATTCACGGCGTTGAGGGTCAAGCTCCTGCCGAGGATGTTCGGGTCGGCTGCGAAGCGCTGTTTCCAAAAGCCGTAGCTCAGCATCACCGCACAGACAGCGCCCTGGCGGTCTTCTTCCGGCAGAAACCGGCGGCCCAGGAATGGGGTTACGCCGAGAGTGGGGAAGACGCTCGCCGACACGTACTCACCCGCCACCTGCTCGGGTTCGCCGCTTCCGGTGAAGTTGAAGTCATCGCCGCGGTAGATGCCCATATCGGTGAAGGAACGGCTTCCGCGGCGCCAATCGAGGTAATTCGGATAGGCGACCGAGGCCTGGCTGAACTCCGATGTGGTCTCGAAGACATTCAGCAACTTGTCGGGATCGGGATACGAAAGCGGCCGCAGCAGTACGCCGTTTACCACGCTGAAAATGGCTGTATTCGCCCCGATGCCGAGCGCCAGGGCCAGCATCGCAATGGCGGCGAAGCCGGGACTCTTCCGCAACGTCCGGAATCCGTAGCGAAGGTCCTGCCCGAGGCCGGTCAGGAGGCGTCCTTTGTTTCTCGCGCCCAGGACGATGGGCTCCGGCGCGCCGGTGCCCTCGACGGCTTCGAGTTCTCTGGCCAGCAGTTCGTGGCCGCCGATTTCTTCGAGGGTGATGCGGCAGGCTTCCGCCTCCGTATTCCCGCCGGCTTCGAGCTCCCGGTAACGATCTTCGGCGTGCTGGGCCAACTCCTCGACGATCTCCGCCTCGCGGGCAGGAGCGAGTCTCAAGTCCGCCAGTTGCTTGCGAATCTGTTCCTTCCAGTCAGGCATTTTCGACTCCGGTGATGCGGCCGATGGCCGCCACGAAGGTCTGCCAGCCCTGCCGCTGGGAAGCCAGCACTTTGCGTCCCTGCGCGGTCAGCCGGTAATAGCGCCGCCGCCGCTGGCCGCTCTTCTCGACCCAGCGGCCTTGAATCCAGCCGCGCTTTTCCAGCCGATATAGCATCGGGTACAGCGATGCCACGTGAAAGCGCAGCGCGCCTTCGGAGCGCTGTTCGATCAGCTTGCTGATTTCGTAGCCGTGACGGGGCAATGCCTCGAGCAGCGAGAGCAGAAGCAGCTCGGCACTGCCTTTCTTCCACTCGCGATCGATAGATCTGTCTTCCATATATGGTACTGCTATATATTAAGACCGAACCGGGTTGGCGTCAAGGGGGTAGGGCATGCTTTAGCTTGCCCTCTGTTTTCCAACGAAAAGATCGATTGTGGTGGACGCGATGAGATCAGTCGTAGTGAACGGTGGTGAGGGTCTGATTGGTGTCGATGGCTTTCTTTCCCGTCAAGCGTTCCAGCCCGGAAAGAAAAGCACCGTACTCGGTCTTGTTCAGCTTGAAGAGGACTTCCACTTTCGGCGCCTTGGCGCCCGTTCCGGCGTTCACCCAGGTGACGCCCACATAGTGGCTTTCGCTCTCTCCCAGGTGCATGTAAGGAACCACGTCGAGCACGCTGGCGCAAAGGCGGCGGCGAAGACCCGTCGCGCAAGCGATCTCCGTGATACTGCTGGCCGGCACCGAGATTCGATGGCCATGCTGAACCAGGATCACTTCATCGGGCCGAGCGTGGCTTTCACCTTGCTATGATCGAACGGCAGGGTGCCACCTTCATAGCTGGCGGGATAATTTGCGGCCGTGGCGCTCTTCGAATCGCGGGCAAACCCGGCACTGGGCGAAACCATCGCCAGAAAGAATCCTAGAACCGCGGGAAATTTGGTAAACATCATTCTCATCATAGTCTTAGACGCGGATTGCGCGGCTTCGGTTACAGTTCCACGGGCGCCCTCACAGCACATCGCAATATGCAATATGAGCCGTCAGGCGCGCCGGGCAACCCCGATCCGGCCTCATGCCAGTGACGCAGCATCGCGAACGAAGCCTGGGTAGCTTTGCTGCGGAACCAGACCACCCCAACCCAGGTCCCGAGTGTATTGGTGATGATGTCCGTCATGCCGGAGTCTCGCGTCGGAAGATACGCCTGGAGGACCTCGATGGTGAGACTGACCAGCGCTCCCAACAAAACTGCCGTGAGTGCCATCCGCTTAGACACGGGAGACGGCCAAGCGGGCGCAAAAGCAGAAGCCGAGCGGGATGAATCCGACGATGTTCTTAGCAGCCGAGCTCCAATAGCTCCGGGACATATTGAACTCCGTCCAAAAGGGTTCCAGGAAGATTTGATCCAACACCCGATACTTTTCCGGAATCGAAAGATCGACTCCTGAATTGCGCGATTGTGGACAACAGTCCCCGCGCGCTCATCTAGAAAAGGTAAAGCGCAGCATTGGCTTCATCCTTCTGGATCTCGGGGCGTCCCTCCTGGGTCCAGGTTTGGTAGTGTCTCAAGAGTTACACCTCGGTGAGTTCGCGATCGTAAATCGCGAGACCTAGTAGCTGGCCGGTCCAACTATCGGTCTGCCCAAGTGAATCACCGAAGACAATTCGACCTGTGAACCGATTCGCGAGGAGTCGAAACCGGGGCGCTCGCCGGGCCAAAACGCCGTCGATGTAAACCGCCGTCCCGCCGGTGCCCGAAGTGATCGTAATGAATATCGGTTGTGTTTGTGAAACACACCCTCGACGTAGAGGTCTTCGATGCTCGAAGGGTTCTGATCGCTCCCAACCGACGCTTGCAGGCGGAGGTGCAACACGATTGGTGCAGCGAGAATCGGAAGGGGTGGTCAGGAGTGCCAAATGCCAGGAAGTGCCACCGTCCGGCGCACCCCGGCCGCAGCCAGATCCCCAGACTGCCGGACGGTCCGCTCCGGTCGGAATTCGCCATCGCAAACACTCCGGAACCGATCGCGGTGGCAAACTTGCCCAGATCGAGACCGTTCCGCCCTCGCAGGCGCTCTGACGTCGTCTTGGGCGCGGAAAGGGCCAGGGGCCCAGCGTCAGGATGGTGCATCAAACAGCAATGCAGACGAAGTCCAGAATCTTTACGTTCATTTTGGCTCTGCCCCATCAAAACTTATTCGAGGTTCCGTGAGGGGGCTGGCACACGCTGACTCCACATTCGCAGCGGCAGGTACAGCCCCGCCAGGCCCAATATGATGTTGGGGACCAGGCCGCCATGTTGGGCGGCAGCAGATTCACATCGCCGAGCTTTTGGATCCCAGGAGGAACTGTTG
>CAWJLI010000082.1:0-9835 GCA_963843095.1 Bryobacterales bacterium
TCAACCCATGCTGTTGGATACCCTGCGCAACATCCGCCCGTACAGCAGCCGGTGGCAAGGTCTGCTCCCCGATGTCCTGGAGCGCGCGCGGCGGTACGCGGCCATCCAGGAACGGCTGATCGCCCCAGACGGCACGTTTCCCCCTATCGGCCGTTCCATCGCGTATCGCTGCGGCGTTTTTCATTTATTGGCCCTGATGGCGCTTGGGCGCGAGTTGCCTGAGCCGTTGACCGGCCCGCAAGTCCGATGCGCGCTGACTGCGGTGACGCGCCGGCTGATGGAAGCGCCGGGTACATTCGATGGAAACGGCTGGCTACGTGTCGGATTCTGTGGACACCAGCCGAAATTGGGTGAGAGCTACATCTCCACGGGCAGTCTGTACCTTTGCTCTACGGTACTGCTTCCGCTGGGGCTTGCCCCGGCAGATCGGTTTTGGACCGGGCCTGCGCAAGACTGGACTTCGCGCAGAATATGGAGCGGTGAAGACGTCCCCGCAGACCATGCGGAGTAGTCTGTCGGCGCCGCGAATGCGTGCTAGCGCTCGCCGTGGGCGAGGACCCCGCAGGTTTCAGTCCCAATTCTTCACCTGCGGCCAGATCTCGCTCAGGGGCCGCTTGAGGCCGCGGCAATAGAAGACGTCGAAATGCTCGTATGGCATGGAGTAGGGGTGATAAACCCTGGCGACCTTCTGGACGCTCGAGAAACGCGACTCGAGGTCCTGCTGCCGCCCAGCCATCACGATGACACTTTCGCCGGTGTAGCCACGCGGTCCCCAGAGGAAATAGCTTTGATGCCCGCTGATGGCGGGCGGCAGGCCATATTTCGGACCAAACAGGTCGATGGCCCCGGCTTGCCCGTAGTTCTGGCCGAAGATCGCGGTCTTGGGACGGACCTCCGGCGGGAGGTCGTTGTAGACACGCGCGACGGTGACCGCCATCTCTTCCCAGCCGAACTGGTCGGCGAATAATTGGGGCAGCGGGCCGAGCTTGTGATTCTCGATGCGCGGCTGTTGCAGATGAGTGGCTGCCGCATAGCGAATGTAAGTCTCGGGCGGCAGCAGTGGAATCAGCGTCGGCGCCAGCGCGGCGGCCATCAGCACCATCAGCGTCACATACACCAGCTTGATCCACTGCGAGCGGGCTGTTGCCAGCCACCTTTCCCACGCCACGCTCCCGGCCGCGAACAGAACCGGGAAGGCGGGAAACAGGTAGTATATGCGCGGGCTGAGCGCCATGATGATGCCGGCCGTGACAGCCCAGGCCCAGCCCAGCGCGCGAAACGGCTTCCCATCATGGTCGAAGAACAGATACCACAAACCTGCCAGCCAGATCGGCAGGCTCAACGGCAGCGTCGCCAAAGTCTCCTGGCCGAAAAACGTAAACGGCGAGAGTGTCACATCCCGCCCGCTGCGGCGGATATTGGCCTGTAGTTCCAGGAAAGGGAAGTGGTTCTGGATGTTCCACAGCAGGTTAGGCAGGAAGATGAGAAACGCGATTGCGCCTCCAGCCCAGAACCACGGCGAGCGCAGCCACCGGCGCTCGCGCGTCAGAATCAGTCCTACCACAAGGCCGAAGCCGAAGATCAGCATGGAGTGCTTGTTCTCCAGCCCGATACCCGCCAGCACGCCGAACCACAGCCAGAGCTTCGCGTTCCCGGTCCGGATGATGCGGATCACCAGCCACGCGCAGCCCATCCAGAACAGCGGCTCGAAAGCATTCATCGACAGAAAGTGGTCGGCGCCAGGACGCCCGGCGCGCGCCAGGGTGGCGAGAGCGGCGAAGCCCTGCGCGAACCGCCCGCCGCCCAGTTCGCGGGCGATCAGGCCCGTGAGGCGGTGCCCGCGCCAGCCAGGGCTGCCGGAAACCGGAGGGCCGATAGCGAATCGCCCAGCACGGCGCGCGTGATCCAGGCGATCGCCGCGATCAGCGGTGGCTGATCCACGTAGCCCCAGGCGAGGTGCCGGGCGCACGCGAGGTAGTAAAGTTCGTCGACGAAGTAGCCGTAGTGCCGTCCGGCATACAGGTGCAGCGCGAGTTTAGCGGTCGCGATGAGCGCCACCACCAGCCCCGCGCCCACAAGCCAGGGCTTGCGCGCTTCTTCGGCCTGGACATGATCTACCAGACCATCCATTTTAGATCCGAGGTCCTTTTCTGTCCAAACCCGCCGCCCTCCAGCGATCCCCGCAGCCGCCGTTCCCTGTGGACGCAGTGTCGGCGTTACAGTTGTTGCGGCAGGCCGGGAAACGCGTTCGCCTCCTCACCAAAACTGGTCCTTGGGCACAAGGTCTTGTTGACTTCGGTTCAAGATCCGGATAGCATACTGTGGGTTCCACTGTACGGCAACCGAGCGGTTCAGACTGCCGGCGCAGCCGTACTTTCGGAGGGGATTGCATGCGTGCCGTGCTCGTTATCGAGAGCCCCGCTATTTCTGCCATACCGCAGTGGAACCAGGCTTTGCGCGCCGCCGAGCTTCACATTCGCGCCCGGAAGGATTGGGATTGCGTAACTCAGGAGGACTTGAGCCTCTGCTCCGAGGGCGTCATCGTCGCGAATGTCGCCTCCAGAAGCAGGAATGCAACGCAGGTGATCGAGTGGCTGCGAAACAATCCTGTTCGCGCGAGAACCTTCGGCATACTTCCAGGCGACGATGTCGAAATACTGCGGCTGGGCGCGGAGGTAATGGACGACTTTCTCCTCTGGCCTGTCCATGCCGAGGAATTCCGCCAGCGGATACTCAAATTGCTGGGCCCGGAGAATGAAAACCGAGAGGAGCTCACTACCCAACTGGCGCTGTGTAATTTCGCCGGTAGGGATCCCGTTTTTCTGGATGCGCTCGGGCGACTCACACAGGTTGGCGCGAGCGAGGCTCCCGTGCTGCTGACCGGTGAAACCGGCACCGGCAAGGAGCTTTGCGCGCGCGCGCTTCATCACTTCAGCCCCAGGCGAACGGGACCGTTCATACCAGTAGAATGCGGCGCCTTGCCCGAACCATTGTTTGAAAACGAAGTCTTCGGCCACTCCCGAGGCGCGTTCACCGGCGCCCACACCGATCAGAACGGCCTGGTCGCGCTGGCCAACGGTGGAACGCTGTTCCTGGACGAAGTGGACGGGCTGACGCTGGGGATTCAGGCCAAACTGCTGCGGCTGCTGCAGGAGAAAACGTACCGCGCCTTGGGATCGAATCTGATTCGTCCGGCCGACGTCCGGGTGGTTGCGGCCTGCAATGGAGATCTGAACAAACTGGTAGAGGAGAAGCGTTTTCGGGCAGACCTTTATTTTCGCCTGGACGTGCTGCGTATTCATCTGCCTCCTTTGCGCGAACGGCAGGGCGATATCGCGTTGCTGGCACGGCGTTTCGCGGACGAGATCTGCGACGAAAACCGCATCGCCAGAAAAGTTCTGGCTCCGGCTGCCATTCGCAAACTGGAGAGCTTTCCCTGGCCGGGAAACGTCCGCCAGCTCCAGAACACGATTTATCGCGCCGTGCTGTCCGCCGAAGGCTCGGAAGTGTTCACCTGCCATATCGATCCTGCAAACGAGAAACAAGGGCGCAGCGACGACCTGGACTTCCGCACCGGGCGCTCACAGGCCATCGCGCGGTTCGAAGCGGACTACGTCCGCCGAATGCTCGAAAAGCACAACGGCAATGTGACCCGGGCTGCGCGAGAAGCGGGCAAAGAGCGGCGTGCTTTCGGACGTCTCGCCAAGAAGTATCGCGCCGCCTAGCCGCGGCTGCTCCCAAGAAAATCCTTTCCTGAATCACGCGTGCCGGCATTGCGCTACGGGGGTGGGCCGCGCGCGACCCACTGCCGGGTGTCCCGCGACCCGGCATTCCAAGCCGCACATTCGCACAGATTTGAGCAGGATTCTGCAGCGCGCACAAGACGCCGGCGGGTCGCGCCCGGACCGCTGCGTATTGCGGTCTGGCGGCCAAGCTCTTTTCTTGCAGCGTCCCGGCATCGCGGCGCAGTGGCGCGTGAGATGCACCGGCACGCCTCGGATTGGAAGACGAAGCGAGCAGATCGCCGGACAAGGTGATCCGACAGATCCTGGATTACTTCGTCTGCCATCCCGAAGCCGTGGACAGCGCGGACGGGATTGCGCACTGGCGATTGCTCGAAGAGGTTGTCCAGCCGAGCCTGGCGCAAGCGGAAGATGGGCTCCGCTGGCTGGTTTCACGCGGATACCTGCGCGAAGTGGACGTGCCCGGTTGCAGACACGTTTACACATTGAATACGGAGATGCAGGATAGGGCCAAACGATTCCTGGCGGAAGACCGGCGCAAGCCGGATGAGAGTTGAGCGGAGCCGCTCGAGAGGAGATGACCATTAATGCCGGTTCCAGTGAGTTATCCCGGTGTCTATATTGAGGAGCTTCCCAGCGGGGTACACGCCATCACAGGCGTGGCCACATCGATTACCGCGTTCGTGGGAATAGCTAACTCGGGGCCGGTGAACGTCCCGACCACGATCAACAGCTATTCGGACTATGACCGAATCTTTGGCGGGTTGTGGGCGCAGAGCACCATGAGCTTCGCGGTTAACGATTTCTTCGCCAACGGAGGTTCCCAGGCGGTGATCGTCCGTCTGGCCTCATCCGACGCCAAAGCCGCCACGCTAAGTCTGCCGGAAGACTTGACAGCCAGCCCGCCTTCGAATCTTAGGAGCACTTATACCAGCCTGGAGCTCCAGGCGGCCGACGTAGGCTCGTGGGCAAACTACCTGAGCGTCGTGATCGACCAGAAGACGAAAAACCCCAACGATCCTACGCTTTTCAATCTCACCGCGACGCTGACCGATCCGACCGGAACCCAGGTCCTGGCCACGGAGAAGTATCTCAATCTGTCGGTAGACCCATCGAATTCGAACTACGTCGTCATCGTGCTTGCGCAGAACTCCGCGCTGCTCGCGGTTCAGGAGGACGTCTCCGGCGACCACATAGTGCCATCCGTCCGTCCGGCCGCGACCCTAGGAGGCAGCCCGCCGGCACCAGTCGCGGTTGCCGCAAGGGGCGGCGAGGATGGCAGCGCTCTGACCGAAGACGATTTCGTGGGTAACGGCAAGGCGGCAAATAAACAGGGCCTGTACGCGCTGGAGAATGTAGACCTGTTCAACATTCTCTGTATCCCGCCGTACATGAACAACAATCAGGATGTCGATACGAGCCTGGTTGGGCTGGCCGCGGCGTACTGCGTGCAGCGGCGGGCATTCTATATCATCGATCCACCCAGCGCCTGGACCAACCTCCACAACGCGTTGGACCAGTTCACGGACCCCAACACCGATTGGATCGGCACACGAAGCGATCATGCGGCGATCTATTTTCCGCGCGTAATAGAACAGAATCTATTGACCGGCAACCTCGCTACGTTTGCTCCATGCGGTGTCATCGCCGGGATCTACGCGGCGACGGATGCGCAGCGCGGCGTGTGGAAAGCGCCGGCGGGACAGGAAACAAATCTGACTAACGTGACCCAACTGGCGGCGCCGCTCACCGACGCCGAGAACGGCCAACTGAACCCGTTGGGGCTGAACTGCCTGCGCAGTTTCCCGGTTACCGGCCGCGTTGTATGGGGTGCGCGAACGTTGCAGGGGGCCGACGAACTGGAGAGCCAGTGGAAGTACGTTCCGGTACGGAGGACGGCGTTGTTCATCGAACAAAGCCTGTATCAAGGGACCCAGTGGGTGGTGTTCGAGCCGAACGACGAAACGCTGTGGTCGAGCATCCGGCTGAACGTCGGATCGTTCATGCAGGGGTTGTTCCAGCAGGGCGCGTTCTTTGGCAGTTCAGCCAGCCAGGCCTATTTCGTCAAGTGCGATGGCGAAACGACAACCCAGGCGGACATCGACAACGGAATCGTCAACATTGTGGTAGGTTTCGCACCGCTTCAGCCTGCCGAGTTCGTGGTGATCCAGATTCAGCAAATGGCTGGCCAGTTACAGGCTTAACAAAGAGAGGAACAATGGCTGAATTCGTCGTAAATTCGAATCGCGTGGATCCGTACAAGAATTTCAAATTCCGCGTCAAGTGGAACGGGCAATACGTCGCCGGAGTCAGCAAGGTAGGCATGCTGAAGCGGGCTACCGAGGTGGTGAAGTTTCGGGAAGGCGGCGATCCGAGCACCAGCCACAAGTCGCCGGGACGTACCGAATACGATGCCATTACGTTGGAACGCGGTGTAACTCACGATGTAGCGTTCGAGCAATGGGCCAGCAAGGTGTGGAACTACGGCTCGAGTCTCGGCAGCGAGGTCTCCCTGGCCGATTTCCGCCAGGACATTGTCATCGAGATGTACAACGAGGCCGGACAGAAGGTGATCGCGTACAACGTCTACCGCTGCTGGGTCTCCGAATACCAGGCGCTGCCCGACCTCGACGCCAACGCGAATGCGGTCGCGATCCAGCACATCAAACTCGAAAACGAAGGGTGGACGCGAGATATCTCGGTCAGCGAGCCGAAGGAAGTAACGTTGACGATTCCGAGCTAGCCACTATGCGGACCCTGTCGTCTCTCGACCTGCTGAATGCATGGGAACAAGGTCTGGGTCGAGGTTCGGCCGACCGCGCCGTAATCCTGTTGCGTCTGGCGGCGGGGAGCGAAAACTCCGGCAGTGACCCTGCCCGCTGGCCGCTGGGAGAACGCGACGCGCGTTTACTCGACTTGCGCGAATCGGTGTTTGGGCCGCAGATCGAGGGAGTGGCATCCTGTCCCCGATGCGGCGCCCGGCAGGAATTTCAGATGCCCGCCGGCGAACTGAGGGTGGCTTCCCCTGTGAGCGGCGTGGGACTGGCGCTGGTGAGCGGCGATTACCAGGTGGAGTTCCGGCTACCGGATTCATGCGACCTCTGCGAGGTGGAAGCGGAGGCCACGGCCGAAAGCGAACTGTCACTCCGGCTGCTGGAGCGTTGCGTGACGAACGCGACCGCGGGAGAGCGGCCCATCACTGCGGCCGATCTGCCAAACCACGTGGTGGTGGAGATCTCCGAGCGCATGTCGCAGGCCGATCCACAGGCTGAAATCGAGCTTTCGCTGGAGTGTCCGGGCTGCTCGCACCGCTGGTCCGAGCCGTTCGACATTGCTTCATTCCTGTGGACCGAAGTTAACGCGTGGGCGTCGCGCACACTGTTCGATGTCCATCAACTGGCTGCCGCATACGGATGGAGCGAGGCGGAGAGTCTTTCGTTGAGCCCGCGCCGCCGCGGGTTTTATCTGGAGTTAATCGCGGGCTGACGAATGAGCGACTATCTCAGACACATCGCCCTGCGGACCGCACGATCCTCGCCTCTGCGCCCCAGAATTCCGTCGCGCTTCGAGCCGCTTCAGGGAACGGGGCCGTCAATGAATCGCGTGGGCGGGGAGGGAATCGAGCAGGAAGTCGCGCTGCCCCGCGCCGCGCCGGCCCCGGCAATGCCGTTCCGGCCGCCGCCGGCACCCGATCGGCCCACCGATCCACCGGCCGCCAGGCGCGCAGAACCTGCCGTGACGCGACCGGGCTTCATCGAACATGCGAAAGAGCTGCACAGCGTGGAAGAACGCGCCGTTCGCAGGCCGCCTTTGCCGCGAGAGACGCAGCCTTTGCGGGAGGTGGCGCGGAACCCGGTGCGGGACTTTGGGCACGAGCCTGCGCAGGAACCTGCGCGAGATGGAGATGTGCGTGTGCGGGGTCCGGAGAATACGCCGGTGGTGGAAACGCCGCCTGCGGTCCGCGCGAGAGTGCAGCCACGCCTGGAGCCACTGCAAGAGCCGGCGCCTCGGAAGGCGGATTCGCCGGCGGCGCTGCCTTCGTTGGCGGCGCTTTCCGTTGCTCCAGCCATCGAACGGCGGGAGCAACCTAAAGATGCTGGACGGTGGCCGGCAGTTGCGCAGACTGTCTCGCGGGCCCGCGACCCGGGACTTCCCACCACGCCGGCGCCTTCGCCGGAGAGGGAGTTCGCCGCACCTGGAATAGAGACCGCCGCGCCCAGCGTGCACGTGGTCATCGGCAAAGTGACGGTACAGGCCAGCCTTCCGGCGGCGCCCGCTCCCATGCCCGCGCGGGTGGCCGCGTCCGGCGGACCGCGCCTGACACTGGAACGCTATCTCGATCAACGGGGAGGACGCGCGTGAGCAGTCCGCTGGCGGTAGCCTCCGTTTCCTTTGTGCTGGTGGATCTGCTCAACAACGGCCTGATTGACCGCGACATCGGATCGTCACTCGGCGAAGTGATCGTTACGGCTCTCGCTCCAGATCGCGTCGACGAGCAACGCAACACCAAGAGCGCGCTCAATCTGTTCCTGTACAACGTCACGCAGAACGAAGCCTGGCGGAACGTCAACTATCCTTCGCGCAATGCTGCGGGAGAGCTGATCAACAATCCGCCGCTGGCGCTGAATCTGCATTACCTGCTCACGGCCTATGGCGCGGAGCAGTTTCACGCCGAGATTCTGCTCGGTTATGGCATGCAGTTGTTCCATGAGATGCCGGTCCTGCCGCGCGCCGCGATTCGCCGCTCGCTGGCCGGGCCTTCACAGGTGGAAGCGGGCGGAGGCCTGCCGGGTGCAATGCTGAACCTGTTCACGTCGGATCTCGCCGATCAGGTGGAACTGGTCAAGATCTGGCCGCAGACGCTGACCACCGAGGAGATCTCGCGGCTGTGGACGGCATTCCAGGCAAAATACCGGCCGACAGCGGCGTATCAGGTGTCGGTGATTTTGATCGAAAGCGAAGCGTCCACCAAACAATCGCTGCCGGTACAAAAACGCACCATTACGGTGACGCCTTTCCAGAAGCCGGTGATCACGCGGATTCTTTCGCAGGTTAATCCGGCTTCGCCGGCGCTCAATCAGCCCATCTTTATGGACTCGATCCTGGTTCTGCAAGGGAGTGAACTGCAGGGCGGCGTGACCACGGTGCTGTTTGGATCGATTGAAGCAACACCGACGGGCATTACCGGATCGCAGATCACCGTGCCGTTGCCCGCCGGACTCCAGGCGGGCGCACAGACGGTGCAGGTAGTTCAATCGCTGCCGCTGGGCGACCCGCCCGTGCCGCACAACGGCATCGAGTCCGATCCGGCCGGGTTCCTGCTTCAGCCGAATATTCTGAGCGCCAGCGTGCTGAATTCGCAGGGCACCGGGAGCGACCCGCGCTCGGGCGAGTTGCAAATAGACCTCGATATCGCGGTGGGCGCGAGCCAGACCGTTCTGCTGATGCTGAACCAATTGGTTCCCGCGGCGAGTCCGCCGCAGGCGCCGGCGGCTTACAGTTTCCCGGTTCCGCCGCGGGTCTCGCTCGAAAGCCCGCCTGCGGTTTCGCCGGCGCCCACCACGCAATTGACGGTTCCCTTCAGTGGCGTAGCCGCGGGAACCTACCTGATTCGAGTGCAGGTGGACGCCGCGCAGAGTCCGCTGGCGCAGGCGAGCGGCGGCGGTTTTGACGGGCCGCAGGTGACCATCGCATGACTCCCGCAACGGCCCCGCCCGAGCAGGCCGGGCAAACGGAAGCTTCGGTGAATCCGCTCGCGGCGGCGGCCGCGAAGATGCGCGGATTTTTCGAGCAGCAGGAAAACGCGGAAAATCCTTCTCCGTTCTCGCGGCTTGTGCACGGCTTCGATTTGTCGGCTTTTGAAGCCGACATTATTGCGCTGGCGGCGGCCGCCGAACTCGACCCGGAGGTGTGCGAGTTGTGCGCCGCGATGCAGGGAGATCCGCGGTTTCGCTATCCGACTTTCGGCCTGGCGATGGCTTCGCTCGCCAATCCGCACTGGAGCGCGATCCAGCCGCGCGGCGCGTTGCGCAGATGGCTGCTGCTGGACGTGGGCCCGGGCGATACGTTGACCTCGGCGCCACTGCGCATCG
>CAWJLI010000083.1:0-19591 GCA_963843095.1 Bryobacterales bacterium
TGTTATATTGCTGATCCCTTTCCATTCTGGCTGAAGCCCGCGGAGCAGATCGAGGAAGGCGCGTCCGCGCGGGCGGCCGTTGTTCCGGTCCAGCTCCAGCCGCTGGAGGAACACGAGCAGGCCCAGCAGATCCGCGTCGCGGGTCCTGGACATGCCGAGCCGCTTGGTTTCCTGCCGACGGAATTCGCCTACGCCCTCCTCCACGGCACGGAAGATCTTCGCCGCCAGCGCGTTCTCGGGAAGGGTCTCATAGTAGATCCCGGTTTGCAGGGTGCGATAGGTGCGGATCAGCGCCGCCAGCGCGTCCCGCAGGTCGCTGTCCACCGCGCCGGGCGTTTCGAGCGCCGCCGCAGCCAGAGTCTGGCTGAGGAATTCCAGCAGCTCGGCGTGGTTTTCGAGCAGATCTTCGGAGACCCGGATGTCGCGGTTGGGCATCTGTTCGGCATCGAAGGGCGCGGCCTTCTCGTGTTTGCGCGCGTCCCGCAGGTATTCACAGTCGAGCGGGCACGATACCGTGACCTCTCGCTCGGTGCCGCAACAGATGGTGCATATGTCGCCACGAACGCCCGGGCAATGGCGCCGCTCCCGCCGCGCCTTGCAGATAGCACAAGCCATCCCTCCAGTATATGCAGCCGGAGGTACTGGCATGCGCGAACGAGCCGCAAAGCGACGCCAGGCAGCGGATGATGTTCGCGCGGACAACGTGAAGCTATTCTTGCGTTGGCCCACAGCTCCCGGAACTGGCTCCGCGAGCTAATGTTCTTCCCGCGGTCCGCCGATCCATTCCATGCAATGGTCGTGGACGATCTGATTCAACTCGAGATCATGCTGAACCGGTTTCGCAAGCTGGTGGCCGAGCTGATGCGCGGCTCGGTTACGCGCAACTCATTTCAGGCCTGGGAAGTGGAGATCCTGATCGATTACCACAACTCAGCGGTGGCCCCGCGGCACCGGCTCGAAACGCTGCGGCAGTACCAGCGGGCGGTGGAAAAGCAGATGGAGACGGGTCCCGGGCCGCCCATGAAGTTTTCCGAATTCCTTCAGCAGAAAACGATGCGCCGGCCTTCGACGCGATAGGCGCCGGCCAGCACCAGCCGGATGGCTTCCGAATAGATCCGGTGTTCCTCGCGCAGAATGCGTGCCGACAGGGCCTCGACAGTGTCGTTATTGAGGACGGGCACGGCGGCCTGAATAAGGATAGGGCCGGCATCCAGATCCTCGTCGACAAAGTGTACGGTACAGCCGGTGATTTTGACGCCGTGTGCCAGTGCCTGGTGCTGGGCGTCCAGACCCGGGAACGCCGGCAGCAGGGAGGGGTGAATATTGAGAATCCGGTTGGGGAACTCGCGAATGAATGACGCGCTGAGCAGACGCATGAATCCGGCTAGGCACACCAGATCCACCGCGTTCCGGTGCAGTTCCTCCACCAGCATGCGGTCGTAGATTTCGCGGTCCAGACCCTTGGAGGGGATCGACACCGCGTTCAGCCCGCGCTGGCGCGCCACTTCCAGGCCTCGCGCTTGCACACGGTTGCCGATCACGACGGCGATCTGGGCGTCAATCGAACCCGCCGCGACGTTGTCCGCGATGGCCTCGAAGTTCGAGCCGCGGCCAGAAAGCAGAATGCCCAGGCGTTTCATCGGTACTCCACGCGGGGACGTCCCCGCTTTTCGACCGTGACCGTACCGATACGGAACGGGGTCTCGCCCAGGCGGCTGAGCAGCGCTTCCGCGCGAGCGGCGGCCCGCGCGGGAACCGCCAGAATCATGCCGGCGCCCAGGTTGAAGGTCCGCCGGAAATCGTCTTCCGGAATGTTGCCGATCCGGCGCAGCAACTCGAACAACGGCGGAATCCGCCAGGCCTGGGTGTCGATGGCGATGGCCAGCCCGTCCGGCAGCATGCGCGGCGTGTTGTCGGTGATGCCGCCGCCCGTGATGTGGGCCGCGCCGCGTAGCAGGCCCGCCTCCATCAGCGCGCGTATGGGCTTCAAATAGCTGCGATGCACGGCCAGCAGCGCGTCCGCCACCGTGGCACCGGTTTCCGCAAGCACCGTGCCGGGGCTCAGACGGGCGGTTTCAAACAGCAGCTTGCGGGCCAGCGAATAGCCGTTGGTGTGCAGACCGTTCGAGGGCAACGCCAGCAGGGCGTCTCCGGCGCGGATTCGCTTGCCGGTCAGCAGTTGGGACCTCTCGGCCGCGCCCACAATGAAGCCGGCCAAGTCATATTCCGATGGCGCATACATACCCGGCATCTCGGCCGTCTCGCCGCCGATCAGCGCACAACCATTATTGCGGCAACCGCGCGCCAGGCCCGAGACCACCGCAGCCGCGACGTCCGCGTCCAACTTGCCGACCGCGAAGTAGTCGAGAAAAAACAGCGGCGTCGCGCCCTGTACCGCGATGTCGTTGACGCAGTGGTTGACCAGATCCTCGCCGACCGTATCATGTCGGCCGGTGAGGAAGGCCACCTTCAGCTTGGTCCCCACGCCGTCGGCCGAACTGACCAGGACCGGCTTACGGAATCCGCTCACCTCGTAGCAGGCGCCGAAGCCGCCGATATCCGTGAGCACCCCGCGGGTGAACGTCCCGTGAGCCAGCTTCTTGATAGCAGCCACCGCGCGGCTGCCCTCGTCGATATTGACACCGGCATCGCGGTATCGAACCTGTTTTTTGGGCGGCAAGTAATCAGTATATCGAGCCGAGCCGCCCCGGGGGCGAAGCTCTGTGTCCTGTCGGCTGCTACCAGATCTCGAACTCCGCAGAGGCGAGGAGTATGATCAGATCATGAAGAGGCTGGTGGTTGTCGCTATCACCGCTACCCTCGCGCTCGCCTGCTCATGGGACTATCCGATCTGGATACCTCGCAGCAAGTCGGCGGATCCGCTGTACCGATTCGTCAAGAATGGGAAGGCGGGCTACATTGACGGCAGCGGGCGCATTGTCATTCCACCCAAGCTGAAACCGTGGGGTAACTATGGATCCGAGTTTCACGACGGCCTGCTTGAGATCGCGGTCGGTGATGGCCGCTACGTCGACCGAACCGGCGAGGTCGTCATCGACAAAGGATTCTACCGGGGATGGGACTTTTC
Organism: Bryobacterales bacterium; assembly: GCA_963843095.1. GTDB lineage: Bacteria > Acidobacteriota > Terriglobia > Bryobacterales > Bryobacteraceae > Bog-375. The sequence goes on from CAWJLI010000083.1 coordinate 3,089, forward strand.
CGAAGGGCTTGCAGTCGCAATGAGGGAGGGCGAGGATCTCTGGGGCTACATCGACACGTCGGGGGAGTTCGCGATCAGCCCGCGCTTTGCCTCATCGCTAGACGATTATGTCTATCCGTTCTCGGATGGCCTAGCAATGATCGAAGTGAAGGGCAAATTCGGTTACATCGATCATTCGGGCGACTTCGTCATCAAGCCACGTTTCTTTGGCGGTTTCAGCTTCAGCGACGGGATGGCCCGGGTAGTTGCCGAAGGCCCCTGCGCCTACTGGACCGACGGCCCGTGCACATCTCCGATCTCCGCTGGGGGACGAGAAGGAGCCACTCACCCGCCGTGCAAGTTCACGTACATAGACAAGACTGGCCGCGTGATCACTCAGGCTCGCTTTGACTATGCCCGCGACTTTTCGGAAGGGCTCGCACCCATTCGGATCGGGAGCCAGTGGGGCTTCATCGACAAAACTGGGGCGTCGGTGGTTGATCCTCGGTTTGAAGACGCTGGGCCGTTCGATTCGGGGTTGTCGCGGATTCGGGAGCATGGCCTGCACAGCTACGCCGACAAGTCCGGATCGATCCAGATCGCGCCCCAGTATAAGTACGCCGAGGACTTCAGCGAGGGCTTCGCCGTCGTGGGCGACGGCGCTGGGCGATATTGGTACATCGATCAGCATGGCAGCCGGACGATCGCCGACGAGTTTGCCGCGGCAAGCCCCTTTTTCAAAGGCTTGGCAAACGTCAAGTTGCTCCCAAGCGATGCCACCGAGGCGCGAGCGGCGTTTGCTTACATCGACACGAAGGGCCATCGCGTTTTCGCCTACTGAAGCCTAACCCAGCGGCGTAGCCAAGCCTGGCCTCACGGGTGCCTGCCCAAACGCAACCTTTCGCCGCGGCCCGGGTTGGAGTATGCTGAGAGTCACGGGCAGCCCGCGTCCCCCGAGCTCCGTTCCAATAAGGAGTCCGTATGAAACATCACTCGATGGGGACCAGCGTGCTGTTGGCCCTTCTCATTTCCGCCGGCTTGGCTACGGCGCAAACCACCACCACTCCAATTCTTGAAACAGCCGTTACCACGGGCATCGTCGGCTGGGCGCCCACTTCGCAGACGGCGCAATTGAACGTGCTCAACACGGGCGGCCTGGTTGCCGTCGCGACCACCACTACGAGCACCACGACCACCGTGGTCGCCGCATGCCCGGTCGAACTCGAGTTCCACGACGCTCAGAACAATGTGCTGAAGACGCTGCAGGTGGGCAACCTGGCAGCCGGCACGGCGGTATCGCTGACGTTGAAGCTGGCTGATTTGACGGCTGCTCCCACCGCCCTGCGCATCGATATCCGCGGCGTGGTGAAAAGCAACCCGGTCGCGAGCGGGCCTATCCCCGCTGGGACAATGATTCCAGCCTTCCCATTCCCGACCTGCACCATCGTGCCGACGCTGGAATTGTTTGACACTTCGACCGGCGTGACGCAGGTGTTTACCAGCGACACGCGTCCCTTCGGAACCCCGGTGGCTGTGCCGCTGACGACAACGAAATGAGAGCCTGGCGGCCTTCACCGAAAGTGACGCCGGCGGGCAACAAGACCGCCGGCGCTACCTAGTAATTTACCGTCCGATCTCGAGGGTCTTCCGCAGCCTGACGTCCGCCGAGGATGCGCCGGCCAGGATCTCCACCGATTCCGGTTCCACGACGAACTGGTTCTGACTTTCGTCCCAAAAGGACAGCGACACAGCCTTCAAAGGCACCGAGACGGTTCGCGTCTGCCCGCGTGGAATGTGAATCCGGGCGAAGCCCTTCAGCTCGCGCGCCGGGCGCTCCACCTTGGAGCCAAGGTGCCGCACGTAGAACTCCACAACCTCGTCGCCATCGCGCGCGCCTGAGTTGGTGACGTCCACGCTGACGGTGATTTCGCCGCCGGCCTTCACGGCGTCTGCGCTCGCGCGCAGATTCGCGTATTGAAACGTCGTGTAGCTCAAGCCGAATCCGAACGGGTAGAGGGGCTCCTCTTTGGCGTACATGTACGTGCGGCCGTGCCGGATATTGTAGTCCATCATAGGCGGCAACTGGTCGGTCGATTTCGGCCAGGTGTGCACCAGCCGGCCGGCGGGATTGTAATCGCCGAACAGCACATCGGCGATGGCAGTGCCTTCCTCCTGGCTGTTGTGGCTCATGTGAATGATCGCCGGCACATTCTGCTGCGTCCAGGTGATGGCGTAGGGCGCGCTGGAAACCAGCACAACCACGGTCTTCGGATTGGCCTGGTAAACATCCTTGACCAGGTCCTCCTGTTCCAGCGTGAGCGTCTGGCGGTCACTGCCTTCCATGCCCTCGCTCGGAACCACGCAACCGCTGGTCGTCATCAGGCCTTGCAACAGTTGCTGCGCAGTCCGGCCGCAGGTGGGATGATTGCCCACCACCACGATCGCCAGGTCGGCCGATTGCGCCGCCTTCACCGCTGCGCCGTCGGTGTTGTCCACCACATGGCGAACCTCCACGCCCGGTCCGACCTTGGCCCGGATGGCTGCCAGCGGCGTCACCGCGTACGGTGGCACTCCGCCGTAGAAGTCAGGAAGCACTTCGTTGGCGCGGGGGCCGATCACGGCCAGGGTCTTGATGGCGCGCCGGTCCAGCGGCAACAGGTTCTGTGCGTTCTTCAACAGCACCACCGATTCGCGCGCCACCTGCAGCGCAACGGCATTGTGTTGGGGCGAATTCACCGGGTCGGGCGCGCCCTTCAGCTGCGAGTAGGGCACCATCGACGGTGGATCGAGCAGGCCCAGCCGCAACTCGGTACGTACGCTGCCGCGCAGCACTGCGTCGATATCCGCTTCGGCAATCAAGTGGTCCGCAAGCGCGTCCTTGATCGCAGTTTTGGGGTCTTCGAAGATGGTCAGGAACATGTTGATCCCGGCCTTGATGGAAGCCGCCGCGGCTTGCTTGAGATTCGGATAGGCCTTGTGCTGGCTCACCAGGTTGCCCAGCGATCCGGCGTCGGTGCAGATGATGCCATCGACGCCCCACTCCTTCACGGTGATGTTCTCGAGGATCGGATTCACCGTCATCGGCACGTGATTCCAGGCGTTGTAGGAGGCCATGTACGCGCGCGCGCCGCCATCCACAAATCCCATGCGGAAAGGCACCGAATAATACTCGCGCAGCAGCCGCACATCGAAATCCGACGACGAGCCGTAGCGGCCATGTTCGTTGCTGTTGGCCAGGAAGTGCTTGAGCAGGCTGGCGGCCTGCCAGTACTTGGGGTCGTTGCCCTGTATGCCGCGGATCAGCGCGGCCGCCATCGTCCCATTGAAGAACGGATCTTCGCCGTAGGATTCCTGCGTGCGGCCCCAGCGCGGATCGCGCGCCAGGTCCGCGTTCGGCGTCAGCAGCACCAGAAACGCTTTCGCGTTCTTGCCGTTTTCGAAAATGTAGCGCGCCTCCGAGCCGATCACCGCGCCCGCCTGGCGGACGAGGTCCGGATCCCAGGTACGGCCCAGGCCGACTCCTTGCGGGAACTGCGTGGTGGGGGTAGGCAGCGTTTTCGCGCTTTCCGGAACATTGGGAAACGCCTCGATAATCTTCTGCATCGGCCCGCCCAGGACTACGCCGCTGAGCGCTTCGCCGATCGCGGTTCCGCGAATGCCGAGCCGTGGCACGGCCACGCCGGACATGCCCAGGCCGGCAATCTTTTCGTCCAGCGTCATCAGCGAGAGCACGTTGTCGATGCGTTTCTCCGTGTCAAACGCCGGGTCTTGAAACGGGTACTGATATTGCGCCAGCGCGGGTATGGACAACGCTAGCAACGTCGCGCTCAGAATCGTCAAGGTTTTCATCGAGGAACTCCTTTTCCCATTCACTCCGCCGCCATGGTCACTACCGCTACGCTGAGACCGCGCAGCATCAGCCTGTTGGCGCTCACCGCTTGCCGGCCGATAGCGCCGCCGTTCGCGGTTTGGTCGACGTATTGCACTTCGCGGGTGCGGCCGTTGAGCGTCAAGTCGATATCGCGGTCGCGCTTATTCACCAGTAGCAGCTTGCGTTCCGCTTTGGGTGAGATCATCCCCAGCGCGTACACGGCTGAACTCCCGCTGGATGTCGTCACGATTCGGTCGCCTGGGCCGAAGTTGTTCTTCAGCAACTCCAGCACGCGAAACCGCGCGTTGGGAGCGCCGGACGACCAATCGACCATCGACACGCTGGGGAACTGGGTGGGATAGCCGACCAACTGCGATTCGCCAGCGATGTCGATGCCCATCGTGGCCAGATACGCATAGCAGGCGCCTGACAAATTCCAGTACGAATCCGGGATGGCGGTCTTCAGATTCGGATCGCCCGCCAGGATGCTGCCGATCTCGTTGACCGTGGTTTGCGTGGCCGGAGACAGCCGCTGCCGGATGGCTTCGATGTAGCGCACCGTGGCGATGAAGCGGTCAGCCTGGTCGAAGAACGTGAACTGTTGCACCGCCGGGCTCTCATCCGCCGACGGAGTCGCGTAGAAGTGGTACGAGATCATATCGAGCGGTATGCCCGGCCGGTGATTCCGCGGGTCGAGGAAATACTCGAACATACGCGGATTGTTGGACGGAGCAGCCGCCGAGATCCCGACGAACCTTATCTCAGGCGCGACCTCGCGGATGGCGGCGACAATCGCGTCATACCGCGCCGTGTATTGCTCCGGAGTCGTCTCATGCTCGAAATCGGGCTCATTCAAGACTTCCCAGTAGGTGATTTTGAAGTGATGTCCGGATTCGTGCCGTTGCCCGAGCTCGTCGGTGAAACCGCCGTTCGCGTACCAATTCACCAGGCGCGCGTAGTAATCGCCCAGCTCCTTGCCGGAAGGATCGCGCAGCTCGGTGCCTTGCGTGTAGTTCCAGGCGACTTCGTCCGGGTCGGCGGGATATTTTACCGGTTCGACGGTCTTGAACATCCATTGCGGAATGGTGCTGAAGTTCAGGATTACCGGGTGCCCCTTGGTCGAATTCAGAAAATCCAGCGTCATGGGATCGATCAGAGAGAAATCCCAGGAAGTCTTCCCGTTTGCCGGCGGCTCCAGCTCGGCCACCGCCAGCTTCGGATAAGGCAGCCAGGGGACGTAGCGCACGTAGTTGGCGCCGAGCCGTTCCAGTTCGCTGAAGACGCGATCGTGAATCGGCGACCCGCGCCGCAGCGGCGGATTCACAACCACCTGCAAAGTCGCCGTAGTCTTCGAAACCCGCTCCACCTTGTCCCACCGCACGTCGATCTTTTGCGCGAATGCGAATGATGCCATCAAGACTGCCAGCACGGTAGGTTTCATACAGTTCCTTGAGGAGATTTGTGGGGCAGGTTGGTAACCTGCGCGCCGAGTGTCAATCGGCGCAGCCGGGCGTCAGCCCGGCCCGGGCCGCAGCCAAACTTGTGCCTCAACAACGTCGCCTTCCCTAGCACACCCGCACCACTTCGATTCCCAGCAGCGCGCCGAGTTTCTGAATTCGCGACGCGATATGCCCCACGCCAACCGCGCAATGATGAGCCGGCCCTTGCGAGTTCCACTCCGAGAGGAACCGCCGCGCGCCGATCGCAAAGCGGTAGCGGCTGTTGGTGTTGCCGATCTCGAGGATCGGGCCGGCCACCGATTCCGCCTCCGCCACCACCAGCTTCAAGCGGCCCTCCGCGCTTTCCGCCACCGAGAGCAGCGTCACCGGACCGTGCTTCACCGACATCTCCACCGATAGCCCGTGGCCCACTTTGCCGTGGTACACGCCGAGCGGCCGAACCTTGGTCTTGCCCTCGGCTAGGCCCAAGTGCCCCGGACCGTCGTGCCCCATCAGGACACAATCTTCTTTGAAGTCGGTGGCGTAATATTCGGTGAACGATCCGCCGGCGCCAAAGGCATCCATGATCTTCATCGCCTGCGCGTTCTTGACTTCATACTCGCCGGCCACCGGAATGCCGCGCGCCGTGAGCAGACTGGTACCGAGAATGATGGAACTGACGGCGTCTTCATTTTCCGGTACCCCGGTACCCTGGTAATAATAGGCCAGCGATCCGAGCGCATGATTCTCGACCAGCCGGTCGAGCGCCAGCGATGTGCGCGCGGCGCGGCGAAGTTCGTCGTCCGAGCAGTCCGGCTGCACGTCGAAAACCTCGTGGAAGTGTTGCGCGCGCGCCTCGACCTCGGCATCGGAAACGGGGCGGCGCAGCGCGGCCAACTCGTCGACTTCCAGCAGCTCGATGTGGCCGCCGAAAGTGGCGCCCTGCAACGTTAGATCGGAGTAAATATCCAGCATCCCGCCGTAGTAATGGCCCATCAGGCCCAGCCGGTTGTGTTCCATCACCGAGGCCACGCGCGCCGCGTCGAGCCAGCCGGCAATTTCGTCCCAGGCGGCGGGATCGCCTTCCAGCATCCCGGTCACCTGGAAGAACGGCACCCGGCAGCGGCGGAGGACATTGGCAATCTCGGGAACCGGGCACGCCTGGCACCAGCTCAGCCATTCGCCGGTCATCCTGCCGCGGTCGCCCATCCTGTTAAACGCGGAATAATCGATTTGCTCACCAGGTGCGAGACTCAATATGATGACCGGGACCTTCGCCCGGCGCACCACCGGTAGCACCGTCGAGGACAGAGCGTATGTCGAGACGTGCAGGAAGATGAGATCGACGTCGGCGCGCCGGAACTCGTGCCCCGCCCACGCCGCTTTTTCCGGGTTGTCGATCATCCCCAGGTTCACCACCGTGACGCCGTGGCGTTCCAGCCTTTCGGCGACGCGCCGGTTGTAGCCGGTCAGCTTATCCAGCAGCCCGTCGAATTGTGGCCAGTAAGCGTCCAGCCCGATACTGAACAGACCCACACGAAGCTGACAGGGCGATGCTTCAATCCTCATAGAGCAGCGGCAGCAGCCGCTATTCTAACTCCGCGGCAAACGGCAATGCTGCCGCGCGAGTTGGGTGTCGGTGGGCAGCGTCCGAATCCGCTTTCTCGCCCTGGAAACGGCGCTGCGATTGCCAGCTAACCTGGAGGTGTAAATCCGCCAGCCATGAGAATCAGGCGTTTGGCATTACTCCGGCATGCCGTGCTGCGTCACAATGCCTCGGCCCGCGTAGCGCTTGTCGCCGTTGCGTTATTCCTCACAGCCGGAACGGTCGCCGCCAACGCTCAATCTTCCTTCTCGACGTCTTTGGGATTCAATTCGCTGCAGGGGGTGGGCCACGATGCAGTCGGGAACATCTACGTAGTGGGGACGGTCAATAACAGCCCGATTCCAAATCACGGGATGGATTTTGTCGCCGCCCGCTTCGACCCCAACGCTACCACGCTGGCCTACCTCGTCTATCTGGGCGGCAGCGGCAACGACGAAGCCCAGGCTATGACCGTCGACCCGCAAGGGAACGTATACATCACGGGCTATACCCAATCGAGCGATTTTCCGGTTACTTCCGGTTTCAGCGGTCCTGTGCCGTCCGGCGCTACCTACCCGTTCGTGGTCAAGCTGGACCCGAACGGAGCAATCCTGTACGCAACCTTATTCGCCGGCGCCCTTTCCGCGTACCCCGGGGCGATCGCGGTCGACAGTGACGGCAGCGTCATCATCACCGGAACCGCCCCGACGCCGCAGGGCTATGCCGCCACTCCGGGCGCGTTCTCATGGGACGGCGACAGCGATCATCCATTCGTGACCAAACTCGACCCTTCCGGGACGAAGATCGTATTCTCCGCCACCGGGGTGGGCGGAAGCCTCAGAGTCGGCGGGGGTGCAGTCCAAATCGTGCTTGGCCCACAGGGCGACATCTTCCTCGCGGGCAGTACGAATTCTGGTGCGTATCCCACGACGCCAGGCGCATTCCAAACCACGTACAACCCATACCAATGCGCCGGGTTCGCCTGCTCCGGGGTAATGTGGGCGCAATACCTGACGCGCCTCAGCGGCGATGGCACGCATCTGATCTACTCCACCTTTCTTGCGGGCGGCAGCAACGCCACACTCAACACGGGCATGGTGGTGGACAGCGCCGGCAACGCCTATGTTACGGGAGCAACCGGTGCGGCCGACTATCCCATTACGACGGCTCCAAGCGCCAGCGACCGCACCGGTCTGTTTCTGACGAAACTGGATCCCACCGGCACGAACGTGATTTGGTCGGTCCGGCAGGGTGGCGCGTCTTTGGCGTTCGATACCAGTGGCAGTCTGGTGGTGGGCGGCTATTCGTGCGCCCCCTTGAACAGCTCCGCGTTCGGCGCCCAGTGCCCGCCCCCACCGCCCGCCGGCAATACTCCTACCGCATGTCTCCCGGACGGAACAAATGTGCAATCCATCGCCGTGGTTCAGAGTTTCAGCGCCCAGGATGGAAGCATCATCGCGACCCGGATCTTGAGCGACCCGGCGTGGGCCGCGGAGCCCGACAGCGTAATAGCGGTCGAGCCGGACGGCCGCGTCCTGGTAGGCGGCCAATCCAACAATCCTCTGGCCATCCCGCTTACTCCCGGCGTCGCGTTCAGTGGCACTACGGCGCTTGGAGTGTACCTCGCGGCAGTCGATCTCTCGCACCCGGCCGTTGGCCTACAGCTCGCTTGCGTCACCGATGGCGCTACATTTGAGCTGCTCGGTACGGTCGCGCCCGGCCAGCTCGTGTCGCTGTTCGGTAATGAGCTTGGCCCGCAGACGGGTGTATCGGGATTCACCTCCAACCAGACTTCATTTCCCACGTCTCTGGCTAATGTGCAGGTGACATTCGACGGAGTGCCGGCGCCGCTGCTGTATGTCTCATCGGGCCAGATCAACGTGCAGGTCCCGTTCGAAGTGGCGCCGCAAGCCTCTACCGTGATGACCGTTTCGACCGCGCCGGATTCGTCGAGCCCGTACGCCACCGCAGCCACCCAGATGTTCGCCATCGCGCCGAGCCTTCCGTCGCTCTTCCTCGACATGAGCGTTTCGCCCGCGGCCTGCGACCCGACGCTGGCCGGCGACTATGAATTCGCAGTGGTCGCGCTGAACGAGGACGGCTCCCGAAACGCGTGCGCCAATCCTGCCCAGCCTGGAAGCACGATAACCGTTTTTCTCAACGGCGTGGCTGCAATGCTGGGCGGCTCTTTTCCCGCCACGGGGAGCGTCACCGCCTCCAACACCGGCCCATTGAGCAGTCAGGTGCAGGTAGCTGGAAACATCCTGTCGGCCAGCAACGTATCGCTGGCTGCTGGCCCGCTGTTCCCCATGCCCGGATCGATTGCCGGAATCGACCAGCTCGCCATCCAGCTTCCTGGAATAGCCCCGTCCGGCCTGCAGGAGGTCTTTTTCACAGTGGCAATCAACGGTATCGCTGCCGGCCCCGCGGGAGTGATCGTTTGGGTAAAGCAGTAGGCCGCGCAAACGGTCCCAGCCCGAGCCGCGGCTTAGAACCCGGGGGGATGTGACCTGGTCCGGAGCCGCACCTCCGCTTCACGCTAAACTAAGAGTTCTCCGCGAACATCATGCCTGGGATTTACGCCCGCTGGATCGACAATTGGGAACGCAAACTCGCGACGCGCGACACCAACCGCGTGGTGCGGCCGTTTGAATGGGGTTTGGACTGGCTCGGCAGGCTGGATTTCCCCATGCTCCCCGATCATGTGAACGGCCATGCACGCGAAGCGCTGGACCGCTTCGTCGGCGAGGCGCTGGGCGATTCCGATCGTTTCTTCAGCTACCGCGCACCGGCGGATTATCGACTGCGCGAGGGCCATCTCACCTTCACCAGCCCGGTCGAGACGCCGTACCCGGAGAACAACACCGTGCATGCGCTGTGGTTTCCGGCCGAACGTGCGCCGCGCAGGGCCGTGCTGGTGCTGCCGCAATGGAACGCCGGCGTGGATGGCCACGTCGGGTTGGCCAAGCTGTTGAACCGCTTCGGCGTCAGCGCGCTGCGCATGAGCATGGCGTATCACGCCGAGCGCATGCCAGCCGAGTTGCAGCGCGCCGATTACCATGTTTCGAGCAACGTAGGCCGCACCATCCACGCTTCACGCCAATCGGTGATCGACGCGCGCGCCTGCGTGGACTGGCTTGTTCGCCAGGGCTTCCAGCGGCTGGCCATCCTGGGCACCAGCCTGGGGTCGTGCGTGGCGTTCATCGTGGCGGCTCATGACAGCCGCATCAAGCTGGGCATTTTCAATCACGTCTCCATGTACTTTTCCGACGTGGTCTGGACCGGCCTTTCCACCCAGCACGTGCGCAAAGGGTTCGGCACCGATGTCTCGCAGGACGACTTGCGCCGCTATTGGTCCGTGATCAGCCCGGCGGCCTACCTGGGACGCATGGAGAACCGCAAGATGCCCAGCCTGCTGATCTGGGCCAAGCACGATACCAGCTTTCTGCCGGTCTACTCGAAGCAGGTGTTGCGTGCCTTCCGCGAGATGGATCTGCCGCACCAGGTTTACACGCTTCCTTGCGGCCATTACACCACCGGCCGGCTGCCTTTCAAGCTGATGGATGGGCTCGCCATGTGCCGGTTCGCGGCGCGAAACCTGTAACCGCAATACTACATATCGCGGCCATACCCGGATTCGGCACAGCATATGGAAAACAGTATTGACTTTGCAACGCCTCCGTGGCAAAATTTTTTTATCACTGGGAAAGGAGGTGGTCCAGAGAAGATGGAAAGTAACAAGCGACCGCAGGAGGTGGCCGACTGTTAAAGTCGAGCCTCTAACGTAGCCGACGCCCGCTCTCCAGTTGGCGGGGTCAAGTTCCTGTGGACCGGCTGCCTCTTGCGCAACCAAAGCCTCAGGTTTATTAGGGCTATCAACCCCCGTGGATCCTGACAGGGCCACGGGGGTTTCAAGTTTTTGCTATACTGAAAGTCTCGAAAGGATCCCCGCCACAAAAATGAAAGCTGGAATTCATCCTGCTTATGCCCCGGTGAACGTGATTTGCGCCTGCGGCCACACGTTCAAGACCCAGTCGACGCACAAAGGCGACATCCGCGTGGAAATCTGCTCCTCCTGCCACCCGTTCTTCACGGGCCGTCAGAAGCTGGTGGATACCGCCGGCCGTGTGGACCGCTTCGAGAAGAAGTACAAGGTCTCCCGCGCCGCCAAAAAGGCCCAGCCCACCGCGTAAGCGGCTTGAGACCGGGCCGGTCTGCCAGACTCGACCGTCAGCGCCAAGATAACAGACCCCGGCAGCGCTCTGCGAAGCGGGTTCGGGTGTAGAATGGTGCGCATGACGCCGATCTTCTATGTGGTCCTGATCCTGCTTGCCATCGTCGTGTCCGTGATCCCATGCAGGCTCCTTTTGCGGATTGATCGCAACCTGACAGAAACCAATCGCACGCTGGAACAGATTGCAGCGGCACTTCAGGCGAAGCCCTGAATTCACTTCAGGCGAAGCCCTGAATTAGTGAGTGAGGTTTATTAACGCCCTAGTTTGAGAAACGCCGCCCGCAAGCGGGCATGGTGCTGCATCAGGCGCAGGTAGCGTGTCTCCGAGCCGCGCTCCTTGGCGTGGAGAATGGCCACCATGGCTTTCTTTTCGGCCGGGCTCCAACGCGCCACGCCGGGGATTACGCTTAACGCCAGTGCCAGGCCGCAGGTCGATTCCATGCCGAAATGGAGGGCGGCGAAGCGGCTCGCCGCCTGCCACATGTGTTCGGTATCGCTGCCGAAGCGCGCAGCCAGCGCGCGCGTGGCCGCGATCCCCACATTGCGAATCGAGAATCTGTCCCACTGACCGGCTTCGGCTCCCGGGCCTTCCAACAACACATATCCTTTGGCCAGCCGTTGCAGGATGCGGCGCGAACTGCGATAGCCGGGAGTGCGCGCAATGCGTTCCTCTTCGCGGCTGGTCAGCTCCGCCAGGGCCGCGTCCACCGGCCGGAATCCCAGCTTGCGATAGAACCAGAACGCGCCCGAGTCGATGGCCTCGGGGTTCTCGTCGCCAATCTGGTATGGGTCCACCGAAAAGCAGTTCACGCCCAGCGCCTGGTGGAACAGGTGCAGCAGCCGCGCGTAGAGCCACGCCGATTCGCCTTCGCGGAAGGTGTAGTACAGGTTGAATCCCACCTCGGCGCGATCGAACAGCGAAAGCGTCTCTACATAGCCGGCCGGCACGCCGTTCTTGAAGAACATGCCGGCGTGGTAGGCGCGCAGTGGTAGCCGCCAGCGCGGCGGCACGCCGAAAAACACGATTTCGACGCCGCGGCCCGCATCCGCACTGAAGACGTTGTCTTCGTCCGGATGGCTGAAGCCGTATAACTCGCGAAAGCGCATGGCCGAAGTGTCGAGAATCAGCTGCAGCATTTTGCGCGCGTCGGCTGGCGGAAGGCGCTTCACCGCCAGCGGTGCCGACGCCAGTTCGCGGTCGAGCGAAACGTCGCGCCGCGCGATCAGCGGCTCGGTGTGGCAGAACAAGCCGCGTACGGCCGCTCGCTGGCGGGAGCGCGAAACCCGGCGGCCAATCTCCCAGGTCAGCGGCAGCCCCATCGCGTTGTACCGTTCGGCGGCGTGATCCGGCGCGATGGCCCGCACTCGCTCCAGCAGCCAGGGCAACTCGCTCTCCGCACGGGGGCGCGCCGCCGCCAGCCAGCGCTCGAGCGGTACGTGCGCTTCCACCGGCCACTCTTCGCCGATCAGCGGCGCCAACCGCGGCGAGCCCGGCCCCACGCGTTGCATCTCGTCATGTGCATCCCAGGCCAGGCGGACGGCCCGACCGTGGCGTTCGACCAGGCCGCGCGCCACCTCGAAGCTGAACACCGCGGTCAGATCCGTCCCGGCGATGCCCGACACTTCCGGCTCGGCGAACGGCTCCAGGTCCAGGCCCGCTGCGCGCAGACGAGCCACGCGGTCCGCGAACCCGAACAGAATCGCATCGGCCCGCCGCGCCACCTCCGGAGTGCGCGGATAGGCTCGCAGGAACAGCAGCGTCTCGTGCAGCCGAATCAAACTGGCCGCGTCGCGCACCCGGTATTTCGCCGCCGCGTCCAGCAGCCGCTCCAGTTGCCCGGTCTCCGGCGGCCCAAAGCGGCGTTTCCAGTCGTCCAGCCGGTCCAGCAGGTTGGGCATCCCATTGAGCTTAGTACATCATTTCGCAAATACGCCACATATCCTTGCGCCGGCCGGGGGCCGGGTAGGCGCGGGAACGCCCCGTCGCATTCGTCCAATCGATGTACTAAGCTCAAGAGGAGTCATCTTATGTTTCGCCGCTTGCTTTTGCCAGCTCTATTCCTCGTCGCGTGCACGTCGTTGTACGCCGACGTCACCATGCGAATGTCTTTCGATTTGAAGACCAACATGACGGTGCCCGGAGCGGTTCCGCAGTTGTCCTTCAAAGAGATTCTCACCCGCATCAAAGGCGACCGAAGCTACTCCAAAGCGGGAACGTTCGTCACCGTCACCGACAATTCCCGCAGCGAGGTTACGCTCATCGACACCGAAACCCAGCGCTACGCGATTATCACCATGGCGGATTACCTGGCCAAACTCCATGGCGTCAGCGGCCAGAACAGTGAGAACCTGCCGGAGGCTGCCAAGCAGATGATGGCGAACATCAAGTTCGACATCCAGTCGCAGGAAACCGGCCGCACGAACCGCATCCAGGGAATCGACGTCTACGAACGCGAAGTGGTGGTGAATATGTCGATTCCAGTCCCCATGCCGGGGCAGGAGAACGGCATGCAAGTGAGCATGAAATTCCAAACCTGGAAGCCCAAGGCGTCCGAGTTCGAACGCGTGCCGGCGCTGAAAGAGCTGGCGACCTACAGCGACCGCAACCAGGGCTTCAACAACCCCGCCACCATGCTGCGCCAGTTGGTGAGCGCCATGCCGGGCATGGGCGAAAATGCCGACAAGATGATGGCGGAGGTCACCAAAGGCGGCAGTGTGGCGCTGGGCATGCGCATTGGCTTCTTTATGCCGGGTCTGGCGAAGATGATGGAACAGGCGCAAGCGCAGGCGAAAGCGAAAGGCGATGCCGTCCCCGCCGCTCCCGCCTTGCCTGCCGACGACAAGCCCATCGCAGAGGTTGACTTCGACCTGACGGAGCTTTCCACCGGCCCGGTGGAGGACGGGATTTTCGTCATCCCCGCCGGCTACAAAGAGGCTCCCGCCGAAGACTTGGTGAAAGGTATGCTGGCCGCTATCACCGGCATTAAGCAGTAGGGAGCGCAAGCTCGGGCGGCCGATACGAGCGCTTTCCTCGAATCGGAAGAACCTGATCGCGTCCCGCCGTCCTCACATTCCTGCATTCCCGCCCGCCTCCGCTATCGTATACATGAGTGGAGGTTGCCGTGAAGCTTCTGATTCTGGCCGGCGCCGCGGCGGGGTTTCTGGCGGCGCAGACTCCCGACGTAAACTCCATCATGGCGCAAGTCGGCATCAACCAGGCCAAGAGCCGGGAGCAGCGCGCGCAGTGGATCTATCAGCAGAAACAGCTCCTCCGCATGGTGCGCAGCAACGGCAAGATCGCCCGCGAGGAACACCGGCAGTACCTCGTCCTGCCGGACCGTCGAGGAGTCAAGAAAGAACTCACAAAGTTCGATGGAAGATACGCGCAACACGGAACTTATCATACATACGACAAGCCCGGCTACAAATACAAAGGTCTGGATCTCGATGGCGATCTGATCGACGGCCTGTCGGACGACATGACGAATCAGAAAGAGTCTGTCGATGGAATCGAATCCGATTTATTTCCATTAACTTACCATCAGCAGCTCAAGTATACCTTTCGGCTGGAAGGCGGCATCCAGGAGTATCGCGGGCACCAGGTCTGGAAGATCGCTTTCGAACCCAAGCAACGCGCCAGCCTGCTCGATGGAGACGACGGCGGCAACACCATGTGGAAAGGCGAAGCGCTGATCGACACCGAAGAGCTCCAGCCCGTTGCCATAACCACCAGCTTGGCGTGTAAGATGCCTGCCGCAATTCGCATTCTGTTGGGCACCAACATCAAGGGGCTGGGATTCAGCTTGAGCTATCAGAAGGTTGCGGATGGGGTTTGGTTTCCAGTCAGTTACGGCGGGGAATTTGAAGTGACCGGTTTGTTTTTCTATAAGCGCACAATGAGCATTTCGCTGGTCAACAGCGATTTTCGACATGCGGATGTCACCAGCCAGATCGCTTTTGCCAAGGACGAGAAATAGGCCGTGCTGACCGAAGCGGTGGAAACGGGGTGCGATCTCAGGGCGCTGGTGCGGCAGCACCAGGCCACCGTGTTCTCCATCGCGCTCCATTTCCTGCGCGACCGGGCTACCGCCGAGGAAGTGGCGCAGGAAGTGTTTTTCAGCCTGCACCGGAATTTGCAGCAGATCGAAACGCCCGCGCACGCCGCCGCCTGGCTGCGAAAAGTGGCTGTGCAGCGCTCGATCGACGAGGGACGGCGCCGCAGCCGCAGACCGCAAGTGGCGCTAGAGGACGTGGCGGAACCGGCCGCCGGCATCAGGCCGGGTGACCCGCTGCTCAGCGAGTTGCTGCGTAAGCTGGTTGCCACCCTGCCGGAGGCGCCGCGCATGGTCATGGTGCTGCGCTACCAGGAGGACCTGGAGCCGGCCGAAATCGCCGCCGCGCTGGAGATGCCGGTGGCCACGGTGAAGAGTCATTTGCAGCGTTCGCTGGCGCTGTTGCGTGAGAAGCTGGCGCGGCGCGGCATAGGAGAAAGTGGATGGACTGGTTAGAAGACGAGTTGCGGCGGGCGCTGGCGCGGGAAGATCCGCCGGATGGTTTCGCGGAGCGTGTGATGGCGCGGAGCGCGCGCGGGCCGTCGGGTGCGCGGCGCTGGCTGGCGGCGGCGGCGATGGTGGTGGTGGCGGCCGGCGCCGCGGGGGCATGGCGCCAGCACCAGGGGTACGAAGCGAAACAGGAAGTCATGCTGGCGCTGCGGCTCGCCTCCGCGCCGGTGCAGCACATTCAATCTGAAATCAGGGGTATATCGCAATGAAATCGCTAGTCAAATTCGCGTGTTTGACGGTGCTGCCGGTGATGGCCGCTCCGCAGCAGTTCCAGCTCAATCTCGACTCGGTGGCGGCCAAGGCTTCCGAGCATGTGGACGTGTCGTTGAACGCCTCCACTCTGCAATTCGCCGCGAAGTTTCTCGATTCGAGCGATCCGGACGAAGCCAAGGTCAAGAAGCTACTGGTTGGCATCGAGGGCATCTACGTGCGCCACTTCAGCTTCAAGTCCGCAGGGGCCTGGAACGAGGCCGACCTGGAGCCGGTTCGCGCCCAGTTGCACGGGCCGGAGTGGTCGAAGATCGTCGGCGTCGTCAGTTCCGAGGACGGCGAGAATGCCGAAGTCTGGTTGCGCACCTCCGGCAACAAATCCATCGGCGTGGCAATCGTCGCTACCGAGCAAAAAGAGATCACCGTGGTGAATATCGCCGGTACCATCGATCTCGAAACCCTGGCCGAAATAGGCGGCCACTTCGGCGTGCCCAAAGTGAAGCCGGCCGATAAGCCGCACAAAGAAGAGTAGCAGTGGGGAGGTCCGATGGCGCAAATGCGGTGGCCCTGTGTAGTACGCTCTAAGGACCTTCATACCCGTAACTCCGTTGACTTCTCTGGGG
>CAWJLI010000084.1:0-26363 GCA_963843095.1 Bryobacterales bacterium
TTTTGACTGGAGGGTCATTACCGGACTTTCCGCCCTCGGCCAAAGTCTCCAGCCGGACCTGGTGGAAAGCCACGCGGTGAAGTCCCATTTTCTGGTCCGCAAGTCAGGCCTGAACCGGCTGGCCCCCTGGGTGGCTTTTCACCACGGGTACACGTGGCCGGACTTGCGAGCGCGCATATACAATCAACTGGACCGCTGGTCGTTGCGGGCGCCTTTGCGCGTGGTGACCGTCAACCAGCCGTTTCGGCGGGAGTTGATTCGCCATGGGGTTCCGGCTGCCCACATTGAGATTGTCCACAATGCCATAGAGCCAGGCTGGGGGCGAACCGCCTCAGCGGCCGCCAGTGCGGAACTGCGTGCCCGGCTGGGAATCGATCCGGCGCGAAAAGTGATCTTGATCGTCGGCCGTCTCTCGCGTGAAAAGGACCACCTTTCGTTGCTGCGGGCTCTTAGCCAATTGGCGGTTGTGCGCGGCGGCGAAGGCGCGGCAATCGCGCATCTTCTTATCGTGGGCGGGGGAACGGAACGGGCCAGGATTGAGGCTGCGATTCGCCATCTCGGTCTGAGCGAAATGGTCACCCTAACCGGACAGGTCCCGTCGGCCGAACCTTACTACGGGATCGCCGATCTGGCGGTGCTTTCCTCGTTGTCGGAGGGTTCGCCCAACGCGCTATTGGAAGCCATGGCGGCCCGAGTGCCGGTGGTAGCGACGGCGGTTG
Source organism: Bryobacterales bacterium (assembly GCA_963843095.1). Lineage (GTDB taxonomy): Bacteria > Acidobacteriota > Terriglobia > Bryobacterales > Bryobacteraceae > Bog-375. Next base: position 720 of record CAWJLI010000084.1, read on the forward strand.
GAGGCATTCCGGAGATCGTCTGCGACGGTGAAAGCGCACTCCTGGTACCACCGCGGAACCCCGAGGCTTTATGCCGGGCGATACAGGAGTTGCTGACGAACGAAACTCTGGCACACAGCCTGGCGGCGCGCGCCAACGAACTGATTCTGACCCGGCACACGCTCGAAGCCCGGACCCGGCGCCTGGTCGGGATCTACACCGCCGCACTCGCCAGCCAGGAACGGTATTCTTCGTAGAGTTGATCGCCCAGCAGGCGCCACTCGTAGTGCGCACGCACCAAGGCCAAGCCGGCCAGAGACCGCGCGCCCCAAAGGCCGGGTTCGGTCGCAATGGCGGTCAATGCCGGCAGCCACCCGTTGTCGTCGTCGAGCACCTCTATGTCCTGGCCGGGTGAGACGGCCAGACCCTCGGCTCCCTGGCGGCTGGAGACCACCGGCACGCCGGCGGCCATAGCTTCGAGAATTTTCAAACGCGTTCCGCCGCCCGTGCGCAGAGGCACAATCGCCGCCACGGCGTCGCGATAGTAGGGGACCACGTCGGGAACGGTGCCGGTGACCTCAACGCTCGGCGCGCGCGCAAGCTCCCGGACAGCGGGAGCGGGATTGGAGCCGATCAGAGTCAGCCGCCAGTCCGGAAACCGCTCGTGGATCGCGGGCCACGCCTGACGGGTAAACCAGCAGGCCGCTTCGATGTTGGCGTGGAAGTCCATCGCTCCGACGTACACCAGGCGCCGGCGCGGGACGGCCTCGGCCACCGGCGCGAATCTCTCGGTATCTACCCCGTTCTCGATGACCGTGATGCGCGCGGCGGGAGCGATTGCGACCAGATTCTCTTTCTCCCGCGGGCTGCACACCACGTGGCCAAAGCCGGTGCCGAGGATCCGCTTTTCCAGGCGCGCCAGCCGTTTTGCCGTGAGGTCGGCATACACCTTCTTGGGAAGAGAATTCACGTTGGCCGCGAAGCGCCGCATCAGTTCGGACTCGATATTGTGCCAATCGTAGACCGCGCGCGCCGGGCTCTCCCACAACCTCTCGATCAGCGGCACGTATTCGACCATGTGGCAGCTATCCAGGTGAACCAGGTCGAAGCGACCGCGCGCGGCGATGGCGGTGATCACGGCTTTCATTTCATCGGTCGTGTAGTTGAGCACGCTCAAAGGCTGGCGTCCGGTCAGTCCGCGCACGATCTTACGCAGACTGTAGCGTCCGAGAAGCGGCACCAGGAAGACTTCACTAAAGAACCCGAGGTCGGTCGCGTCGGGCTCCGGAAAACCGGGCTGAATGAAGCTCACGTAAGTGACGTCGGCACGCTGTGCCAAGGCGCGGGCGAGATAATACTCGCGGATCCTGGCCCCGGTTAGCAGCGGCAGGCACAGGCGCGGCGAGAGAAAGAGAATTCGCATCCGAAGGGCCGGCTGTTCCTGCCCAGTATCGCCTAGCTGGCGAGCGGCGGCAATCGTAGAGCCCCGTCAGCACCTCCCAGCGCGCAGGCGAGGAAGCGCTTTCGCTAGAAATGGGCCATCGGAAGTACATTTTGTGGCCTGCGCAGCCACCTGATGAGGAACATGGACGGTCCACTTTTCGTATGAGACCACAGGAGTTCTGCGCATGAGAAGAACACTCACTGCGGGCGCAGCCGATATCTTGACCGGGTTGGCGGCCCTTGCGCTGTTTATTCTTGGCGATAACTGCCTGCACATGCGCGGACCTGCGCGCTGCGGTTATAGTCCTTGCACTTCTGTACCTATGTGCGGGGCTTGTTCGCGGGAAGAGCCGTCCCGGGAACGCGTGGCTGAAAGGGCTACTGGTCAGCACGGGGGCCTCTGTCGTACTGCTCGTTTTGGGATGGGACTCGCTGCACCATGCCGTCCTCGCACTGCTCTTGTTGATTGCAAATGCGTTCGCGGTGTGTGGCGTGAGCGTCCGCCGCTTCTGGGCGGCGCGGTCCGCTTTGAAAGGAGGCATCATGGCTTTTGCCTGTCTGGCCGCACTCGTGGTGCTGGCGGTGACTGCCATTCCTACGCTTGCGACGCGAATTGCCACCCGCAGGATGAGCGTTCCCGCTCCCGCGTTTTCAGCACTTGCGGCGCCAGTCCCCACTCGCAGAATGAGCCAGCCCGTTCCCACATTCTCCATTGGCAGACTCGACGGTACTCCGGTCGACTCCTCCGAGTTTCGCGGGCGCGTCGTCGTCCTTGCTTTTTGGGAGATCTGGTGTCTCCCCTGCCGGAGGGAACTGCCGGAATTGGACAAGGTCTATAGGCGGTATCAAGGCAATTCGACGGTCGCGTTTTGGGCGGTCGACGTGCCGCAGAATGGCGACACACCGGAGCAAGGGCGAGACTTCATGAAGAAGGCTGGCTACGCGCTGCCGGTTGCCTACGGGAGCGAGAAGTGCCTCGAAAGCCTCGGCCTGGAGGGCTACCCATCGCTGATCGTCATCGACAAATTCGGAAAGGTGCGCTTGGTCCACACCGGTTACGATAGTGCGGAACGGCTTCAGGCTGAGCTCTCGGGAGAGATTCAGACGCTGCTGGCCGAGCGCATTTGAACCCGGCAACGCGCCTCGCCCTTCGGTTCCGAACCCCGTCCCGGCGGTTGGTGGGGCATGCCTTGTCTTTCCCCTCGAGTTTCTACAAGCGATCCCGGCGCCGAGTGCAGTGCAATGGCAATTGTTTTCAATGACTTAACCCTCCGCGCGTGGGCACGATCATTCCCACTTCGCAGTCCCGGGCCCGTGGCGCGGGCTGTCAAGCCGGCTGAGCCGGGAGTCGTCACGGCTTTTCTTCCGGGCAAGCCGGCAATCGCAGAGATGTTGCCAACACTTGGGCGATCCGTTCGCAGGCGTGCCCGTCGCCATACGGATTGTGGACGCGGGTCATGCGGGCGTATTCCCGCTCGTCATCGAGCAGCCGCGTTGCTTCGGCGACGATCTGCCGTTCGTCGGTTCCCACCAGCTTCACGGTTCCGGCCGTAACCGCTTCCGGCCGCTCGGTTTTCTCGCGCAGCACCAGGACGGGTTTGCCGAGCGACGGCGCTTCCTCCTGAATGCCGCCCGAATCGGTAATGATCATCCAGCACCGGCGCATGAGGTCCACAAACGGCACGTAAGGCAACGGATCGAGCAGGACGATATTGGCATGTCCGGCGAGCTGGCTGTGGGCGGGACCGAGCACGTTGGGATTACGGTGCACCGGGTAAACCAACTGGACGTCGGGCCGTTTCCCAAGCAGCGCGAGCGCCCGCATGACCCGGTCGAAGCCGGGCCCGAAGTTTTCGCGGCGGTGGCAGGTGACCAGAACCAGCCGCCTGGCGGGATCGAGCCAGGGCCAGGCCGGCGCACGGAGTTCGCCCTTTTCCAGCGCGTTGCGCACCCAAAGCACCGCGTCGATGCCGGTGTTGCCCGTGACGAAGATCTTTTCGGGCGCCACGCCTTCGTGCAAGAGGGCGGCTTCGGCGGCACGCGTGGGGGCGAAGTGAAATTCCGCGATGCGTGACGTGAGTGCGCGGTTCATTTCCTCGGGGAACGGCTGCCGCATGTCGCCCGTGCGCAAGCCGGCTTCGATGTGCGCAACCGGCACATTCCGATAAAACGCGCCCAGCGCGGCGGCAAAGGTGGTATTCGTGTCGCCCTGCACCACCACCAGGTGCGGCGGCCGCTCGGAATTCAGAACCGTTTCGATGCCGGCCAGGATTCGCGCGGTGACGCCGCAGAGCGTCTGGCCCGGTCGCATCAGGTCGAGATCGAAATCCGGGCGGACCCCGAAAGCCTCCAAACCAGAGTCCAGCATGTCGCGGTGCTGGGCAGTGACGCAGATCGTTACTTCAAAGTCGTCCGGCTGCGCGCGCAACCGCTTGATCAGCGGGCAGAGCTTGATGGCCTCCGGCCGCGTCCCGAAAACAAAGAGTATCCGGCTCAAAGATCGAGTATAGCCGCGATTACTGGCGCGCTTGCATCCGGGTCGGCCGCCAGAGCGTTTCCGCCGGAACGAAAAACACCAGCACGGCCAACAGCGCGGCGGCGTTCATCGCTACAAAAGTTCGCGCCGGCGAGGAGATGCGCTTTAAGGGAAACGTGCGGGGCACCAATCGATCCACGGCTGCCAGTGCCACCAGCATCAGCTCATCGATGAGCAGGAAGTTGCGCCACCGGGAATCGGTCAGCGCGAGCGTCGAGCCCAAAATCAGCAGGATCGCCCAAGGGAGCACGAGGCGCCCGAATTTGTAAGAGAGAAAGTGAAAACGCATCCGGTTGGCGCTCGAGAACAACTGCGGCAGGCGAACGAAGAGTTGCCAGAGACCGGCCAGCGTGCGCAACCGCCGGCGAAACTCGCCGCCTTCGGCCGCCGGATAGTCGAAGGCGACGGCCTCCGGATCGAAGATCACCCGGTAGCCGCGAAAGAAGGCCCGCAACGAGAATGTGCCGTCGTCGGAAATCGTATCCGGCGGCAACGGCGAAGCCAGGCTGCGGCGGAGCGCGTAAATGCAGCCGGTTGTGCTGAAAATAGAATCGATCCGCGAATGGTTGCTGCGGGCCCATAGCTCAAAACGCCAGTACAACTCCATGTCGGCCTGCTCGCCGGCGCGCGCGGGATTAAGCAGGCGCAACTCTCCGGTAACCGCCCCTACCGAAGGATCCGCGAAATTCGCCGCCAGGTGGGAAAGTGCGCGCGCATCCAGCATCTGGCGGACGTCGGTGAAGAACAGAATCTCCCCGGACGCCTGGGCCAAGCCGGCGTTCAGTGCCGTGGCTTTGCCGCCGCGGGGAACGCAGAGTAACCGCACCCCTCGACCCGCGAACGAACTGGCGATGGTCTCCGTGGCATCGGTCGAACCGTCCGAGATCACCAGAATCTCGCGCAGGTGTGACGGGTAGTCCAACGCGAGCAGAGACTCCAGCTTTCGTTGCAGGAACTGCTCGCCGTTATGGACCGCGACCAGGACCGAAAGCGTGGGTCGAAACGCTGGATCTTTGTGCACGGGCGGCGCCGCTCGCCGCGAAATTGCCAACAAGATCGGGTATCCGATGAGGAAATAGAAGACCACGGCGGTCGCCACCGCCAGTAGCACTGCAGCCGGCATCACGACTCACTCGCCGCGCCCGGAACCGCTGTCCTCTTTCGCGCCGCCTTGCGCCGTAACAGCGTTCGAATCAAAATGTCCAGATCGAGGGACGGGCTTTCCTGCCTGATGTAATAGAAATCGTACTCCAGACTGAGCGCCTCTTCCGACACGCCGCCGGTTTCGGGAAAGTGGGCCTGAGACCAGCCGAAAATGCCCGGTTTCACCGTGAAGCGATACACGTATGCCGGCATGAGATCCAGCAACCGGTCGGCAAAAACGCAGCGCACCGGTCGCGGGCCGAACAGCGCCATTTCTCCTCGGAACACGTTGAGCAACTGTGGCAGGTTGGTCAGATGCAGGCGCGCAATCAGATTCCCGATCCAGGAAGGCGCGCCGCCGGGCCGGGTGGTTCGAAAGCGAAACATCTGAAAAGGAATGCGCTGAAGTCCCGAACATTCGATGTGCTCCATGGCCGATCCGCCAGTGAAAACTGCGCTCAGCAGTGAAGCCAGAATCAACACCGGAGCGAAGAGGATCAGCAGTCCCAGGCCAAACAGGTTCTTGTAGACCGCCTGGAAGGCCAGCATGGCTCGACTGGTGACGGGGGTTACTGAAAAGAGCAGGTCGGACGGCGAGAGACGCTGCCATGCCACGCGTCGTAAGACGCCCTCGCACAGAAACGGAGCGCCTTCCACTTCGATCCCGGCGTAGTGCAACCGAAGCAGGTGCGCCAACGAGATTCCGGCTGGCATGCCGCTCATCACAACCGCCCGCGGCTGTTCGGTCTCGCACACTTCATCCAAGCGATCCGGCGCGCCAAGGAAAGGCAGTTCCCCAGAGGCGGGCGCCGGTCCTCTATCGAGCAAGCCCACCGTGTTTTCCCCGAGCGCGGCTGCCAATGCTGCGGTGGAAGAATCGCGGCCAACCAGCAGGATCCCGCCGCGTCGGCCACCGGGTATAGCCTCTCGCAGCAGGCGGGCGGCAGCCAGGCTCAAGGCGCTGCCCAGGACGATGAGGGACCACGAAGCGGCCGGAATTCCAAACAAATAGGCGAGTCCGTATTGCACCAGCAGATTGGACCCGGTGGCAGTAAAGAACCCGTCAACCCATCGCGGCAACCCATCGCGCGATGAACTCTCCGGGAAGACGATGGCCAGCCAGGCGACGGCGGCCGAAAAAGCCCATTGAAACGCCCATGGCGCCTCCGACGCCGCCTGTCCTAACCACGTCCGGGCCGCCCAGGTGGCGACGCCAAAACCGGCAATGCAGGCGAACAGGTCCGAGAGCGAGGCGGAGTATTCGTTTCCACGGTGAAGCGATAACTTCATGATTTGGCGGTCACCGTGATCTCGGGTTGTGCCGCGGCGCGGCGAGCTTGTAATGTCCGGCGTACGTTTTCCGCAAATCCCATGAGATCGAATGAAGACGAGGCGTCGGGGACAGCGCCGCTGACCTCGATGGACTCGACGTCGGAAAGCGACACCCGGAAGGTCCACGCCGACGCGGTTTGCGGCGTCAGCGTTTCCGTGCGTTCGCCATCGAGCCCGATCCAACGGATTTCAGACATGCCCAAGCCGCGCGCACCCTCGACGAGGATGGCCCACCAGTTCTTTTCGTCGCTGGCCCGCTCCAGTTCCCAGGTCAGGCGCTCCAGGCGCAACCGCCCGTCCAGGGCGCGTTTGAGCCCGCCGCCAAACAGGAACTGGCCGGCTATATCGAATTCCCAATAGCGCAGCTGGTGTATGCCGATCCCGGCGGCCAGACAGAACAGGACGATCACCACGATCTGCAATTTGCCGCCCAAATGGGAACTGGCCAGAAGAGCCAGGGCGGCGGCCAGCGCGGCGAACAGGTACAGGACCCACACCGCCTGCCGCGCCGAGAAACCCCGGTCCAACAGACGGTGGTGGATGTGCCGCCGATCGGCCGTGAAAATCGGCTGGTTGCGCAAGAAGCGCCGCAGCACCGAGAGCGAAACATCGAGCAGAGGGATCGACAACGCCAGCAGCGGCACCAGCATGCTCAGCAGAGTCGACGCCTTCTGGGTCCAGATCATGCCGTAGCAGCCCAGCAGAAAGCCGATCAGCAAGGCGCCCGAATCGCCAAGGAAAACGGTGGCCGGATTGATGTTGTAAACACAGAAATCCGAGACAACGCGCCGACCAGCGGAAACGTGGCGTGCGCCAACGGGAGGTTGTGGCGCAGCATCGCGGCCGCGAACAGCGTCAGAGTGGCTACCAAGCCCATCCCCGCGCAAAGCCCATCCAACCCGTCGATCAGGTTCAGCGCGTTGCTGGTCAGCAGCAGCCAGAAAACCGTCAGCGGATAGTCCAGCCACACCGGCACCGGCTGACCCGCAAGGTCCCCGATGTGCAGGCCACTGAAGAACACCAGTGACCCAGCTACGACCAGGCCCACGATTTTGAAAACCGGCTTCAGAGTAAAAAAGTCGTCCAGCAGTCCCGTCAGGAAAACCAGCGCGGCTCCGGGAAGCAGCTTCCAGGCCGAGGGAGCAGCCGCGGCTTCGGTCGCGGGCGCAGTGAGCAAGGCAACCCCGTAGGCGATGGCGATCGCAATTCCTCCCACCCGCGGAATGGGATAGGCGTGGATCTTGCGCTTCCCCGGCCGATCCACCATGTTGTACGAACGAAAAATATCGCGGATGATCGGCGTCAGGATGATGGCGATCAAGAAAGCCTTGCCGGCCATCCACAGCAGTTCACCCATGACGGAGCCTTCTAAAAAAGCTACACCCAAGCATTCTGAATGGAAGCCAACTTCTGGCGGTCCAGCGAGTGTTCCACTCTGGCCGTGATCCCGGCCTCGGAGCACTGCCGCACCTCGCCCAGGTACAGCATGGAACCGCACTCAATTTCGACCAGCACGCCTCGGGAAAATCCATCTTTTGGTCCCGACAGATCCACGCGAAGCAAAGTGCCCTCCCAGCCCGCTTCCCATCCTTCCAGGAAGCCGCCATCAGGCAGATACCTCACCTTCACGCTGTTCCGTTCGGGCATGGAAGTATCATACTCCATCCACCGGCGGAACGTGTACCTGTGGAACCTGTTCGACACCAGGAGCCTTGCCTCGTCCCTGCGCCTCCAGCGCCCTTCCCAGGGCCAGCAGACCGGGCATCGAGGTCGCGGCCGTCACCGTGTCTTGGGTGGTATCACTCTTGCTCGCGGCAGCTTTCGGGTTGTCGTCCGGCTTCTTCCGCGGCTTGCGGACCAAGTACTCCATCACGGCCAGGGAAGCCAGGAAAAGCAGAAATGTCACCGATTCATACTCCCTTCCTGTCCTCTATCGGCATGGGACCGGGCTGCCTTTAGAGAAACAGGGCGCATTTGCGGGGGAGGTGCGACTGAGATTATGGGGGGGAATCGCCGTTTTTTTTCGGGAAACAAATCGCTTAGGGCCGCTACATCACCGGCCCGATCCGCCATGGGACGAATTCCCTGTGGCCCAGGCGCTCAGCGCAGGTGCGCTGGCCGGAAGCCACGGCCAGCACCAGGTTGAAAATCTCGCGGCCCACTTCGTCGATGGTGCACTCTCCATCGGCGATGCGGCCGGCGTTCACATCCATGTTGTCGCGCATGCCGCTGAAGGTGTGGCTGTTGCTCGCTATTTTTATCACCGGGACGGTGGGGAAGCCGATCGCACTGCCGCGGCCGGTGGTGAACGCGATCAGATTTGCCCCGCCGGCGGCGAGGCCGGTCAGCGAAACGGGATCGTAGCCGGGCGTGTTCATGAACGCGAAGCCGGAGTTGTGGATGCGCTCGGCGTAATCATAGACCTCGATCAGCGGGGAAGAGCCGCTCTTGGCCGCCGCGCCGAGCGATTTTTCGAGGATGTTGCTGAGGCCGCCGGCCTTGTTTCCGGGGCTGGGGTTGTCGTCGAAGCTGCCGCCAAAGCGCGCCAGGTATTGCTTGTACTGCTCGATCCTGGTGAGCAGTTTTTCGGCCACTTGGGCGTTGCGTGCGCGCTCGACCAGCAGGTGCTCGGCGCCGAAGATTTCCGGGGTTTCGGCCAGCACCGGCGTGCCACCCAGTTCCGCGAGCCAATCCGAGCAGCGGCCCAGCGCAGGATTGGCCGTGATGCCGGAGAACGAATCGGAGCCGCCGCAGTTCAGGCCCAGCACAATACGTGAAGCCGGAATGGGGCGGCGCGATTCGGCGGCGGCGTTTTGGATCAGGCGCGCGATCTCTCGCCGCGCGGCCTCCACGGTCGAGCGCGTGCCGCCGCTCGCCTGCACCGTCATGCCCACCAGTCGCGGGCCGCGTGGCCCGGCATCACCCAGGTAATGATCGATCTGGTTGCCCTCGCAGCCCAGCCCGAGAATTACGGCGGCGGAAACGTTGGGATGCGAGAGCACGCCGCCGAGCGTGCGCCGGAGCTGATCGATATCGGCGTCACCGGAATGCCCGCAGCCTTCGCCGTGCGGAAACGCCACCACGCCATCCACGTTCGGCGGCAGGGTTTCGCTCGCGTAGCTAGCGGCAATCAGTTCGGCGGTATGCGCGGCGCAGTTGGATGCCGCCACCACCGCGATGTAGTTCCGCGTGCCGGCGCGACCGTCGTCGCGCAAGTAGCCGAGGAAGCTGGGGCCGTCTTCGCGCCGCGCCGGCTCGGCTAGCGAGACGGAAGGGAACTGGTACGCCGCCCGGCGTTCGTCGAAGGCCAAGTTGTGGGTGTGTACGTGGCTGCCGGGCTCGATGGAAGCCTTCGCAAGACCGATGGGCTGGCCATAGCGGAATACGGTTGCGCCGGCCGCAATCCCCCGCAACGCCACTTTGTGGCCGGCCGGGATGGCGTCCCTCGCCGTCAGCGCTTCTCCGCCCACGCGCAGTTCGGTCCCCACGGCCAGCGGCACGCGCGCCACCGCGATGTTGTCGGCGGGGTGAAGCTGAATCGCCGAGTTCTCGGGGCTAGGCAAACTGGCGATTTCGAGCAGCATCGGCGATTCCCAGGGCGCAGGCCGAATATGGCGCCGCAAACCGGACAGCAGCGACTCTCCATCCTCCCAGCTTACATGTACATGCCGCCGTTGACAGCCAGCACGTGCCCGGTGATGTACGACGCATCGTCGCTGACCAGGAACTTCACCGCGCCAGCGATATCTTCCGGCGTGCCCATGCGGCCAAGAGGAATGCCGGCCAGCATCTTCTGCTTGAGCTCCTCGGGCAGGCTCTTGGTCATATCGGTATCGATGTAGCCGGGAGCGATGGCGTTCACCGTGATCCCGCGGCTGCCCATCTCCTGCGCCAGCGCCTTGGTGAGGCCGATCAAGCCGGCCTTGGATGCCGCGTAGTTGGCCTGCCCCACGCTTCCCGCCTGGCCCACCACGGAAGAGATGTTGACGATGCGCCCCCAGCGGTTGCGCATCATGCTGGGCAGCGCCTGCTGGCTGCACAGAAACGCGCCTTCCAGATTCACCTTCAGCACCAGTTGCCAGTCCGATGCTTTCATACGCACTGCCAGACCGTCGCGGGCGATGCCGGCGTTGTTCACCAGCACGTCGATGCGGGTCTTGTCCTTCAGGATTTTGGCGAAACCATCCTTGACCGATTCGGGCGACGTCACGTCCAGATTCAGCGTCACCGCCTCGGCATTGCACGCGCGAATTTCGCAAGCTACCGCTTCGTTGTTTTCGAGCTCGGGTGAGGCCACCACGATTTCGAAGCCGGCGCGGCATAGCTTGAGAGCGATCGCGCGGCCGATGCCGCGGCTCCCGCCGGTGACGAAGGCTACTCGGTTCAACATTCTTTCTCCTCGGAGTTTTTGTGCTGTTCAGCCTCAATCATAACCGATGGCCGGCAGGCGGATTGCCAGCAGCGGATAGCGTTCATTCGCGTCCGCGGTCTTGAAGTCCTGGTCCGTCCGGCTTTCCCTGCCACGTAGTGAAAGTGGCTTTCACTATTTCCGATTGCGGCCGGACCACGTCGAGGAACATGATCTGGGCGTAGCGACCCAGGTTAGTGCGGACGCAAAGCCGGCTGCCCGGCGGAAGCCCATCGATTCGCACTTCCTTGTTCGAGTACGAGGCGGAGACGCAGCCCCGTTTGCCGTACTCGGTTGGCCGGCTGAGAAGAGCAACGCCCGCGCCATTTCGAGGTTTCAAGTATACCCTGCCCCACTCTGGCGGTCGTATCCAGAAGTCCGAATCCGCATCTCGTTCCGGCGGGATTGTGCCGCGCCCGTCTAACTCAATCGTGCAGGTCACTTTCCCCTCGTCGATGTCAACAGCGCATAACTGCGGAATCTCGATTGTGCCCTGAGCGTGGACCGGGTCGTCATAGGCCGATAGATCCGCGGCTTTGCCGCTAACTGCTCCGGTCTGGTCGGCTACTCCGACCTGCCAGGCAGCCAGTAGTACGGCAGCCAGTCGCAACAATGCGGCACCCCCATCTTCGTTCCAATAGTACAACCCAGACGCGGCCTCGGTACCCTGGCCCGAACATCACCTGCGAACTGGCTGAGGTCCAGCAAACGGGATTGTCGGATACCTGGCCCGGAGCGGCATCGCGGCAGGGGTCTGTCCGAGTATCTCGCGGCGAACGCCGCAGTGTTAACTTCCGGCCCGATTTGCGTGCCGCCGCCCTCGCTCTGCAAAAAACAATTTGCATCTGGAATGTTTTTTGCTATTCTAGTATCGCTCTGGTTATTATCACCGCGCGAGGAATATGGAGACAGCCGCACAAGGCATTCTGACTCGCGACGAAATGGAAAGCAGGCGCTTGTCCGCCGCACAAGACCTGCAGAGGGGGCTCACCCAGTCCCAGGTTGCCCGAAAATTCGGCGTCAGCCGCACCACGGCTTCCCGCTGGTATCGGGCGTTGAGTGGAAGAGGGATGGACGGGCTGCGCAAACGGCGCGCTCCCGGCCGCCCCAGCCGGCTCAACGCCGAACAGTTGCAGTTGGCGGCCGAACTTTATCGCTCCGGCCCGCGCACCGCTGGCTTCCAGACCGACCGCTGGACCACCGTGCGCTTTGCCGGCGCCATACACGCCCGTTTCGGCATTCAATACGATCCGGATCACGTCGGCCGCATCATCCATCGCCTGGGATTGCGTGAACGCGTGCGCAGCCACCGCAGGCTGGCGGACGTTCTGTATGCCCCGCTCTCCGCTTCGGTTCTCAGCCATGCGGAAGCGGCGCCGCCCGCCTAGACGCCAAACCAAGAATACCTTTGACGGGCAAATGTGACGCACGCGTGCTTCGCAAGAACGCGTGCGCCGCGGCCCTTAGCTGTCCAGCCTGTAGCGCGATCCGGCCAGGCGGTAGAGCGGGCGCCACACCAGGCGGTTGACGCACACCACCAGCATCGCCATCACCATGGTGGATATCAGCAGCAGTTGGCTGTTGCCCGAATCGGTGGCGGCGCTGATCTGCGCGCCCAGCCCCAAGGTGCTCATGGTCTTGCCCTGGAAGTGGAAATACTCGGCCACGATGCTGGCATTCCAGGCGCCGCCCGAGGCGGTCACCAGGCCCGTCACTAGGTAGGGAAAAATGCCGGGCAGGATCAGCGTCCGCCAGCGCTGCCAGCGGGTGAAGCGGAAAACCGAGGCCGCTTCGCGCAGCTCGGTGGGGATGGCCATGGCGCCAGCGATCACGTTGAACAGGATGTACCACTGGGTGCCGAGCAGCATGAGGATGATGGAGCCCACGCCCAATCCGCCGCCCAATCGCACCAGGCCCAGCAGAACCACCGGGAACAGCGCGGTGGCGGGAACCGAGGCCGCAATCTGCGCCAGCGGCTGCGCCACTTTCGACAACCGCGGGTTGAAGCCGATGGCGACGCCCGCTGGAATGGCCCACAGCGACGCGATCCCGAGCGACGCGGCCACGCGGCCGAAGCTCGCCGCGGCCGCTTGCAGGGTCGCCACCAGCTCCGCGCTAGGAAGGCCCTTCAGCAGCAGCGCGGCTTTCACCAGCAGGTACGGCACAGCCACCGCCAGCGCCAGCAGCAGAACGGCGCCAACCATTCGGCCGCGGTGTTTCGTCCGGGTGACCGGCACGGGAGCCACGCGCGGAGGACTGGTGGTCAGCCGTTCCCAGAGCGGCCCCACGGCCCGCTTCTCGACCCATCGCGCGACATCCGAGTTGCGCAACAAATGCAGAATCGGCGAAGTGACTTCCGTGGCGCTCTCCACCTGCTCCATCTTGAACTTATCCGACCACGCGATAGCGGGCCGCCACACCAGTTGATCGATCAGCACGATCACCGCGATCATGGCGGTGAGCCCCCACAGGATTCCGGCCGTATCGCCGGCGCTGGACGCTGTCTGTAGATAGGAGCCCAAGCCCGGCAGGCGAAAATCGTGAGGGCCCAGCACGAACATCTCGCAGGCCATCAGGAAGAACCACCCCCCTGCCACCGAAACGATGGAGTTCCATACCAGGCCGATGGTGCCGAACGGCAGCTCCAGCTCCACGAAGCGCTGGGTGGCGCTGAAACGGTTGATGAGGGCGGCTTCGCGCAGCTCGCGCGGGATGGATTTGAGCGAGGAATAGAAGCTGAACGCCATGTTCCAAACCTGGCCGGTGAAGATGAGCACGATGGAACCCAGCTCCACACCCAACTGCCGCGTGGGAAACAGCGCCACCATGGAGAGCATGACGCTGGGGAGAAAGCTCAGCACCGGGATGGATTGCAAGATATCCAGCACGGCGATCATCACCATCTCCACGCGCCGGTTGTTGGCGGCGATGTAACCGTAGCCGACCGCAAACACCAGGCTCAGCACGTACGCAACGGCCATGCGCACCAGCGAGTAGAAGGCATAAGCGGGCAGCGCCGCGGGCGACCGCGAAATGTTGGCGGCCGGCGTCACCACGCCCATCCAATACCGCACCGTGGTGAGCACGGCGTAGATGCCCGCCAGGATCGCCGCGAACACCAGCACGTCCACCAGGACGGACCAACTGCGCTCGCGAATCAGCGACCGGCCCAGTTGCGGGAAAGCCATCAGCGGCCGCCCACCTCACCGCCCGCCGGCTGCGGCGCTTCTTCGGGAATGAAGAAGCGGCCGGAGGAATCGCGGTCGAACAGCTCGGCGTAGCGGCCCCAGGTGACGGCGGTATCGAGTTGCAGCTCGGTTTCCTCGTCGCTGAAATGCTCGTCCAACAAGTCGTGGAAGAAATCGCTCGGCATGGAGTGGTCGGCCTTGTTGGCCAGCGCGCGATTGATCTGGCGGATCAGCGGAACGCGCTCGGCGGCCACGCGGAAGAGTTCCTTGCGGCGCAGGATGCCGGCGTCGGCGAAGCGCTTTCCCTCCGGCGTGAGCTCCGCGTTGCCTTCCTTCACAGTGATATAACCCAGCAGGGAGGCCGCTTCGACGATCGGCAGCAGGTCGTCGATCTCGAAGGCCAGATCGTCCGCCAGGTGGTGGATCTCGTCGCGGCCGTCGCGGTCGCTCAACAGTTCTAGCAGGCCGGCGATTCCGCCGGGGCGGGCATGCGGCATCATCGGATACTTGGCGCGCGCCGTGCCAGCCGCTGGAGCGGCTTCCGGCTCGGGCTGCGGCGTGGGCACCAGGTCAGGCTGCGTGAGCACGCGGTAAATGTAATTCACGGCTTCGAGGAACGGGGGATCCTGATGCTCGCGCGGCCGCGGCATGGCGATCCGGAAATCGGTGCGGACGTGCCCGGGATTTTTCCCCAGCACCACCACCCGGTCGGCCAGCGTCACGGCTTCTTCAATGTTGTGGGTGACGATGAAGACGGCGCGCGTGGGCATCTTCTTGCCGTCCCACAGCTCCAGCAGCTCCGAGCGCAGGTTCTCGGCGGTGAGCACATCGAGGGCGGAAAAAGGCTCGTCCATGAAGAGCACTTCCGGCTCCACCACCAGTGCGCGGGCGAAGCCGACGCGCTGCTTCATGCCGCCGGAAAGCTCCTTGGGATACGCCTGCTCGAAGCCATCCAGGCCCACCGAATCGAGAATGCGCAGGGCGCGTTTCATGCGCTCCGTCGCCGCGATGCCGCGCGCCTTGAGCGGCGCTTCCACATTGTCGAGCACGGTCAGCCAGGGGAACAGCGCGAAGCTCTGGAAAACGATGGAGACGTTCTCGCACGGTCCAACCACCGGCTGGCCGTGCCACAGCACCTGCCCGGACGAGGGCGGCGCGAGGCCGGAGAGCATCCGCAGCATGGTGGATTTGCCCGAGCCGGAAGGCCCGAGCAGCGCCAGAATCTCGCCGGGATACATGGCCAGGTCGGTGGCTGCCAGCACCTGGATGCGGGCCTCGGGCGGCCCGTAGAACTTCTCGATCGCGCGGGCCTGGATGATCGGCTCTTCCGTTGGTGTCACTCGTTTGCCTTGCCGCTGGATTGGGACGAAGAGTCCCTCATCCTTTATACCGTTGTCCGGCGGCGGCTTGGGTTACAGGCGGGTAAATAGCGGCCAAATCAGGCGTGTACGCGTGATACGCTTACGGCTAGAGGGGTCCATAGTGAGAACGCCCGTCTATCTGTGCTTCGCCGGACTTGCTTGCGCGGTTTCGGTCTTTCTGGTGAAAGGCTACGGACCGCAGCCACAGGCCGCCGCGGGTCAATCGCCCGCCGCGAATTCACTTGCCGGCATCACGGTGGACTATCCAGTCGAGGGCTCCATCTTTCCGCCCGATTTCACGCCGCCCACATTCTTGTGGCGCGATGCCGCCGCCAGCGCGACCTCATGGGCGATCGATGTCGCCTTCGCGGACGATCGCCCCGCGGTCCGCGTGAGGGCGCCCGGTGAGGCGATGCGCGTGGGCGAGATCGACGACAGCTATGGTGGCTTCGTGCCACCTGTGCTCACGCCCGAGCAAGCCGCGGCGCACACATGGAGACCGGACGTCGCGACCTGGGCTGCCATCAAGACCCGCTCCGGCGGGCATCGGGCGTTAGTGGTCATCACCGGCTACCGGGACGAAAACACGGTCGTCTCGCGGGGCCAAGTCAATATTGAGATATCCCCCGACCCGGTGGGCGCACCGATTTTTTATCGCGACGTACCGCTGGTGGATTCCAACGGACAAGGGGAGAAAGGCATCATCAAGCCGCTGCCGGATTCGCTGCTTCCTTTAATCAAATGGCGCCTGCGCTACGTCGACGAGCCCAAGAGCACCATCATGATGCAGAATCTGCCCACTTGCGCCAACTGCCATTCCGTTTCGCGGGATGGAAAAACGCTGGGGCTCGACGTGGACGGGCCGAACAACAACAAAGGGTTGTACGCGCTGCTGCCGCTCCAAAAAGTAAGTTCCATCAGCAAGGAGCGCGTCATCAAGTGGGCCGCGTTTACCGAGAACACGCCGCAGCGGTTCGGCTTCATGTCGCAGGTTTCGCCGGACGGGAAGTACGTGGTGACCTCGGTCGAGGTGCCCGGTTCGGCGGAGCCGGCATCTGGGCGACAGGCTCTACCAGGGATTCTATCCATCCTATGGCTTCGTCCAGGTTTTCTATCCGACGCGAGGGGTGCTGGCGTGGTACAGCCGCGAGACGGGGAAGTTGCAGCCGCTGCCCGGCGCCGACGATCCCGACTATGTGCAGGCCTGCGCGTTCTGGAGTCCGGATGGCAGCTACCTGGTGTTTTCCCGGGCCGAAGGCGCGCGACCCGTATCCGTCCGGACAGCCAAAGTCCCGCTATGCCAACGATCCGAACGAAACCCAGATCCAGTACGACCTCTACCGCATCCCGTTCAACGAACGGCAAGGGCGGCAAAGCCGGAGAAGATCGCCGGCGCTTCGGAAAACGGGATGAGCAACAACTTCCCCAAGGTCTCGCCCGACGGCAAGTGGATCGTGTTCGTGCAAAACAAATCCGGCCTGCTGATGCGCCCCGACAGCCATTTGTACATCGTCCCCGCGCAGGGCGGCGTGGCGCGCCGGCTGAATTCGAATCAGAAGATCATGAACTCGTGGCACAGCTTCTCGCCAAACGGACGCTGGCTGGTCTTCTCGTCGAAGGGGCGCAATTTGTACACGCAACTCTATCTCACCCACATCGACGAGCACGGCAACGATAGCCCGGCGATCCTGATTGACGACACCACTGCCGCGAACCGGGCGGCGAACATTCCCGAGTTCATGAACATTCCCAGGGGCGGCCTGGAGCGAATCGAGGCGCCCGCCACGGAGTTTTACCGCTTGTTTAACGTGGCCCTCGACCTGATGAAGAACAACCGGTTCGGCGAGGCCATCCCGGAGTGGCGCAAGGCCATGGATCTCGATTCCGACGATGACAAGGCACACTTCAACCTGGGCTTCGCGCTCAGCGAGACGGGCGACCTCCGCGGCGCCGTCGTGGAGTACCGCAAATCCACCGAGCTGAATCCGACGCGCGCGGTCACCTTTGCCAACCTGGCGCTGGCGCTGGCGCAAACCGGCGATCTGGATGGGGCCATCGACAATTACCGCAAGGCCGCGGCGCTCGATTCCACCAATCCCGCGCTGGAATCGGATCTGGGAACCGCTCTGTTCGAAAAGGGCCAGCATGCCGAAGCCATCGAGCACCTGGAGAAGGCAGTAGCCATCGCTCCGGACTCCGCCGACGCGCGCAACAAACTTGGATTCATCCTGGCTAAGGCGGGCCGCGCCGACGAAGCGCGCGTGCATTTGGAAAAAGCCGTGGAGCTGCAGCCGGATTCGGCCGAGTACCGGTTCAACCTAGGCTACGTGCTGGGCCGGGGAGGCAACGCCGCCGCCGCGATTCCCCATCTGGAAAAGGCCGTGGAACTGACCGGCGGCAAGGACTGGCAGTGCCTGGCCGGGCTGGGCACGGCATACAACCTCGCCGGCCGCAAGAGCGAGGCCGTCGCCACCATGCAGCGCGCGCTGGACCTTGCGTTGCAAGCCAACAATCGGGAACTCGCCGCAACCCTGCGCGCCACTCTGGAACGCTTCCAACGCAGCGGTGAAGATCAACCGCCTCGATAAGCACCCACACCGCGCTGGGCCGGGCAGCCACGGAATAGTGCGAAAGCGCACACCGCGCCGTTCCAGAGCCTCGTCGCAAAAGTAACGTTCCCACCGGGTCCAGCATCAGCTAATGGTACTGGGGAGGGTTGGCGTGCCGCGGGGTGTAGGAGCCCGGTTGCTGGCGTGTTTGAGCCTGGTCGCTTGGACCGGGAGCGCACAAGCGCAGGATCTCGAATCCCGCGCAGCCGCTGCGCGCGACGCCGACGACATTCCGGGAGCGCTGTCGCTGTACCGGCAGGCCGTTCAGGAGAAGCCGGGTTGGCTGGAAGGCTGGTGGTTTCTCGGGCTTCTAGCTTACCAGTCGGGCCAGTTCGCGGATGGCCGGCAGGCCTTCACCGAGTTCACCAAACTGGACGCGAAGGCGCCGGCGGGATGGGTGTTTCTGGGCCTGTGCGAGTACGAGACCGGCGACTATAGTGGAGCACTCGATCACCTCGAGCGCGGGTTCGCATCCGGCAGCCGGATGGAGCCGGAGGTGGAACAGGTGGCGCGCTTCCACAGAGCGCTGCTGCTCACGCGGGCGGGCGCTTTCGACCGGGCACGCGACGAGCTGAAACCGTTCGTCGAGCGCGGTATCCACGATCCAGTGCTGATCGCCGGAATCGGTCTGAACGCTTTGGAAATGCTCGCTCTCCCGCAGGATGTGCCGGCGGGACAGCGGGACCTGGTCGAAATGGCGGGCAAGACTGCCTGCGCGTGGATCGCCGGCGACACCCGGCAAACCGAAGCCGGCTTTCGCTCCCTGCTCGGCGCATATCCCAGCGCCCCCGGGGTTCACTACCTGTACGCCACCTACCTGCTTGTTTCGCGCCCAGAAGCCATGAATGGGGAGTTGCAGCGGGAGTTGGAGGTGAATCCGGGCAACGCACGAGCGCGGGCGGTGATGGCGCTGCGGCTGAGGCTGGCGGGCGACGCCGACGACGCCGTGCTGTTAGCCAGGAAGGCTGCCGAAGACTCGCCGGGGTTGGGCCTGGCGCAGTATGCTTACGGAGTGGTACTCACCGAAACGGGTGCGTTGAGCGATGCAATCGTACACTTGCAAGCGGCGGTGCGGATCGACCCCGACAACCTGGGGTACCACACCGCACTGGCCACTGCGTATTCCGAAGCCGGCCGTTACGCAGACACATATCGCGAGCGCCAGGCGTCGATCAAGCTGGCGAGGGAGTCGCGTGGGCCAGGCTAGCCTGGCTGCCGTGACGTGGCTGGCTCTGGCCGGCGTTGGGTACTCGGCCGAGCGGCCGGCCGTCAAGTTCACTTGCGCCACCTGCCATCGCGCCGAAGCAGAGGCGCAACCGAAGACGGCGATGGGCATCGGCATGGAACTGCCTCCCAACCAGACCGTATTGCGGGCTCATCCAAAGCTGACTTTCGAAAGGAATGGCTACACCTACACCATCGAGAGTAACGGCGACCAAAGCACATACACCGTGAGCGACTCGGGCGGCAAGTTCAGCCTGCCGATCCGGTACGCCTTCGGCGTTCACAGCCAGACCTTCGTGCTGGAGTATGAGGGGCGGTTTTACGAAAGTATGGTGAGCTACTACGCGAGCCTGAACGGCCTGGACGTCACGGTCGGCAACGGCAAGATCTCGCCGCACAACCTGGTGGAAGCGATGGGACGGCTAACATCGGACACGGAAATTACCGCCTGCTTCGGCTGTCACAGCACGGGCGCGGTCAGCGACGGCAAGCTGACGCTCGCATCGATTCAGCCTGGGCTCACTTGCGAGCATTGCCACGCGGGTGCCAAAGCTCACCTGGA
The DNA here is from genome assembly GCA_963843095.1 of Bryobacterales bacterium. Lineage (GTDB taxonomy): Bacteria > Acidobacteriota > Terriglobia > Bryobacterales > Bryobacteraceae > Bog-375. Next base: position 20,505 of record CAWJLI010000084.1, read on the forward strand.
GAGCCTGGCGGCGGGCAAGGCGGGGCCTCTGCCCAAAAGGCTCGGCCAGATGAATGCCGAGCAGACATCGCGATTCTGCGGCGAGTGTCACCGGACCTGGGACGAGATCGTCAAGTTGCGCCAGTTCGGCGAGGCCAACGTGCGCTTCCAACCGTACCGGCTGGCGAACAGCCGCTGCTTCGTGGGCGACGATCCGCGAATCCGCTGCACGGCCTGTCACGACCCCCACGCCGACCCCGTGCGCGAAGCGGCCCCGTACGACCACAATTGCCTGGCGTGCCACAGCCAGAATGCGCTTCCGGTGGCCGGCCAGGACGTGCCGCTGCCTAAGGTCTGTCCGGTGGCACAGAAAAAATGCGTGACCTGCCACATGGCAAAAGTGAAATTGCCCGGCGGACCCAGCGTGTTCGACGATCACCAGATCCGGATTGTCCGCTCCGGTGATCCTTATCCGAACTAGCTCACCTTTCTGTAGCGCAAGCAAGCTCCGTTTCGTGCGAAAGTGGTAGAGCCGCGAGCAAGTGCGGCAACCACCGCCATGACCAAGAAAATGCAAGCTAAAGCCGCTGTGTCCGGCGCTGCACGCCAAACCGCCGCGGCGGCGCCGGTGGACCTGAAAGATCCGGCGCTCTACGTGAACCGCGAGTTGAGCCTGCTGGCGTTCCAGCGCCGTGTGCTGGAGGAGGCCGAGGATGAAACCAACCCGTTGCTGGAGCGGGTGAAGTTCCTTTCGATTCTCGGTTCCAACCTGGACGAGTTCTTCATGGTGCGCGTGGCGGGCTTGGCCGCGCAGTGGGAAGCGGGTTCGCCCGAAGCGGGTCCGGATGGGATGAGCCCGCGGGCGCAACTGGTGGCCATCCGGCGCGAGGTGAAGCGGCTGCTGGCCGAGGCGCACCGCACCCTGGAGCGCTTGCTGGAGGCGCTTCGCGAGCAGGGCATTTTCGTTCACGACTACGCCGAATTGAACGTGGCCCACCGGCAGCAAGCGGCCAAGTACTTCGACGAAACCGTGTTCCCGGTGCTCACGCCGCTCGCCTTCGATCCGGGCCGGCCCTTTCCCCACATTTCGAATCTCAGCCTGAACCTGGCGGTTTCGATTCGCGACCGCGCGGGCAACGAACACTTCGCCCGCGTCAAAGTGCCCGATTCGCTGCCGCAACTGGTGCCGGTGAGCGGCAGTGCGAAGGCCGCTACCAAGCGCGGCCGGCCCAGGCGGATCGACATGGTGTGGCTGGAGCAGGTGATCGCCGCGCAACTCGGCGTGCTGTTTCCCGGCATGGAGATCCTGGAGGCGCATCCTTTCCACGTCACCCGCGACGCGGATATGGCGATCACTGAACTGGAGGCCGAGGATCTGCTCGAAACCGTCGAGGAGGGTCTTCGCCAGCGGCGCTTCCAGAGCGTGGTCCGGCTGCTGGTCACCGCGGACATGCCCAGCCCGATGCTCAACATTCTCATGAACAACCTGGGAATCGGGCCGAGCGAAGTCTACCGCTCGCCGCGGCCTCTCTCGCTAAAGCGCCTGATGGGCCTGCACGGCCTGGACCGGCCGGACCTGCGCGATGCGCCTTTCCTGCCGGCGGTCCCGCCCGAGCTTGCCGAACTTTCCGACGAGGAAGACATTTTCGCGATGATTCGCAATCGCGATATCTTGCTGCACCACCCCTTCGATTCCTTCCAGCCGGTGATCGAATTCCTGCGCAAGGCGGCCCGCGACCCGGCCGTGCTGGCCATCAAGACCTGCCTCTACCGCGTGGGCCGCAACGCGCCGGTGGTGGAGGCGCTACTCGAAGCGGTGGAGGAAGACAAGCAGGTAGCCGCACTGGTGGAGCTCAAGGCGCGGTTCGACGAGGAGAGCAACATCGAATGGGCGCGCGCGCTGGAACGTACTGGCGTGCACGTGGTCTACGGCCTGATCGGCCTCAAGATTCACTGCAAGGTGGCCCTCGTGGTGCGCCGCGAGAAGGACCGCATCGCCCGCTACGTCCACCTTTCCACCGGCAACTACAATGCCATCACCGCTCACCTGTACACCGATATCGGCCTGTTCACCTGCGACGAAGCCGTGGCCGACGACGTCAGCGACCTGTTCAACTATCTGACCGGCTACTCGCACAAGGACGACTACCAGAAGCTGCTGGTGGCGCCGGTGAATCTCCGCTCCAAGTTTGAAGCCCTGATCGAGCGGGAAATCAAGCACGCCAAGGCCGGCGGGAAGGCGCACCTGATCTTCAAGATGAATTCGGTGGCGGACCCCAAGATCATCCGCGCTCTCTATAAGGCGTCGCAGGCGGGGGTGCGCATCCAGTTGCTGGTGCGCGGCATCTGCTGCCTGCGCCCCGGCGTGCCGGGCGTGAGCGACCACATCGAAGTCACCAGCATCGTCGGCCGCTTCCTGGAACACAGCCGTGTTTTCTATTTCCGCAACGGCGGCGCGGAAGAGATTTACGTTGGCAGCGCCGACCTGATGTCCCGCAACATCGACCATCGTGTGGAAGTGCTGGCGCCCATCCGGGAACCCGCCATGATCCGCCACCTGCGCGACGACGTGCTGGCGGTGTATCTGGCCGATAACGTGAAGGCGCGGGAAATGAACACCACCGGGGTCTACACGCGCAGGAAGAGCGGCGCGAAATCAAGAATGACCTCGCAGGAATGGTTCATCAGGCAGCGCCGCGAACCGCCTAAAAAGCGGCAGCGCGATCACGCGCGGCTGAAACCGCCAGCGTAGGAAACGCCGCGGCGAATCGCTCAGCCCAACATGGTGCGGAGGATGGTGATCTTGGATGTCGGCAGCGGAATGCCAGCCCTGGATGCGGATTCATCCGCATGAACTTCGCAAAACGCTTCGATGGGCCCATCTTCTTCACGGAACAGATACGCGGCTTTCGCGTGGCAGCCTTCCGCGTCGCAGCTCATGGCGGGACCGTTGAGGATCTTGATTCGGGTTCGGCGCGGCTCGACCTGGCGGGCAACAGCGGCTTGTCGCATCATATACAACCTATTTTAAGCCGCCTCCCTATTGGCGCAGCATCTAAATTGTTTCACTTCCGTTACATAACAGTGAATGAATGGTTGCAATCGAACTGGCTGGTGAGCTTTGCCACGGTGCCGGGAAATCGGGAAGGCCCATGGTGTGCGACATGGAAGTGGGACCGGGCGGCTGGCTCTGTGTCAGGGTACGGCTTGAGCCGTGCAGCAACACATCGATAGCCAAAGGCTGTAGCTGGGCCTTTCCTGCGTCCCCAGGGGCTGAAGCCCAAGTCTTTCTCTCGATCCTTCGGCACGGCTGAAGCCCGTGCCCTGATACAAAGCCTCTTGAAAGAGAGAAGCCGTGCGTGCCCCTACGTTCGGATTCGTGCGAATTCGGCAGGAATGGACAGTTTCGCCATTCCTGTCTCGCGCGCCCGCACGCCCATCGGAAGCGGGCAAATCAACTGTGTTACTCTGAAATTTCCACGTGTGCCAGCGCGCGTCAGCGAAGCTCTTGTTCTGCGCACCTACCCGCTTCAGGAGGCGGACCTGGTAGTCAGCTTTCTTACGCGGGATCAGGGGAAATTGCGTGGCGTAGCCAAGCGGGCGCGGCGCCCGAAGAACGCGTTCGGAGCGGGCCTGGAGCGGCTGTCATACGTGCGGATGGCGTATTTCCAGCGCGAAACCCGCGAACTGGTCAGCCTGGACGGTTGCGAGTTGATTCGCTCGCAATTCGGGCTGGCGTCCGATTACTGGGCCGGCGTGGCGCTGGATTACTTCGCGGAGGTGACCGAACAGATGTTGCCCGCCGCGGAGCCGAATGAGAAGTTTTTCCGCCTTCTGCTGGCTGTGCTGGATTACTTGCGAACCGCCGCCGGGAACGGTGCGTGGCGGGCCGTCACCTACTTTTCGCTGTGGGCGGTTCGTCTTTCCGGATGGCTGCCGGAATTGCACGTTTGCCTGAGCTGCGGCAGCCTGCTCGACGATCCGGAGGCTCCCGACCCGGTGGCTCCCGAGCGCGCGTTCTTCAACCGCGGCCACGCGGGCCTGATGTGCGGCCATTGCCGGAAAACGCTGGGCGCCGTAGGCAGCCGGGAGCTGAGCGCTGAATCGCGAGCCATCGCCGCTGAAATCTTGCGCACCCCGGTGACGAAGCTATCCGGGCCGGTTTGGGGTCAGGCCACCGCGGCGGACCTGCGCCGCTTTCTGGTGGAACAAATTGAATCGCACGTGGAACGCCGGCTGATCACGGCGCCGTTATTGGAGAATCCAACCTAGGCTCCCACAAGGCAGACCGATGTCATCGTTTCAAGAAATCATCTTCAAGCTGAAACAGTATTGGGCGGAACGCGGCTGCATCATTCAAGAGCCGTACGACGTGGAAGTGGGCGCAGGCACCATGTGCCCGGAGACCTTTCTGCGCGTGCTCGGCACCGAACCGTATCGCGTGGCTTATGTGCAGCCCAGCCGCCGTCCGGCTGATGGCCGTTACGGCGACAACCCCAACCGGCTGTTCAAGCATTCCCAGCTCCAGGTCATCCTCAAGCCCTCGCCCGACGACGTCATCGAGCAATACCTGGCCAGCCTGGAAGCCATCGGCATCGATCTCCGCAAGCACGACATCAAGTTCGAGGAGGACAACTGGGAATCGCCCACGCTGGGCGCCTGGGGCATCGGCTGGCAGGTTATGCTGGATGGCCTCGAAATCACCCAATTCACGTATTTTCAGCAGTGCGGCGGCATCGATCTCGATCTGGTTCCCGCCGAGCTGACCTATGGGCTGGAGCGGCTCACCGCGTTCCTCCAGGTCAGAGACAGCGTGTACGACATCGAGTGGGCCAAGGGCTTTTCCTACGGCGACGTGCGGTATCGGGACGAGCTGCAATATTCGGTCTACAACTTCGAGATGGCGGACATTTCGATGCTGTGGAAGCTGTTCGAATTGCACGAGGGCGAAGCGGCCCGCCTGCTGGAGCTCTACGATCCCAAGGCCGCGGACAAGCAGCGTTTCCCGTTGCTGCCGGCCTATGACCAGGTGCTGAAGTGCTCGAACATTTTTAATACGCTCGATGCGCGCGGCGCTATCAGCGTCACCGAGCGCGTGGGTGTCATCCAGCGCGTGCGCAAGCTGGCGGTGGGCGTGGCGCAGGCCTGGGCCGACCAGCGGCAGCCGGCTACGGCGGAGGTGGCACAGTGAGCCTGGCTTCCCTTCCCTTCCTGCTCGAAATCGGCACCGAAGAGATTCCCGATTGGATGATACCGGCGGCGCTCGTGAGCCTGCGTGTGCTTTTCGAGAAGCTGGACATCGCGCACGATTCAGTCACCCTGGACGCCACGCCGCGACGGCTGGTGCTACGCGCCGAAGGCTTACCGGCGCGCCAGGCTGACAGCGAGGAGCGCGCTCTGGGTCCCGCCAAATCGGCTCCGCCGAAGGCGGTGGCCGGTTTCGCCCGAAAGCACGGCGTAGCGCCGGAAGCGCTCACGGTGGAAGCCACTCCCAAGGGCGATTACTACACCTTTGTCAGAACCGTGGCCGGCCGCACCACCCGCGATATTTTGGCGGAGGCGCTCGGCGGCATCATTCTTCAACTCAACTTTCCCAAGACCATGTACTGGACCGGTAAGGGCGGCCCGCGCTTCATCCGGCCCATCCGCTGGATTGTGGCGCTGCTCGGTGACGAGATCGTGCCGTTCGAACTCGCCGGCGTGCGCTCCGGCGCGGTCACTTCCGGCCATCGCCGGCTGGGCGCGCGCGAGATCGCCGTCACCACTGCCGACTATGAGCAGCGGTTGCGCGAGAATTGCGTGATCCTCTCCGCCGAAGAGCGCCGCACCAAGATCCACAACGAGCTAGCCGGCGTTCGCGTCAAGCCAGACCCCGCGCTG
>CAWJLI010000085.1:0-9424 GCA_963843095.1 Bryobacterales bacterium
GTTGAAGGATGCGTTGCCCCGACGTGGGGTTCACATATTCCCTGAACACCGCAGCGCTGACGGCCGGGCTGCACAGCATTGCGATAACAGCCAAGGATTCGGCCAGCCCTCCCGACGCCGGTTCGGCCAAAGTCATATTCATCGTCGGCAGCGGCGCCCACGTGATACCGACAGTGCACATCGATTCGCCGGCCCCGGGCGCGACAGTCTCGGGCACGGTGACGGTCTCCGGCTGGGCCATCGACAACGATTCGGCGGTGGGAACCGCGATCGGCAGCGTACGGGTCCTGGTGGACGGAACGTCGATGGGCACGGCGACTTACGGCGCGAGCCGGCCCGATGTGTGCGCGGCTTATCCTGGCCGGCCCGGTTGCCCTAACGTGGGGTTCACATACTCGCTGAACACCGCGACGCTGGCGTCCGGGTCTCACACCATCACGGTGACGGCCACGGATTCCGCCAGCCCTCCCGACACCGGTTCGGCAACGATCACCGTTCATAAGTAAAGTGCGGAACAGTTTCCACCGATCCGCCCTATGCTGCGGTCCATCCGCCGTCGATCGTCGGGGTTGCGCCGGTGACGAAGGCGGCCTCATCGGAACACAGGTATAGCGCCAGGGAAGCAATTTCGTCCGGCCTTCCCATGCGCCCCACTGGCTGGCGCGCGTGCAATTCGGCCCGCACTTTGTCCTTCTCGTGCTTGTGAAACTTCTCGAGGTACGCTTCCACGAAAGGCGTCTCCACGGTGCCCGGACAGATGCAGTTGACGCGCACGCGGCCGGCGTAATCCACGGCGAGTTGCCGGGAGAGCGCCACCACCGCGCCCTTGGTGGCGCAATAGGCGAAGCGGCGTTTGACGCCGATCAACCCGGCCACGGAGCCGATATTGACGATGGTCCCCCGCGATTCCAGCAGCTTGGGCATTGCCGCCCTGGTCACCAGGAACATACCCTCCACGTTGACGCGCAATAGTCTCTCAAAGTCCGCCCGGCTGGTTTCCTCGATGCCGCCGACCAGGCCGATGCCGGCGTTGTTGACCAGAATATCGAGTCCCTCGATCGCGCCCACGCTTGCGTTGACCGCCTCTTCGTCGGTGATGTCGAGGAGCAGCGCTTGCGCGCCATCGAGTTCGGCGGCGAGGGCTCGGGCGCGATCATCATCGATATCGGCGATGGTCACCGCCGCGCCCGCTTTTGCCAGCGCGCGGCACGTGGCTTCACCAATGCCGCTGGCCCCGCCCGTCACCATGGCTTTGCGCCCGTCCAACCGAAAAGGTGTCTTCATCACACCGAATTGTAGCGCCACACCGCAGCGTCTCCATCGCGGCCGCCGACCGAGTTGCACGGGCGCTCCGCGGCTGAAATGGGCCTCCGGGATATTATTTGGTATCGGACCCGAACAATATATGACAGAATGATGCAGAAAGGTCAACGTACGAAAACCTATGGCACGCACATTCACGAACGAGATCATCGCCGCCGCCATTGCGGGGTTTGAGGCGCAGAAGGCAAAGATTGACTCTCAGATTGCGAACCTGCGCCAAACGCTGAAGGGTGACCGGACGCAAAGCGCCGTCCCGCCCGAATCGCCGAACCGGAGACGCAAGTTGAGCGCTGCCGGCAGACGGGCCATAGCGGCAGCGGCCCGCAAGCGGTGGGCGGCAATCAAAGCCGCAAGCACGGCCGGGCCGCGTCAGCCGGGCGCCGCAAAGAAGCCTGTCGGCAAGAAGGTTGCCACCAGGAAGGCGGCAAAGAAAACGGCGGCCAAGAAATCCACGGCGCCCGCAAAAGCATAAGCTGGCGATCAGTCGCCGTCCTCCGTTCTGGCTTGAGCGCCGTTCGGCTACCGGCGGATTCCCACGGGATCCAAAGCCCTGCCATTTTCCTGCGGCGCCCGGCCCATCCCGGGCTACCTGGCGCGCAGGCCGCAAGTTTTCTAAGCAGCAACTCTCCTTTTCAACTCTCCTTGCGACGTTGAGTTCTTTTTCTGATAGAATCTCAACCAACTGAGCTGTCTGCCTCTGGAGGGTTTTGACCAATGGTGCTGAAAATCACATTGCTCGCGCTGATTGTCTCCGGGCTGTGTCTCGCCGATCCAATTGTTTTCACCATCCAAGGCCTCGGAACGGGCACCGTGGATTCCACACCGTTCAGCGATGCGGAATTCACGTTTACGGTGACCACAGACACGACATTGATAACACCCTTCAGTATTCCCGAGACGGAGACTGGGTTTGAGACACCGTTTGTTTCCGAGGCGGGTATCAGTATCGACGGGTTCGGGACAGGTACCTTCACCAATGAGGAGCAGATCTTCGTCAGCAACACCTTCGCCCAGGCGGGGATTACCGATTCTGGTAGCGATTTGGACATACTTGACGGGTCTAACTCCGCGTTCTCCACGTACAACCTCCAGTCCAGCATCGAATTGACAATGCCCCCTGTGGAACCACTCCCGGGCCCCGATGTTCCCACCAGCCTGGGCAACGTAATCTTCACTGACGCGAGCGACGTTTCTTTTACGGCCTCTTTCCTCGTGCCAGAACCGGGAACATGGGTGCTGTGCGCCGCTGGGGCGCTGCTGATGGCCGGGGTCAAACTTCTCGCCGGGCGCGATAGTTTCGAGGCCTCGCACAAGCGGAAATGTTCATTGCAATAGCAGCACGGCGATTTTTCCATCCGTCGCGAGATTGTCGCCGGTAGCGTTTTGTGCGTGCTGGGGGATGGCGGGACGGTCCACCAACAGCATGGAACCGACGTGGCCGGCCAGGACCAGGTCGTTAACCACTTTCTCGCGCTCGTGGTCGATCGAAGAATCGATGCGGTGGATGAACGTGCGGTTGGCCTCGGAAAAGTTGATGCCCATATCGTGGGTGGCGGCCACTACCCACACCGGCCGCCCGCGGTATTGGTCCGGCCGGAGCCAGATCCGCAGATGGTGGCGGCGCGCGAAGGTGTCGTTGAGCTTCTCGAAAACCATGTCGGGCGGCTTGCCCTCCAGCAGCAGAACCGAAACCGGCGCCTCGCTGTAGCCCTTGTCCTCGGCCAGAGCCTCCAGGGTTTCGAATTTGGCGACCGGATTCAAGGATGAGGCGGCATGCCAGCCGGCATCGGTGAATGCCTGCTGTATCTGCTGCTTTTCGCCGACCAGCATGAGGTTGGTGAGATCGGAGTTCTCGGGCGGCTTCTGCGCCGCGGTCTGAAACGGTTCGCTGCGGGCGAGCGCGGCAAGTGCGGCTCGGTCAGGCAACGGCTTCAATTTGCCCAGTGGTCCCGGGCCGCCAGGCGCTTTCAAAAATGCCGGGGCGGTCAACTGCAAGGTCATCTCCACGCCCGCTTCGTAAGTGATTTCCTGGTCCACCTGCTTGGTGATGGCTTTGGTGGCGCTGCCGAGGATGCCGCCCAGTCCGCCGAGCTTGTCGCCCAACTTGCCGACCTCGGCATCGATTTTGCCCGCTGCGGTGTCGGAAGCGAGAATGCCGTTGATCTGGCCCTGGTCATCGACTTTCTCGCGCGCGTTATCCACGGCCGTGACCCGGGCGGCAATGCTGGCGGTGGCGCCGGCCACATCCACGCCGGTGAATCGCAGCAGCAGCGCCGCGCGTTGCTCGCCGCTCGACGGCTGGGCCTGCGCCACCGCGCCGTGAACCGCGGCGCCGGCGGGTATGGCATACACGGCGCCCGCCATCACCGGCGCGATGACCTCGGCCTCCACGCCATCGTTGGGCTGCGAACTCTTCGATCCGATCTTGGATTTGAGACGAATCTGGATTTCCGTGCCGGCGGGCAGTTGGAGCGCCCATGCCTGCGCGGCAGCCACTGCCACGAGCGCGCTATTTCTCAGACAGCACTTGAACCACGCCATCCACTTCCTCGATTCTCACCAGGAAACGCTTGCGCGATTGGAGTTGGGAATCGGGCACCTCGAAGCGGGCCGCGATCATGCGGTCAAGCGTAGTGCGCGCAGGCACCCGTTCGCGCACCATCAAGCTCGGGTTGTACTTGTCGCCGAGCAGCGGCACGCCGGCCATGAGGCGCTGTGCGTCCATCTCCGACGCCGTGGCGCCCTCGGTCTGGGCGCCGCTCGGGCTTTCCAACACCACCGTTACGCTGGCCACCTGGAACGGATAATCCGAAGGATTCGTGATGCGAAAATCGATCGCCGCGGCCGCACTCTGCTCGTCGAGCGGCGCTGTGCGGACCTTGAGAATGTTGCCGGACAGCCCGACATGCGCTCCACGCTGCATGTAGACGACGCCCGAAACGACGATCGCGACTACCACGATGCCGATTGCAAATGTAATCAGAAGAGTTCGAGACATAGGCGAGGGCCGCAGCCAAGTTTCGCCGCCGGGCCAGATTATGATTCTAGACCAACCGGAAGCTAAGGTGAAAAAGCGCACGCACCGTCCACCGTTGTTTTAATCTCCATCGACAAATAGGTGATATAATCCATAGAGAATCTAGGTTAACTATGGCTAGCCCCGCTGAAGAATCACTGGCTGATCGCCAACTGTTTGAAATTGAGCATGATCGCCTGGTCCGTGAGGAGATCGAAACCTTCCGCCGCAAGGCCCAGGCGTTCCTCGACGGCCAGATTACCGAAGACGAGTTCCGCCCCTTCCGGTTGAAGCATGGCATTTATGGGCAGCGGCAGGCCGGCGTGCAGATGGTGCGGTCGAAGATCCCCAGCGGGATGCTGACTGCGGCGCAGGCCGAACAATTGGCGCGCGTGGCCGAGGAATTCGGCGGAGGCAAAGGGCACCTGACCACGCGGCAGAATATCCAGTTTCATTTCGTGCCGCTGGCGCGTGCGGCCGACCTGATGCACGTGCTCGCGGACGCCGGATTGACCAATCGCGAGGCCTGCTACAACACGGTGCGCAACGTCACCGCCTGCGCCTGGGCGGGAATTGCGCGCGACGAGGTCTTCGACGTGCGGCCCTACGCGCAGCGGGTGGCGTATCGCCCTGCTGCGCAAGGATCTGACGGGCAATCTGCCGCGCAAGTTCAAAATCGCCTTCGACGGCTGCGCGGGCAGCGATTGCATATCGGGCGCGATTAACGATATCGGACTGCGCGCGGTGATCCGCGATGGCCGGCGCGGCTTCCGCATGCTGGTGGCCGGAGGTCTGGGGCCGCTGCCCACCGAAGCGCAACTGCTCGAAGAGTTCGTACCCGAAGAGCGCCTGCTGAACCGGTGCGAAGCCGTGATCCGCATCTTCAACCGTTACGGCAACCGCGCCAACAAGAACAAGGCGCGGTTGAAATTCGTGCTGCGCGAGCGCGGCATCGAGTGGCTGCGGGAGCAGGTGGAAAAGGAATATCAGCTTATCCTGACCGGCGGCGGGATCGCGTGGCCGGAGATGGTGCCGGAGGGTTTCGGCGGCTACCAATCGCGGCCGCAACCGCTCGGGCAGGGAGCGCTGCTGCCGCTCGCCGGGCGTCACCAGACCGGCGACGGCGAGTATGACGCATGGCTGGCGACCAACGTTGCCGAGCAGAAGCAGACCGGCTACGCCGCCGTGACGGTGCGCGTGGAGCAGGGCAATCTCCGCGCCGCCCAGTTGCGGGAACTGGCGCGCATTTCCACCGCGGCCGGCGACGGGACGCTGCGCGTTTCCATCGACCAGAACCTGCTGCTGCCGTATCGTTCCGCTGGCGCGGTTGCCGGAGGTGCATCGGACACTGGCCGCGATCGGTCTCGCGGCGGCGCGGGCGCGGCACATAGACGACGTAGTGACTTGCCCCGGCGCTTATTCCTGTAACCTGGCGCTGACCAAGTCGATGAACCTGGGAGCCGCGCTGGGCGAGGCGCTGCGGCGGTATGAAGATCCGCGTGTGCGCGCGCTTTCGATCAAAATCAGCGGCTGCCCCAATGCCTGCGGCCAGCATTGGGTGGGCGACTTCGGGTTCTTCGGCAACGCCCGCAAGATCGAGGGCCGCGAGGTTCCGTATTACCAGATGCTGCTGGGCGGCGGATACGACGAAGAAGGCGTGATGCGCTTCGGCCTGGCCGTGCAGTCGATTCCGGCGCGACTGGCGCCCGCAGCCGTGGTCCGCGTGCTGGATCATTTCCAGGCCAACCGGATCGATGGCGAAACCTTCCGCCAGTATGTGCTGCGACACAAGATTGAAACTTTCCGCGAACTGACGCGCGAATTTGCCAAACCGGCCGAACTGTTCCCCGAGATCTATCAGGATTGGGGCGACGACCAGGCGTACTCGCTGCAGTTAGGCCGCGGCGAATGCGCGGCATAGGGCGAATCAGTATTCCGTCGTCTGGCTCACATCCAGTTGGTAGCAGTGGACCCCTTTAGGGTGGGTCCAGAACGATGAATGGGGATCAAGGCCGCTCTCATCTGGCGCGTTGCCATTCGTTGCGAAGGTGGCGCATAGCTCGTAGGCCGTACCGGACTTCGGATGGTACCCGTAAGGGGCGTTGGTCACCGGATCGTCCAGGCTCATCCGGGCGCTCTGTGGCAATTCGGCGAGTGTCGTCGGCATTGGCAGCTGCCTGCGGTTCAAGTAGTACACCGCCTGTGCGATGCTCCGAAGGTCCTCGATGCGCCGCTCGTCGGCCCGGATGGCTCGCTGGTTTGCCCGCGGGCCTAGGCGATGGAACCCGAGCGCCAACACGACCAGGACGGCTACCAACGCCATGGCCGCCGTCATCGCGTCTCTACGCTTCGCCATGTCCCGCGCCCTTCTTCAGCGATCCCAGGTAATACCAGAATATGCTTCCGGCGATCGCGACCACGGTCAATACCTTCAGAACGAACCGGGTGGTTAGCTCGCCTTGCAGGAAGAAGGTGAGGAACGTAATCAGGTCGCCAATTACGGTGCCCGCCGCGATCAGCAACGCGATATAGGTGAGCCACTTTCGGATGCCGGATTCGAGCTTCTCCGGGCGGGTCTCCACCTCCCTCAGGATGAAGCGCATGACCAGAAGAAAGATGGGAAAGCCCACTATGATGCAAGCCATTTCGCTGGAGACCTGATAAGGGAACTCAATGCGTTGCCGCGCCAACGGGTCCGGGATCCAGCGGTCGATATAAGTAAACATCAGTGAGCCCAGCGCGATGGTCCAGGTCCCCAGGGTGGAGAAGGCCAGCAGGTAGAGGAAGGCATCGCGGGCCGCCTCTCCGGCTCCTCCGGCGCGCGCCGGCACCGGAAGGCCTGTCAGACTCTGGTAGTAGCGCCCGAAGGCCGCATAAATATCCTTGGCCGCCCAGCCCTGCTCGCGCAGGAGATTGACCAGGAAGTCATCCGCGGCGCCTTTGGTTTTGGAGGCCTCGATAAATGCCTGCAGCGTTTCGGATTTGCTTGTCTGCTCCATGCGCCCATTCTAACGCCCGCGCCAGTCTGCGGCCCCATGGCTTGCCTTAATCCCGAATTCACTGGCGCTTAATCGCTCTGTAACACGGCCGCTGATACCGTGAGAGCAGGTAACAAGGGCCACCCATGAAAAAGATCCTGCTTATCGAAGACGACGTCGACCTGTTTTCGCTTCTTAAGTACAACCTCGAGAAGGAAGGGTTCTCGCTGTCCGGTCTGCAAACCGGTAAAGGGGCGATCGAGCTTTGCCGCCAGGTGCGGCCCGACCTGATCCTGCTCGACATCATGCTGCCGGATTCCGACGGCCTGGACATCTGCAAGGGCATCCGGCGCGATCCCGACCTGGCCGGCGTCCCAATCATCTTCCTGACCGCGCGCGCTTCGGAGACAGACCGCATCGTGGGCCTCGAACTGGGCGCCAACGATTACGTGGTCAAGCCGTTTTTCGTGCGCGAGCTGATCGCGCGGATCAAGCTGCAGTTTCGCAACCAGACCGCGCCGCCGCGCATGCTGGAGGCAGGCGGGCTGGAACTCGATACCAGCAGCCGCCAGGTGCGGTTAAACGGCGGCCCGCTGGCGCTGACGGCCACCGAGTTCCGCCTGCTGGAGTTCCTGATGAGCCGTCCCGGCGTGGTCTTCAGCCGCGAGCAGCTTCTCGATTCGGTGTGGGGACAGGACCGCGCCATCACCGACCGCGCGGTGGATGTATATGTGCTTCGATTGCGCCAGAAGATCGAACAGGACCCCGCCGAGCCCACCATGATTCACTCCGTGCGCGGCTTCGGCTACATCTTCGAGCCGCGGCGCGCCTTGGCCGGCGCGTAAAACAGCGGCGGCAAAGACCGTCGGCGCTATAGCTATGGCGCTGCGTTCCCTTGTAGCGCCGGCGGTCTTTGCCGCCGGTTCCTTGCCTGCCAACCGATTCAACAGCATCCCATCTTAATTTCACCGCTGGCCGTGACCGGCTCGCCGAAGGCTTCTGTGGGCGCTGGGGCGCCCCGCAGCACCGCGATCCAGCGGCGAACGGCGCCGAACTCTACCAGCACCACTCCCAAGATAAAGATCGCCATCAGCCCGGTATCCAGGTAACCGGTGATCATCGGCTGGCCCGTCTTCGAGGTCAGGGGCCAGAAAATGTTCTTGATCGAAAGCACGCCCGCGGTAATCGTAGTTACACCCACGAAGCACATCGGAATGCCGGAAATCCATGCGTAGCGGGCCTTGCCCATATTGATCAGGAAGGTCGTCACCACCGCCAGCGCGATGGTGGCAAGTAACTGGTTGCCGGTGCCGAACAGCGGCCAGATGGTGGATATGTTGCCCGTGTAAATCAGGTATCCCCAACCGCAGACCACGAAAAACGTGGTAATGAGATTGCCGGGCAGCCAGGCGGTGTCGCCGAAGCGGGGGCTGGCTTTGCCGAGCAGTTCCTGTAGAACGTAGCGCGCCACGCGCGTGCCTGCATCCACGGTGGTGAGGATAAAGAGCGCTTCGAACAGGATCGCGTAGTGGTACCAATACCCGATCAGGCGGTCCATGCCGGGAAGGCCGCGGAAGATCTGCGCCATGCCGACAGCGAGCGAAACCGCGCCGCCGGTGCGCCCGGCAAGATTCTCGCCAACCTCGCGCGAGATTACATTCAGGTTCACGGTGTGCAAGCCCAGCTTGGCGAAAACGTCGGGCGCGCTGTTGATGGCGAAGTAGTCGCCGGGGTACATCGAAGTCGCCGCGATTAGCGCCAGCACGCCGACCAGCGATTCGCACACCATCGCGCCGTAGCCGATGAAGCGCGCATCGCTTTCCTTATCGATCATTTTGGGCGTAGTGCCCGACGCGATCAGCGCGTGGAATCCGGAGATGGCGCCGCAGGCGATGGTGACGAACAGGAACGGGAACAGCTTGCCCTTGATGATGGGGCCGCCGCCGGAGACGAATTGGGTGACCGCGGGAAAGCGTATGTCCGGGTGGAGGATGAAAACGCCGGCCAGCAGGATAGCGATGGTGCCCAGCTTCAGGTAGGTGGCCAGATAGTCGCGCGGCTCCAGCAGCAGCCACACCGGCAGCACCGACGCGATGAAACCGGCACA
>CAWJLI010000086.1:0-17500 GCA_963843095.1 Bryobacterales bacterium
GGTCGGTCCAGACGGCGCGCGGCTTACTCAGTGCGGAAGTCTTGGCGGGAACGCCGTCGGCGCCAGTTCCAACCACGCCAGTTCCGGAGCCTGTCGTCGCTGTGAGCGCTCCGGCGACCATCGTCATCTTGCCGGTGGAAGCCTGTATCTCGTGAACCAGACTGTCGTTATAACCGGCAATGAATATGTTATTCGCAATGTCCGCCCAGACGCCGCGCGGCCCGTTCAAGACGGTCTGCGAGGCCGGGCAGCCATCGCCGTAGTTATCGGTCTTGGAGGAGCAAGCAGTGCCGCCACCCGCCTTGGTCGACAGAATTCCGGTCACCGCGTTAATCTCGCGAATGCGGCTGTTGCTCGAATCGGTAAAGTAGACGTTCCCAAACGTGTCCGCCGCGACGCCGCGCACGTCCATACCGGTTGTCAAGGCGACCTGCGTGGCCGGGCAACCGTCGCCAAGAGTGTCGGTCTGGCCCGAGCAGTTGCTGGCTGCGCCGCCAGCGATGGTCGAGATCGTGTACGGCAGCGGCGCAGGCAGTACGCTCAGCGTGAGCGCGGCCGCGGTAGTGACCGTGATGCTCACGGCTGACGAGGTCGAAGCCCCGAAGTTCTGGGTCGCCACGTAGGATGCTGTGATCGAGTGCACTCCAACCGCCAGCCCTGCACTGATGACTGCGCTCCCACCAGAGAGCGCGGCAGTTCCGATCTGTGTCGAGCCATCGAAGAACGCAACTGTTCCCGACGGGATACCTCCCAAGGAGGTCACCTGGGCGGTGAGTGTCGCCGTGTTTCCAAAGCTCACTTGCGATGCCGAAGACGTTAGTGAAGTGGTGGTCGCGGCAGGTACAACTGTGACTGGAGAAGCCCCGAGGTGGACGGAGAATAATTCGTATCGCCCAGGTATGCGGCGCTCACCGAGTAGGCGCCCGCCGGCAGCCCGGCTATCGAGTAACTGTCGCTTCCCGCTGAAAGTGGAACGGTCGCCAGCACGGCGTTTCCGAGCAGTATCTCAACCGAACCGGTTGGCGTCACACCGGAACCTGCTACCTGCACCATCACCGGTATCGAAGCCCCATAGGATATGCTGGTCGGCACGCCGGAAACACCGGTCTGGCTCACTGCCAGCGCCGGCGTGTTGACGGCCACCGTGAAGGAGCCGAACGTCAGCGCCGCATAGTTGGAATCCCCCGAGTAAACTGCCGAATAGGAGTGGCTACCGGCTGTCACGTTGGTCAGGGCGATGTTCACGAGGTCGCTGGACCCAAATAGCTGGGCCGTGCCAACCACGTTCCCGCCCTCCATAATCTGGACCGTGCCAGTTGGCGTAGCGGCTCCGGAAACCACCGGTTCGACAATGGCGATCAGGTTTGCCACCGGCGCGGTGTCTACCGCAGCCGGCGGGCCGGTAAGCTCTCCCGCCAGATAGACGAACGCGTTCGTGCAACTGAACGGCGCTTCACTGGGATTTGTAATGTTATTGGTGACGGTCACTCCGGTGCCGGAGAGGTTATTAGTCAGACTGGTCGATACTGGCCCGGCTCCGAGAGTGATATTGGCATACTGCGACGCGGGCGTGATCGTGGGGGTAGTGTCGAAAACTACGTTGTTCAGGGTCAGCCCCAGCGGATACTGGGCGCTGGCGCCATCCAACTCGACGTCGCCCTTCCCTCCGGTCAGGACGTGGATATTGTTGAGCGTGATGGATTGGAAGTACGGAATCAGCGTGCCAGTGTTGGTGTTGTAGAGCGGGTTGAACTGGATCGAGTAACCCATGTTCTCAATGCACATGTTCTGGTAGGTAATATTGCTGACCGTGCCGCCGCGATCGTCCGCCGACTTGATGCGAATGCCGTTTTCGTTCGAATCGGCGGCGTTCCCGGCCATCATCACGGTGTCGACCAGCATGTTGCCGACGCCTCCGTTGGTGTAGCTGCCGATCGAGACGCCGTGGCCGGTATTCAGATGGTCGTTGGTAATGGAGACATTCGAGATGCCCGAGTTGGCAGCTCCGACCGCGATTTGGTCGTCGCCTTCCGAGATGTAGCTCTCGGTAATCGTGACGTTGGTGCAGTCACTGGGATCGACGCCGTCGGTGTTCCTCGCGGTGTAAGGCGCGATGATCTTGATGCCCCAGACGGTAAAGCCAGCCACGTTGTTGGCCTTGACGTGGAACGTGGGGGAGTTGGTGAGAGTAATCTTATAGAGCGTAATATTGTTCGACGCCTTGATATTGATCAGTTGAGGAACGAATTGCGTAAGGCTCTCCGTCTGCGCCTGATTGGCCAGATCCCACCAGGAGGTGTTGGCGGGTGCGCCGGCCCCGAGCAGCGTGTCTCCGCCTCGGCCGTTAATGGTTCCGAAGCCCATCACCGCGCTGTTAGACACGCTCGAGAGGGAGATCACCGGCTGGCACCCAGGGCTGGAACTCGCCACGATTCCGCAAGAGCCCGACTGCACATCGTAGTCGCGGGGGTTCCTGGAGGCAAACACCGTCACGCCGGGATCGACGAGCAGGGTAACGCCGGCGGCCAGCGTAATGGGTTGAATGAGAAACGCATTGTTGCCGGAACTGCCCAGCGCGAGTTCCACAGCTTGTCCGGCGGAGCAATTATTGATCGCGTTCTGAATGCGGGAAGTGTCGAAGCTGGTTTCGCTGGCCGCTGCGAGGTCGTTGTTGACCGTCGCCAACTGGGCCGCCAGGACGGCGCAAGAAGAGGCGGGGAAGCTCGGTTCCGTTACTGTGCGCGTGTCTTGCGCAGCCAAGCGTGGCAGAGACACGGCAAGAAAAGCGGCGCAGATCGCCGCGGCGCGGTTCAACGAGACGACAGACATGGCGCAACTCCTCAGAATCGCAATGGTCCGGCTGGTTTGATGCCATCGACGACGCATACCCCGAACGCATGCGATTCTCCGCTGAGTCAGATCGGCTGTCAATCGAATCCATCTGAAAATGGCATTTAGTTTTTCTAAAGCGGGAATTTCAGGCCCGGTCCAGGAGGCCCGCAGGGTGCATGGCTTCTTGTCGCCGGCCGCCCAGCAGTGATTTGCCAGTCGTTGATTCGGGTGGTGAGCGCGGTAGGAATCGAACCTACAACCTAGTGATTAAGAGTCACTTGCTCTGCCAATTGAGCTACGCGCCCGCGTTCGAAAAACGAGGCTTTCTCGGGAGGCTCAAGGCGAACTCAAGCTGCATCCCGAACCCGATTATAACACTGGATCCGGTTCTGTTCCGGATCATCTTGCGATGGAAACGCCGGCGGGTTCGGATCATCGCTGCGGCAGGGAAATGCGGCACGGCGACCCACTCGCTGGCAGGTGCGCGCACCGTGCGGCGCGTTTCGCGCGCGGCGGCGCCGAAGGCGGCAGGGATAGGACCTCGCGCCGCGATCACCGGTGCTTGCCCAATCGACCACGGGGATGTAAGTAGTTTTGTTTCAGCGTCTTCCGTCTGAAAATCCAGCCAGAACCCCGCCGCCCGCCACGGCTTGTACGGGGTGCCCGTGCTACCGTGAAAACGCCATGGCGGACATGATGCCGGATCGCACGCGACGCTGCTTCGGCATCGCGCTATTCGCCTCCGCCCTCTCCGTCATCGGCGCCGTAGTTGCTATGTGGCCCAACCACGGGACGGACCAATCGGTGACGATCCTTTGTGGAATGCGCTCCATGCCGCGCGAAGTCAACCTGCTGGTTCTGGTGCTGCTTTTCGGCGCCTTGGGCAGCTTCCTGCATGTGGCGAAATCGTTCGCCTCTTTCGCCGGCAATCGCGCCCTGGTGGCGAGCTGGTTGTGGTGGTACCTGCTGCAACCGGTGGCCGGGATGGCGCTCGCCCTGTTGTTCTACGTTGTCATCCGTGGCGGCCTCTTCGCGTCCGGCAGCTATGCTGGAGCAGTCAACCCTTATGGGATCGCCGGCGTCTCCGGGCTGGTCGGCATGTTTTCCAAACAGGCCACCGACAAGCTCGGCGAGTTGTTCGGCGCCATGTTCCAGACCGCGGCGGATGCACAGCGCGACGACAAACTCTCCCCACCGCAAGCCTGACATTTCCGAGGCCGGACGGGAACCGGAGTCGGCTGTCTGGAATCTAAGTTGCCATAGGATTCCCACATGACGACTCCAACGCTGCTGCGAATCATCATTCAGGTTGCCGTACTGTGCGCCGGCCTCACACTTGTAGCCATGGCGGCAGACCCGGCGCTAACTATCTATAACCAGGACTTCGCCGTGGTCCGCGAAACCCTGCCCCTGGACCTCGAAGCCGGCTCCAACGCGGTTCGCTTTTCCGGCGCCACAGCGCACCTGGAACCCGATTCGGTGATTCTGCGCGACCCCACCGGCAAGCACGCCCTGGTGATCCTGGAGCAGAACTATCGCGCCGATCCCATTTCGCAGGAGCTGCTGCTGAATCTTTACGAAGGCAAGACGATCGATTTCGTGGTTCACGCGCAGGATGGCTCGACGCGGGTAATCGCCGGCAAAATCGTGCGCAGCGGCTATGTGCCGCACTACCAGGCCATGGGGCGCTTTGGGACGCAGTACCAATACAGCCAGATGGCCGCGGCGGGCGGCGGCAATGGCCAGCCGATTATCGAGGTCAACGGCAAACTGCAGTTCTCGCTTCCCGGAGAACCGCATCTTTCCGGCGCTGGGCGACGATACGATTCTCAAGCCGGCGCTCGATTGGATCATCCACTCCAGCGTGGCGGCGAAGTTCGATGCCGAGTTGAGCTATGTGACCGGCGGCATGACCTGGAACGCCGATTACAACGTGGTGGCGCCGGAGACGGGCGACACGCTCGACCTGGTCGGCTGGGTGACGCTGGATAACCAGAGCGGCAAGCAGTTCGACCACGCGCGCATCAAGCTGATGGCCGGGGATGTGAACAAGGTGAGCCCAGCCGCAGGGAGGCGGTCGTAGGCGTGGTGGCGACCTGGGCGGCGCCAACATTTCGGACCCTCAGGTGACCGAGCGAGCGTTCGAAGATTACCATCTGTACACCCTGCCGCTTCCCACCACGCTGCATGATCGCGAGACCAAGCAGGTGGAGTTTCTGCGCGGGAGCGGGATTGCATCCAAACGGCTCTATATTTACGATGGCGTGTCGGTGCAATCGGAATCAGTTCAACGGCTACCAGGATCGTGCGCCAGATAGCCGCAGTACGGCACCGAATCCAATCCTCACGTGTGGGTGATGCGCGAGTTCGTCAACTCGGAAGCCAATCACCTGGGGATGCCGTTGCCCAAGGGCCGCGTGCGTTTCTATCGCCGCGACCAGGACGGTCAACTGGAGTTCACCGGCGAGAACGAGATCGACCATACGCCCAAGGACGAGACCATCCGCGTCTACACCGGGCAACGCTTTCGATATCACGGGCGAACGCAGGCAGACCCGCTACCAGATGCAGCAGCCGCAGTACCCGAACGGATCGGCCGACGAGAGTTTCGAAATCAAGCTGCGCAACCACAAGAAAGAAGCAGTCACGGTGCGTGTCGTCGAGCATCTGTATCGTTGGTACAACTGGGCAATCACACAGGAATCGGACACGCATCACCAGAAAGACAGCCGGACCATCGAGTATGAGGTGACGCTCGCGCCGGACCAGGAGAAGGTGATTACTTACACCGCGCACTATACGTGGTAGGGCGGGATGTGGGATCGGGTTCGGTAACTCCTTAACATCCGCGGGGCGGCCAGTTACACTATATTCGGAGCGGAGATTATGCCATTGGACAGCCTCCGGCAGGACCTGCGCTATAGCCTGCGGACGATCGCCAGGAACCCTGGTTTTGCGGCCACGGTGGCGCTCACGCTGGGGCTGGGCATTGGAGCCACCACCGCCATCTTCACGGTAGTCAGCGGCGTGCTGTTGCGCCCGCTGCCGTTTCCACAACCGGAGCGCCTGGTTTCGATCCAGCAAGACTTCGGCAACGGACCGAACGTGTTCGTCGGATCGCCGGCAGTGGTCGAGTGGCAAAAGCACAGCCGCACTCTGAGCCAGGTGGCGGCGTATTTCGATTGTTCGGTGAATTTGTTGGGGGCGCAAAGCGCCGAGCATCTGGACTGCGGCAGCGTTACGCAATCGATGCTGCCGGCGCTCGGCGTGCGGCCCGCGTTGGGCCGGAACTTTGCGCCCGAAGAAGACCGGCCGGGTGGTCCATCGGCGGTGATCCTGAGCTATGCGCTGTGGCAGCGGCGTTTCGGCGGCGCCCCATCGATCCTTGGCAAACCGCTGGCCCTGGACGACCGGAATTACACCGTAGTGGGAGTGATGCCCGCGGGTTTCCGGATTCCCGGCGAATTTCGAGCGAACCAGGAACTTTGGCTGCCATTTCAACTCGAAGAGGGCAACGCGCATTTCAAGGTGGTTTGGGCCGTCGGGCGCCTGCGGCCGGGGATGAGCATTGCGACTGCGCGCGCTGAACTGGACACGCTTTTTCAGGCCATGCGGCGCGGCAGGAAGACGACTGGGCACGTGATTCTTACCGAATAGCAGCAGCGGATCGGCGGGCGAGTGAAATCCACGCTGGTCATCTTCCTGGCCGCGGTTGGTTTGGTGCTGCTGATCGCATGCGTCAACGTCGCCAACCTGCTGCTCTCGCGGGCCACCGGTCGGGAAAGAGAAATGGCGGTGCGGCGCGCGCTGGGCGCGGGCACTCCGCGCATCCTCCGCCAACTGCTGACGGAAAGCATTCTGTTGGCGGTTTGCGGCAGCCTGGCGGGTCTGGCGCTGGCATTTTGGCTTAAGGATCTGTTGGTGGCAGTCCTCGCCGAGAACCTGCCGATGGTTCCGGCAATGCCCGTGGATCTACGCGTGCTGGCGTTTAATCTGGGACTGGCGCTGGTTTGCGGCATAGCCTTCGGCCTCGCGCCGGCGCTGCAAGCCGCGCGCATTCCGGTCAACGAGAGTCTGAAAGCAACCGGAAGGAACGAGGGTGGCGGCCGGGGCCGGCTGCGCGACCTGCTGGTGGTGGCGGAGGTGGCGCTGGCGATGGCGCTGCTGATTGGTGCGGGGCTGTTGTTCCGCAGTTTCCTGGCGCTGCGCGGCATGGATTCCGGGATGCGGCCGGACCGCATCCTGACGCTCGATCTGCAACTGAAAGGCGGGCGGTACGCGGACCCGCAAAGCCAGGCGGCGTTTTTCCACGATGCGATGGAGAGCGTGCGCGGTGTGCCAGGCGTGGAATCGGTGGCCGTCACCACGATTGGCGGAGCGTCCCTCGGGATTGAAGGGCGACCGGACGCGGAGGCCGACGGTGCCTGGTCAATAGTCAGTCCCGATTACTTCCACACCATGGGCATTCCGCTGCTGCGAGGACGCAACTTCAGCGATTCCGACACCGGGAGCGCGCCCGAGGTGGCGATCGTCAGCCAGTTGTTCGCGCGCCGCTACTTCCCGAATGAAGATTGTATCGGCCGCCGGCTGGAGAGCCTGTTCACGAAGAATGGCTGGACGACCATCGTCGGCACGGTTGGCGATATTCGGCCCGAACCGCAAGCGGACCCCGGGCCGGCCATCTACACTTTCTATTTGCAGCAAGGCCACGTCGGCGGGAACGACGTCCAGATGACGCTGCTGGTGAGGACGGCGGGCGACCCGATGCGCCTGGCCCGCGCGGTGCGCAGCCGGCTTGCCGCAATCGACCGCACACAGGCGCCCGTACGGATTGAGACGCTGGAGCAAAGCAACATGCAGTCGATCGCGCCGAGGCGCGCCAACATGGTGGTGCTGGTGTCGTTTGCGCTGCTAGCGCTGCTGTTGGGATCGGCGGGCGTCTACGGAGTGATGGCGCACGCGGTCGGCCGGCGCACGCACGAGATCGGCATTCGCATGGCGCTGGGAGCGGACTCGGCCGATATCACTGTCCTGATCCTGGGGCGCGGGCTTCTGTTGGTGGGAGTGGGCGAAGCCTCCGGCATCGTCGCCGCGCTGGCGCTGAACCGGGTGATTGCCAGCATGCTTTTCCATGTGGCCACCACCGACGCGCTGACCTATGCCGCTGTGGCCGGCGTGTGGATCACGGTGGGGTTGGCCGCGTGCTATATCCCCGCGCGGCGGGCCATGCAGATTGATCCCACGGCCGCGCTGCGCAGCGAGTAGCAACGTACCCGCAGCCGCTATCATAGTGGCTGATGAGGCTACTCTTCTCGATCACGCTGGCGGCCACGGCCCTGGCGGCGCAGACGTTTTCCGGGGGGCCGGCGATCGATTCGGCGATTGACGACGCCATAGGGCAGGGAAGGCTGCCCGGCGCGGTGGTCGTCATTGGCCACGAGGCGAAGATCGTTTACCAGAAGGCGTACGGCAGGCGCGCCCTCGTTCCCGAACCCGAAGCGATGACGGCCGACACCATCTTCGACCTCGCCTCGCTCACCAAGGTGGTCGCCACCACCACCGCGCTGATGCAGTTATTCGAGCAGGGTAAGTTCCGGCTCAACGATAAGGTCACCGATTACATCCCGGAGTTTCAAGGCGGCAAGAGCGGCATCACGCTGCGCAACCTGTTCACGCATTTCTCCGGTCTCAAGCCGGATGTGCCGCTGGCCAACCCGTGGAGCGGCTACCAGACCGGCATCAAGCTCGCCTGCACGCTTCCGCCCGACGGGCCGCCCGGCGCGCGCTTCGTTTACAGCGACATCAACTTCATCCTGCTCGGCGAGCTGGTGCACCGCTTGAGCGGGCAGACGCTTTCCGATTACGCGCGCGACCACATCTTCCAGCCGCTGGGCATGAAGGATACGATGTTCCAGCCGCCGCCCGCGCTCGCGCCGCGCATCGCACCCACCGAGCGCGCGACCAACGACAGCCCTCCGCTGCGCGGCGTGGTGCATGACCCCACGGCGCGCAACATGGGCGGGGTGGCCGGGCATGCCGGCGTGTTCTCCACCGCCGGCGATCTGGCCCGCTTCGCGCAGATGATGCTCAACGGCGGCGAGCTGGACGGCGTGCGCATCGTGAGCGCGGCCACCATTCAGAAATTCACCGAACCGCAGACCCCGCCCGACCAGCCGATTCTGCGCGGGCTTGGCTGGGATATCGATTCGCCGTACTCGGGGAACCGCGGCGAGCTGTTCCCCATCGGCTCATTCGGCCACACCGGCTTCACCGGCACTTCGCTCTGGATCGATCCACACACTCAGACTTACGTGATTCTGCTGGCCAACAGCGTTCACCCTACCGGGCATCCGTCGCTCACCGCGCTGCGCGGGAAAGTTGCCACCATCGCCGCCGCGGCGCTGGGAATTCAAACGCAGGGGTTGACGCTCACCGGTTACAGCGAAACCCTCACCGCTGCGGGCGCGCATCGTGAGGTGGGACGCAACGCGGCCACGCGCACAGGCCTCGACGTGCTGGCCGAGCGGGATTTTCAGCCGCTGGCCGGCAAGCGCGTGGGCCTCATCGCCAACCAGACCGGCGTGGACCGCCTGGGGCGCCGCAACGTCGATCTGATGCGGCGCGCCGGTATCACTGTCGCGGCGTTGTTTTCCCCCGAGCACGGCTTCGCCGGCCGCGAAAACCAGCCCGAGGTCCGCGATTCCACCGACGCCGCCACGGGAATCCGCATCTACAGCCTCTACGGCGCTACACCGCGACCGACGCCCGAGATGCTGCGCGGCGTCGATGCACTGGTGTTCGACATCCAGGATATCGGTGCGCGTTTCTACACTTACGAAACCACGCTCGTCTACGCGATGGAAGCCGCGGCGCAGGCAGGCATTCCGGTCTTCGTGCTGGACCGTCCCAACCCCATCGCTGGAACGCACGTGGAGGGGCCGCTGCTCGATGCCGCCAACACTTCTTATGTGGGTTACATAGCCGGACTGCCGGTGCGCCACGGGATGACGATTGGCGAACTGGCGCGCCTGGTGAACGGCGAAAAGAAAATTGGCGCGGCGCTGACCGTGATTCCGCTCGAAGACTGGCGGCGCGGCGACTGGTTCGATTCCACCAACCTGCCCTGGGTCAATCCTTCGCCCAATATGCGCAGTCTGAATGCAGCTTTGCTCTATCCGGGGCTGTGTTTGCTCGAAGCCGCGAAAAACTTTTCGGTCGGCCGCGGCACGGACGCGCCGTTTGAACAGGTGGGCGCGGATTTCATCGGCGGCCGCGAGCTGGCCGCCTGGCTGAACTCGCGCCAGATCCCCGGCGTGCGCGCATATCCGACCAGCTTCACGCCTACCGAATCGAACTTCCGCGGCGTGCGGATTGAGGGCGTGCGCTTCCAGGTGACCAATCGTGAGCTGTTCGATGCCACGCGGCTAGGGCTGGAACTGGCCGCCGCGATCGAGAAATTCTATCCCGGCAAGATCGACTTCCGCGCCTGCCGCGGCCTGATCGGCAGCGACGACGTGATCCGCCGCCTGGCGGCGGGCGAGGATGCGCGCACCATCCAGCAGAGCTTCTCCGACGACGTCGCCGGCTTCGTCGAGTTGCGGGAGAAGTATCTGCTGTACCGGTGAAGCGTGACCGCCCGGGTCTAGGGGCTCTTGCGCCCCGGAGCGGCGGGAGGCGTGATGTCGAGCCTGAACTTCAGCCAGTCTATGTTGCCGTAGTTCTTCCCGCCAATCTCCCGCCTCGCCGGGCTGATTTTCGAATCCAGAATGGTGAACGTGGCTTTCCCCAACGGTGAAGTGCCCAGCTTCGGCATAGTCTCCGCTCTTTCCCGTTCTGAGAGGGTGCCGAGAACGATTTCCAGCCACCGGCTCTCGATTTTGTAGTCTTCGCAAGTCACCACAAACAAGAAATTGCGGGGATTCATGTTTTCCACGGCCTCTTTGGCGGTGATTCCGTAGCTGGCATCGACGTGCAGCGCATTGTAGTCTCGATGCGGGGCGTTCACCACGGATGCCCAGTCTCCCGGTTTGTCGCACACGGCTTTGGGAATAATGCGGATCATCCAACCCTCTTCGGTAGGTTCCAACCGAAAGAGCAAGCCGGCTCCGATCTCCTTTTGATACTCTTCGCCACGGAAGACTTCGCCTGTCAGGTGCGGCACATAATCCTGAGCCAGCCCGGCGACGGCGAGCGACAGCAAAAGGGAAATGGCGGCACGCATCAAGACCGATGGTCGCCGAATTGGGGCGCGGATTCAAGGCTCTCTGGGCGAGAAAGCGCCCGCGATGTGCGGCGAAAGCTGCGGTTCCGCGCGGAACCGCCCGCGCTGCATCTATGATGAACGGTTGGGGGGGCGTGCCGCGTGCTTCGTTACTACATTACCGATCGGCATTCCGCGGGTGGCGTCGAGCCGCTGATCGGATTCGTCCAGCGCGCGCTCGCGAGCGGCGTGGAACTTATCCAGATCCGCGAGAAAGATCTGCCCGCGCGCGAGCGATGTGCGCTGGTGCGTCGCGTGCTCGCATTGCCGAACCCGCACGGGTCGCGCATCCTGGTGAATGGGCGCGCCGATGTGGCGCTGGCCGCCGGCGCGCACGGCGTACACCTGCCATCGGGATCGATGGCCCCGGCAGTGTTGCGGGCGATCGTGCCGGCGGGCTTCCTGATCGGCGTCTCGACCCATTCGATTGCCGAGCTGCGCGCGGCCGCGGAAGAAGGCGCCGACTTTGCCGTTTTCGGACCGGTTTTCTTTACCCCCTCGAAGGCTGCTTATGGGTCGCCGCTGGGTCTCGAGGCGCTGCGGGAAGCCACCAGCGAAGTCTCCATCCCGGTGTTCGCCTTGGGCGGCGTCACTCCGCAAAATGCCCCGCTCTGCCTGGCCGCCGGCGCGGCGGGCATCGCCGGCATCTCGTTCTTCCAACGCTGAGGCGCCGCCGGCGAGCAGGGGCGCCCAATGCAGATTTTTACAAAACCGCTTCCGTTTTGTTTCAAACAGGTTATAATCGGCAGCATCGCATGGCGGCACTGCCAGCGAGAGGGGAGCGCGCGCCTGCCCTGCACCCGCATCGAATTCAACCAGATCATACGAGTGAAACGCATGAAACGCAAAAGAATCCACGTCGATATTCGAGCTCGCTGGCTCCGCCGAATGGCCCTTCTGCCTTTGGCTTTGGCTGCGGCGTCGCTGCCCGCCTTCGGCCAGCAAGCCTATGTCAGCCGTTTTGACATGTTCACCGGCTACACCTATCTGGACAGCCCGGCCGTAAGCCTGGGAGAGAATGGCTTTCAGTTTCAGGCCGGGGTGCGGGCCAACACCTGGCTGTCGCTGGGGTTCGACTACAGCATTTCAGCCGGCACTCTGACGCTCAAGCCGAACATGCTGCTGCCCAGCCTGCAACAGGAATTGGGCGCCGAACTCGGCCAATTGGCGGCGGCGGGCGAGATCCCCGCCGGCTACACCTTGATCGTGCCGGCCCATTCGCGGACGCAGACCTTCGCCGGCGGGCCGCAGTTTTCCTATAGGCACTTCAGCAAGGTGACGCTCTTCATCCGGCCGTCGGCGGGCGCCATCCACGAGCACGCCGTTCCGCAACCGCAAGATCCCATCGCCGCCGGCATAGCGACGCAACTGGCACCTGCTGGTTACAAGGTGGATACGGTGGTGTTCTACGGTTTTGGCGGCGGCGTGGACCTCAGCTTCTCGAAGCACGTAGGACTGCGCATACAGGCCGACTTCGTGCACGACCATCTGTTCAGCGATCTGCTCGAGAACGGTCGCAACACCGTCCGCATCTCGATCGGGCCGTGTTTCAACTTTGGCGGCAACGTCGCGCGCTAACCGCGCCCGCGTCGCCCTATTCCGCGGCGCGCTCGACTTCGCTCATCAGGGCCAGCAGGTTGCGGTCGGGGTCGCGAAAGAAGGCCATCCAGAGGTCGTGATCGGGCATGGGCGCCACCAGGTGCGGCTGCTGGTCGAACGGCACGCCCCGGCTCTCCAGGGTTCTCGCGGCAGCCAGAATATCCGGCACCTTGAAGTACAGGATGGAGCTGTACTGCTCGCCGGACTTCTCGGCGGGTGAGAGCATGAGCCGGATGCCTGCGCAATCGAAAAACGCCAGCCCCGGAACTTGAAACAGCAGTTTCAATCCCAGCGTGTCGCGATAAAAGGCGACGGCCGGCTCCAGGTTGGTGATTGTGATGGCGATTTGGCCGATGCTGGAAAGGCCGAACGAAGCGCCATCGGTTGCGGCGGTGGCAGGGCTCATGGCGTCTCCTCCAAGGTGAAGCCATCATACCAAAAGCCGCTCAGTAATCGGGCGCCGATGCCGCCAGGTGGCGCAGCAGGAAACGGCAGGCGGCGCGGGCATCGGAATCGTCCGGCCGGGTTCGCAGGCTGCTCCATACGCATTCGAAAACCTCCCGCCGTTCCTCCGCCAGGGCCGGTGAAAGCGCTGGCGAACCGGTTCGTGAGTGATATCCCCATCTTGGCCAGAGGGGGATAACAAGGGCCTGGGTTTCCGAGCCGGTTGATGGATTCACGTTTGCCTCCGAGGACTATTCTGAACAAGCTCCAAAATGCTTTTCGGCCGCACCCTCTTGTCCGTTAATGAAAACCGGTTCCCCGCCGATATATCCATAGGAATCTAATGATCTGGCTTACCCGGTTGAACCGCGTACCGCTGGTGCTCAACTCGGACATGATTGAGCACATCGAGGTGACGCCAGACACGGTAATTACGCTCTCCAACGGGCAGATTTGGCGGGTGCGCGAAAGCGCTGAGGAAGTTGTCGAACGAATTGTAGCTTTTCGGAGGCGGATCTGCGGCCCGGATGCCGCTCCGCGCGAGCTATGCGAGGACTCCGGCCGCGCCGAGCCGGAAACGTCCCTTACGCAGGCGAGTTGACGAGTCCATGGCGACAGCTCCCCAAAAGGTGCCGGACGTTTCCTCTCAACCGGTTGCGGCAAGTTTGGGAGGCCAGCGCGGACTTGCCCTGCGTGCGTCCAGGCGTCCGGACCTGTCCACCCTGGCCGGAATCGGCCTGGCGCTGGCGGGGCTAATCGGCGGCCTGTTGCTGGAGCGGGGCAGTATCCAGGACATTGCCCAGACCACCGCCGCCATGATCGTCCTGGGAGGCACGTTCGGTGCGGTCCTGGTCACCACGCCGCTGCACGTGGTGCTGCGCGCGCTCCAGAGACTCGGCGACGTGTTCTTCGATTCCTCGCAACCGCACGCGGCGGTGATTGACCTCCTGATCCGGTTCGCCAGCAAGGCTCGACGGGAAGGCATCGTGAGCCTGGAAAGCGAGGCGGAATCCATCCCCGATCCCTTTCTTCGCAAGGCACTGAGCCTGGCCGTGGACGGCGCCGATCTGCAGGAGTTGCGGAAGATGATGGAGATCGACATCGTCCAGAGCGAGCTGGCGCGCGAAGCCGAAGCCAGGGTCTGGGAATCGGCGGGTGGCTACGCCCCAACCATCGGGATCATCGGCGCCGTCATGGGCTTGATCCAGGTGATGAAGCATTTGGACAACATGAGCGAGGTCGGCCACGGAATCGCCGTAGCGTTTGTCGCCACGGTTTATGGGGTGGGTTCGGCCAACATATTCTTCTTGCCGGCTGCCAACAAGTTGCGCGCCAAGCTGCGCGAAGCCATCGCCCTCCAGGAAATGGTCCTGGAGGGTGTGGTGGCCATCATCGAGGGTCTCAATCCGACGCTCATCCGCCTCAAGCTGGAATCCTTCGACCCGCGCCGCGAGCAACCCAAACCGCGGAGCGTCCAGCTTGCGCCGGCAGCACAGCCGGGTCCCTTGCCCGCCCCCAAACCGGCGACGCCGCCGAAGGGGAGGCGCCGATGATACGCAGAACTGCCCATCCCCAGGAGAATCACGAGCGCTGGATGGTTTCTTACGCGGATTTCGTCACTTTGCTCTTCGCTTTTTTTGTCGTGATGTTCGCGTCCACCGAAGCCGACAAGGGCAAGGCCAGGCAGGTGTCGGCGTCGGTGCGGGAGGCGTTGGCGCATGGCCAGGTCAGCGAGGCAATTCTGCATGTGCTGGGCCGCGGCCGCCATGACAAAGAGAATCGTGGGCAACCGGATGCGGCCGAGGCGCTGCCGGATTCGTCGCTGGCTGGCCCGGTGGACTTGACCCGTTCGATGGAGAAGCTCGGCGGCGTCCTGGACACGGATCTGCACGCCGGCAAGGTGGGACTCAAACTGGAAACGCGGGGCCTGGTAATCAGCTTGCGCGAGTCGGGGTTCTTCGCTTCCGGAGAGGATGCGGTGTCGCCTTCCAGCTTTGCGGCCCTCGATAAAATCGCCGCGGTGATTCAGAGCCTGCCCAACCCCGTGCGCCTGGAAGGCCATACCGATTCGGTTCCCATCCACAACTCGCGCTTCCGCAGCAACTGGGAGCTTTCGGCGGCGCGCGCCATAGCCATGCTGGAAATCCTGGCCAGCCGCTACCAGATTCCCCGCGCCCGCATGGCTGTCGCCGGATACGCCGAGAACGCCGCCGCGGATACCAACGACACCGACGAGGGCCGCGCCCACAATCGCCGGGTAGACCTGGTGCTACTCACCGTCGAAGGCCTGCGGAGCGAACCGGGCGGCGGGCGGTAGGTCTCCCACCGTGCCAGACAGTATTCTTCCGCCGGACCGCTCCCTCACGCTCGTGGCTCCGTTCGGAGCCGCCAGCGTCAGCCAGAGGCGTCGTGGTGACACCACATCTCGGTCAGGGAGGTCGCGCGATCAGCGCGCCGAGCGAAGCTCGTCGGGATGAAACACGAGATCGCGGTCGAGCACCATCTCGATATGCGTGCCCTGGCGCAGCACCACGTTCTGATCGCGGGAAACCAGGACCCCGACCAGGGCGCCCGCCGCGCCGCCAACTCCCGCGCCAGCCAGTCCATGGGTGATGGCGCCAACTGTGGCTCCCATGCCGGCTCCCTCCATCACGGTGCGGCCGTCGGCGGATTTGCCCTTGCCCTCGACTTTGCCCTCTTCTCCCGGCGGCCGGGCGTGAAAGTCGCGCGATACGCCGTTGGGGAGAATCAGCGAGTCGAACCGGATGTACAACTCGCCCTTGCCGGAGACGCGGCCGGCCGGCTTAGCTCGGGTGATGGTACCGGAGACGTCGCTCCAGCGCGGTATCACCACCCGCCCGTCGGCGGCCACCGGAGCGTCCGTACGCAGATAGACGCGGTCGCCCTCCTTGGCGTACTTGGTACTCACCTCGCTCACCAGCACCAAAAGGACGCGCGTCCCCTTGGGAACCGTGATATCGGGCGCCACGCCCGGCTGGGACCTTTGCGCCAGCGCCGGCTGCGGCAGGTCGGCTCCGGATTCGGGCGGGCGCAACGCGGTTGAAGGCGCGGTGTCAGCCGCAGGCGGATGAGTGGCAGCCACCGGCGCGCCTTCGCGCCGGAACACCAGCCTGCCTTCGGTTTCCGCTCCGGCGCGGACCACTTGCCGCGTAATCGTCAGCGTGCCGTGGTCGCGCGAAAGTTCCCAGCGGTCCATCACGGTGTAGTCGCGCGGGCCGGAAACCAGTGTGTTGACGAGCAGGGCCGCGCCTTCCCACTTAGTGACGGAGTTCCAGGACTCCTCACCAACGCGCTTCCGCGTCTCGCTGCCATCGAGCGCGTACGACCACCCCATCGGTCCCGTCGAACACAGGATGGCGGCGTCGCTTTGCGAGACGGTGAGAGAGGATTCCACCTGGCCGAGCGAACGAATATCGCTCGATGCCGGATCCAGCACCCACTTTCCGGAAAAGTCGCGGTCGGGGTCGCCGGCACGCAGGGAAATCGTCAGGCCCGACGCTACCAACAGCGCGGTTGCCAGACAGATACACCGCATGATCTGAAGTTACCACAGGACGGACGAAAGCCGCTTTTCCCCGTGTGCCGAACACGCCACCCGCTGGCAAGGGCTTTTCTCACTGATTCTCATTGCCGTGCTGTTTGATCTGTTGCAAGGCCTGCGCGCCGCATTTGCCCTTGGGGTCGACCTCATACGCGGCGCGGAAATGTTCGATGGCTTTCTCCGGTTGATCCATCGCCAACAGCGCCATGCCAACTTTCAGCCGCGTGGTGGCGAATGATGCCGCTTGGGTTTCGCGGCGGACGCGCAAGGCCCTCTCGATGGCTTGCTCGGCTTCCTGCCGGCGGCCGAGCAAAGCCAGCGCCCAGGCACGGGTGGCCCAGCGCGAAGGTTCGACCTTGGCCGCGACCGGTCCCTTTGCGATGCGCATGGCTTCATCGACCAACTCGAGAGCCTTTTGCGGTTCGATCCCCTGGTCCAGGAGCAACTCAGCCT
Source organism: Bryobacterales bacterium (assembly GCA_963843095.1). Lineage (GTDB taxonomy): Bacteria > Acidobacteriota > Terriglobia > Bryobacterales > Bryobacteraceae > Bog-375. The sequence continues at coordinate 17,151 of CAWJLI010000086.1, forward strand.
GACCAAGCCGCGCAGTCCCCAGGATGTTATCACCCATTTCGATGCTGGCTTGCCAGCACTTTCCGGCTTCCTCCAAGCGGCCCTGGTCCTGCAATGTTTCAGCGAGGCACCCCAGCAAGCTTGCCCGGACCGGACGCGAACTGGTGTGGCTGGTGGCAAGCGCCTTGCGGAAGCACTGTTCGGCTTCGGCGGGACGGTTCGCGAGAGAATGCGTGAGACCTTCCATCCTGAGGAGTTGGGCACCTGGTCTGCCGAAACTCAGCCTCCCGATCCAGCGCATCGCGCGATCATAATCGCCGGTGCGCCAGGCTGGCTTCACCACAAGAACCGCCACCATGTCCCGCCCCGCG
>CAWJLI010000087.1:0-10051 GCA_963843095.1 Bryobacterales bacterium
ATGAACTACCACTACGAGAACATGAAGGCCCGTCTGGACCGGATCGACGTCCGCCCGGATCAGTTGCACTATGACGATGGTCGTTCGGAACTGAACCCCGAACCGATTTTCAACTGGTGGTCGGTGTATGGGTTTTGAGATCGCCGGAAATCGCTTCGTGCTGTCCCGTTAGCCAGAAACCTATTTCGTCGCGATCGTTCCCGATGGTCTGTGGCATCCCCTCGGCGCACCGCTCGAAGTCGGAATAGGTCAGGCACGCGTATCGCTCCATGTACTCGTCGCGGCGGCTCTCCAGGACTCCGGAGGTGCGATCCAGCCGATTTACGATCGAGAGCCCCGTGGGGCTGGTGCGCACCGTCGCCATCCTGAGATCCGGACGCAGTTCCTTCAGGCAGACGACCAGTTTCCAAACGTCGCCGCTGTAGAAAGCAGTAGTGCGCACCCTCCGGGATGTGACGTCGTCCAGCGGCAGGCAGTCGTGAATCACGATCGTCGATTCCGGCCCCGCGTACCGTTCGAGGTGGATGAAGTCCTGGAGCGCCTGTTCCCACAAATGCAAGCCGTCGATGAAAGCGAGTCCAAAAGAAGGAGCGTCAAGCGCCTGGCTCAGGTCGTTGCACTGGAAGAATTCGTCGCTGGTCATGGCAAAGATGCGCTCGTTGGGATGCAGGTCACCGATCAGCGCGGGAGCGGGGTCGACACCCAGACAGAGCGTATCGGGCAGCGCCTGGCGAAGCGACACCCCCTCGCGGACTCCGATTTCGACGTAAGTCTTCGGCTGAAGGATCTCATGAATCCAGCGCAGGACGACATAGTAGTCCGGGCCGGGCAGCCTCGCGGCGGTCTGTTCGAGGTGCGTCTGAAACAATTGCTCATCGTAGATGCCGCCGAACTGAGATGGGGGATTCGTACTCACCTGTGGAATGCTCCGCTGCTTCCGCCGTGCAGGTCCTGAAGTCAATGTTATCAGGCAGGAACCGCTCCAGGGTTACCGCCGTGTCTCCGGCTTGCGGAGCGATTGGGTAGAATGATCGCTAGTGCTCCCCGACACGCAAGCGAGTTCTTTCTCGCCCTCGCTTCCCGGATTCTTTCTCGAAGCGGATACCGGACTGTATGTCCCTGTGGGCCGAGGCGAACCCTTTGGATATTCGGATGGCGAGTCCGAGGAGCAGCGTCTCCTGGACATACTGCGGCACGCCTCCGATCTCAGGACCGGATCCCTCGAGTTGCGCGCTCACATCAATAGTTGGGTCTCGGAGTACCATCTGAGTCCGCAACGGGCCAGCCTGCTGATCCCGTTCGCCGATCTGCTGCGGGGGAAGCGGGTGCTCGATATCGGCGCCGGTTTCGGCGCGCTGACGCGATTCCTGGCAGAGAGCGCCGCTTCCGTGCTGGCCATCGAACCGAGCCACCGCCGGGCCCTTGGCTGCCTGGCCCGCTGCCGCGACCTGCCCAACGTGCAGGTAGTCTGCACCGATCTCAACCGCATGCCCGAAGGGCTGAAAGCGGATGTGGTGGTCGCGGTGGGTGTGTTGGAATACAGCCGCATGTTCGGACCTCCCGTACCCGAAGCGCCGCTCGGCTTTCTCCGTGAGCTTCTGACCCATGTCGGCGAGGGAGGAACGCTGGTTCTGGCGATCGAGAATCAGCTTGGGCTGAAGTACCTGGCGGGAGCGCCGGAAGATCACACCAGCATCCCATTCACCGGAGTCGAGGGCCGCTACACCGCCTCGGGGCCGGTCACCTTCGGACGCGCGAAACTGGAAGACCTGTTCGGCGAGGCGGGATTCCAGTGGACGCGGTTTTTCTATCCGCTGCCCGACTACAAGTTGCCCGGCTGTGTCATCTCGGAGAAGGCATTCGCCAGCCGCAGGCAGGTCGCCCGCACGTTGGCGCGCCTGATGAGCGCCCCGGACCGAGGGGTCCCCTGGGCCCGGCTGCTGTCGGAGGAACTTGTCTGGCCGGTGATGGTGGAAAACGGCCTCGGCCCCCATGTCGCCAATTCCTTCCTGGTGTTCGCCGGAATGGGCGCTCCTTCCCGGACGCTCGACGCCAGTTCGGCGTATGTTGTGCCCGGCATGCGGCGCCGCTGCTACAACAAGCTGACCACCGTGGACCTGGGGCGAAACGTGGTCGCGCGGGAGCGGCTCTACCCGGAGGACAGTCCGCCAGAGACGGCCAGGATCGTACAGAGGTTCCCGCATGAGGAACCCTTGCTCGACTATCCGCTGCTGGGAGAGGGGCTGCTGGAGATCATGAATACTCCGGGGTGGACCGAGGATCGGATCGCTGCGTGGATGTGGCCCTTGGTACAGTTTCTCCGCAGCCGGAGCGATGCGCGCGGGCTCCTGCCGCCCGATTATATCGACTGCACGCCCTTCAATATCGCGTGCAACGGGGATGACTGGCTGCTGTTTGACCTAGAGTGGACGGCGGACGAGCCGGTTCCGCTGAGCTTTGTCCTCTGCCGCGGCGTGTTCTGGGCCATCGCGCGGCCACTGAGCACCGCCATATCCGGCTCGTTGCGGTCCCGGCGCGTCCTGGACATCCTCGCCCGATGCCTGGAACTATGCGGGTTCGCGCAACCCGAGAACGTGGTGCGCGCTTTCGTGGAACGGGAAGCCGCATTGCAAGAGGTGGGTTGCGGGATCGTGAATGCGTCTGCCATGCTTTCCGCGATGGAGGTTCGGCCGGCCCGCACGCACGATGTGATGTCGTTGGTTGCGGATCTTTCCCGCACTCGGAACCTGCTCAACGATCGGCAGGACGCACTGGCGCGAAGCGATCGGGAGATCGTCCGGCGCGATGAGGAACTTTCGCAACGCGATCGGGAGTCGGCGGACCTCCGCAGCCAGAATGCCATTCTCGAGGCGCGCAGCGCGGAGACGGCCCTGCAGCAGCAAGAGCAGATCTCCGCTCTCCAGGCTCGGATTGACGTGGCTTCGCGCGATAACGCCAGGCAACAGGAGCAAATCTCCGCACTTCAAGCCGAGATTCACGCGACTTCACGGGAAAGCGCCAGCCGCCGGCACGAGTCCGAACAGCACCTGGCCCAACTGGTCCAGATCCGCGACTCGATCACCTGGCGACTCGGGATCCGATGCGGGTCTCTGGCGCTCCGCCTGCCGTTGATCGGCAGGCTGATCCGCCGGCTTCAGTTGAAAGCGTCCTGAGCCCCAATCAGCCATGGCGTGAGCGCTTTTGCCGCGCCTGCCCGTTGCCAGTGCGGGCAGGTTATCTTCGTCTCCGGCTCGCGGAGCGATTGGGTAGAATGATCGCTAGTGCTCCCCGACACGCAAGCGAGTTCTTTCTCGCCCTCGCTTCCCGGATTCTTTCTCGAAGCGGATACCGGACTGTATGTCCCTGTGGGCCGAGGCGAACCCTTTGGATATTCGGATGGCGAGTCCGAGGAGCAGCGTCTCCTGGACATACTGCGGCACGCCTCCGATCTCAGGACCGGATCCCTCGAGTTGCGCGCTCACATCAATAGTTGGGTCTCGGAGTACCATCTGAGTCCGCAACGGGCCAGCCTGCTGATCCCGTTCGCCGATCTGCTGCGGGGGAAGCGGGTGCTCGATATCGGCGCCGGTTTCGGCGCGCTGACGCGATTCCTGGCAGAGAGCGCCGCTTCCGTGCTGGCCATCGAACCGAGCCACCGCCGGGCCCTTGGCTGCCTGGCCCGCTGCCGCGACCTGCCCAACGTGCAGGTAGTCTGCACCGATCTCAACCGCATGCCCGAAGGGCTGAAAGCGGATGTGGTGGTCGCGGTGGGTGTGTTGGAATACAGCCGCATGTTCGGACCTCCCGTACCCGAAGCGCCGCTCGGCTTTCTCCGTGAGCTTCTGACCCATGTCGGCGAGGGAGGAACGCTGGTTCTGGCGATCGAGAATCAGCTTGGGCTGAAGTACCTGGCGGGAGCGCCGGAAGATCACACCAGCATCCCATTCACCGGAGTCGAGGGCCGCTACACCGCCTCGGGGCCGGTCACCTTCGGACGCGCGAAACTGGAAGACCTGTTCGGCGAGGCGGGATTCCAGTGGACGCGGTTTTTCTATCCGCTGCCCGACTACAAGTTGCCCGGCTGTGTCATCTCGGAGAAGGCATTCGCCAGCCGCAGGCAGGTCGCCCGCACGTTGGCGCGCCTGATGAGCGCCCCGGACCGAGGGGTCCCCTGGGCCCGGCTGCTGTCGGAGGAACTTGTCTGGCCGGTGATGGTGGAAAACGGCCTCGGCCCCCATGTCGCCAATTCCTTCCTGGTGTTCGCCGGAATGGGCGCTCCTTCCCGGACGCTCGACGCCAGTTCGGCGTATGTTGTGCCCGGCATGCGGCGCCGCTGCTACAACAAGCTGACCACCGTGGACCTGGGGCGAAACGTGGTCGCGCGGGAGCGGCTCTACCCGGAGGACAGTCCGCCGGAGACGGCCAGGATCGTACAGAGGTTCCCGCATGAGGAACCCTTGCTCGACTATCCGCTGCTGGGAGAGGGGCTGCTGGAGATCATGAATACTCCGGGGTGGACCGAGGATCGGATCGCTGCGTGGATGTGGCCCTTGGTACAGTTTCTCCGCAGCCGGAGCGATGCGCGCGGGCTCCTGCCGCCCGATTATATCGACTGCACGCCCTTCAATATCGCGTGCAACGGGGATGACTGGCTGCTGTTTGACCTAGAGTGGACGGCGGACGAGCCGGTTCCGCTGAGCTTTGTCCTCTGCCGCGGCGTGTTCTGGGCCATCGCGCGGCCACTGAGCACCGCCATATCCGGCCCGTTGCGGTCCCGGCGCGTCCTGGACATCCTCGCCCGATGCCTGGAACTATGCGGGTTCGCGCAACCCGAGAACGTGGTGCGCGATTTCGTGGAACGGGAAGCGACGATGCAAGAGGCGGTGTCCTGGAGCAGGCATGCGCGGGTCACTCTTCCCGTCCTCGAGGTCGGGCCCGCCCGCCCGCAGCGACGCGGATCCGGCCGGCACCGGGCCCGACTGGTCCGGTTCCGCGACTCGATCGCATGGCCGTTTGCCGTCCGGTGCGGGTCTCTGGCGCTCCGCCTGCCGCTGATCGGCAGGCTGATCAGCCGGCTTTAGTCTAGTTGAAAGCGTCCTGAGCCCGATCCGCCCATGCCGTACGGCTATTGCCACTCGCACAGAGAATCGACGTACGCCGCCGAGCCGTCGCGCAGCCAGCCGTCGAGTTGCGCGGGCTCTTTCAACTGCTGCCCGCGGCGGCGGGAAACCACCACGAAGCGACAGCCGGTTACGGCGAGGCCCGTCATGTCTCCCCAAAGCTTTTCGAATTGCGCCACCGGGAAGACGTCTTCCTGCCCTTTACCCCAGCGCTTCTTGACGTCCTTCAAAGTGATGTACGTGGGCATGCGGGCAGCCAAGGCGCGGACACGGGCGGCGACTTTGGCGTGATCCGAGAGATCCTGGCGCGTCAGGCCGAACACCTCCAGGAGACCGTCCAGGTGAATCCACGCGGTAGCGCTGTTGTAATAAGACAGGCTCGCTTCCACTTCCTCGGAGGGCAGCGCCATGCCTTCCACCAATCGGGGGCGCCCATCCACCCGAGCCAGGCCGCCACCACGGTCTTCAAACTGGCGGGCGATGACTTCGAAGCCGATCACCGCGCCCTGCTCGATGTGACGCCCAAGCAAACCCGGATCCACATTCGCACCGAGCGTGTCGATGTTGTGCATCATCAGGTACTGCAGTTCCGGCCGGGCCGCGAGCAGGCGCTCCAGCACGCCATTGCGCAGCATATTGGGAATCTCGTACCAATGCCCGGTGGGATGCAGACACTGTAGCGGCAGGTTGTCGGTGTAGTCGGAAGCTTCCCCGGCTTGCTGTGCCCACGCAATCAGGGCCGCGTGCAGGCTCTCGCGCACTTTTTGCCTCTGCTCGTCGAGGAGTTGCTGCGGCGTTTCCTCCCACGCGAACTTCAGATCGCGCGCCATGGGGACCAGCCGCAGGCCAACCGACCGCCCAGGCGACAGAAACAAATGCGAGCCGCTAAGTTGTTCGCGATCGACCCATTCGGCGATGGCGTCATGCGTCAAATAGCTGGTCGTGATCACGTGGGCCAGCGAGGTCCCGCACAAGGAATCAGTGCGGCGGGTCTTCGCCAGATGCACCTCGATGAAGTTGCGGTGACGGCCGGCAAACCGCGCGAATGGGCTGAGCGCCTTGACCACGCCGGCGCCGCGCGTCCACCGGGTGCCGATACCGCCGGCCAGCGAAACCACGGCCACCCTCCCCTGTCGCAGCGCCTCCATTCCGAGGTCCTGGTAGCGGCCGGCCGCACCGTCTTCGGCGTGCCACACATCGCCGGCCTCCACGTCGCGGATATCGGCGCTGGCCGGCAGCCTGTTTTGCGCCAAGCCGATGCGGCCCCCGCGCAGATCCGCCCGAATCTGCTCGTGCTCGGAGCTGTCAAACCCCAGCTCCGGCAGCAACTCGGTGAGCGTGCGGCTCTGGTCTCCGCTTGTATCGACGCTTCGCGGCAACAGAACGTCGAACACGTTCTGCACCACGGGACGCAGTTCGTCCGTCTGCCGGCACTGCGCAGCCAGGCGGGAGAGTTCGGCTCTGCGCGCGTCGGGCAGCAGGCGGGTTTCTGTTTTGACCAGCGCCGGAATCAAGAGCGTATAGTAAGCGGCCGGCATGAGCGCCGAGTCTTCCTCGATCAACCGGGCTTCGGTGCCGCGTTCGTTGATGGCGAAATCGTATACCACCGGCTCCATGGCGAACGGCACGGCCCGTTCGAGCCGGTGCTTGGTTTCCCGCATCAACGCGCCCAGCCGCTCCTGCGCCTGCGGCCGGACTCTGGGGTTGAACATGAATCCCATGCCGCCGCCGGCCATTCCGCCCAGCATCCAGAAGCCATAGAAATCGTCGCCGAACTCCGCACGCACACCGTGCGATCAGCGTTTCGGTGTAGAGATTGGTGGCCCACGGGATGATGGTCTGGATGGGTCCGAAAAAATTGCGTTCGGTGGCCGCCCCGAGCGCGGGAATGTCGCCGCCTTTCAGGCAGGCCAGGATCTCGTCGAAGATGGCGATCGCCTGCTGACGCCCCTGCCATTCCGCCTCCGCGCGCAGCAGGTATTTCTCGGTAACCATTTCGAGGATTGGTCCCACGTCCTGCGCCATGCCACCGTGTACCAGAACCAGGCTGTTCTCGAGCTTCTCCCTGGAGGTGCGTGGCACTTCTTCGGTGGTGAGGACGTGATGGCACGGCAGCAAACAGCCGCGGCTGATACCGAATTCCGGGTCGGATTCCGCAGCCAGCATCCCTTGGATCACTTTCATCCCCGGCCAGACACCGCCGGAATCCTGCCAGCCCCCGCCAGAACCACCGAGCCACTCGCCCAGAATCGCGCGTCCAGCCACCAGGCGCCGTTCATTCTCTTCGAGCGTCCCCGTGAGCGTGCGCACTTGGCCGGTGGCGCGCATGGAAACCGCGATGATGGAAGCCAGCAGGTTGGTCGAAACCGCCAGGCGGGAGCCCTTAGGGATTCCCCTCACGTGGGTGACGATCTCCAGACCGTAGCCCGGCACTCCAGTCAACGCAGCCAGAACATCGGAGAGGGGCTGCCGCGCTCCTTCCAATCCTGGCGGAACGATGCCGGCGGCGATGACTCCGGCTTTGAGCAGCCCCAGGTAATCGCGCGCGAAGTCGAAAACCTCGGCCAGGGAAGTGACGTCGGAGCTGGCATGCAGGTCCACGCTGGTCAGGCGAAGCACCGGCTCGTCGATCGCCCTGAGGTATACATCGATGGGCGGCTGCGGGCGCGGCGAGCGGGAGCCGCGCAGCGCCAGATCGATGGAGACATTGAGAACCCGCGCGCCTTCCGGGTAATCCATGCCGAGGAAAAAGATATCGCTCCAGCCACTGTGGCTGAGGTCCATGCGGACCGGGGTCGATTCGCGCAGGATCGGGAACGCGCCGCGCCCGCCCGGACGGTGGAGCAGTTCGGGCCGCAGAACCAGCGGGTAATCGGCCGGATGTCCGATGCGGGACATCCACTGGTTGCCGCGCACGGCACGCACGCTGCGGCGAACCTGGGCCGCCAGCGTCTGGAAGGCGAGCCCCTGATAAGCCGCGGCCAGAGCGCTCGACAGAGCGGCGGTCGGGCCCGCGGACGAGAGCGCCAGCAGCGCGTCAATGGCTTCGTGAAAACGGCGCTGGAGAATGTGCGCCAGCACTTCAGGCGGCACGGGTTTCCCGGCCGGCACGCCGGCTTTGTACGGCAGATGGAAACGGTGAATCGAGTACAGAAAAAAATGCGCCCTCACCCGCTCGTACAGGTTGTCGCTTTCGCGGCGGAACTGATCCAGCGCTGCGGCTTCCGCCATCAATTGCGCCGCGCTGGCCCCTTGGCAAAAGCCATCGAGCGGCCGGTTCCTGCGCTCGCTGGAAGCGGCCGTGATGATGCCGATCAGCTCGCTCATTGTGGATTTGAGCCCGCCGGGTCTTCCATTGCCCGTGTTGCCAACAGCTCCAGCAGGTTGGCAAGCACTTGCTCGCGATCGTGGCCGGTCAAGGCCAGCGCCATCTGGGCGGTCAGAAGGCCGTACCGGTCCCCCACGTCATACCTGCGATTGCGCTCTTCCAACGCGAGATACTGCTCGCGGCGCGCCAGTTGATTCAGTACGCCGGACAGCGTGACCCGGCTTCGATCGGCCCGCAAACCATGTTCGAGAAGGTCCATCACGCTGGCAGTCAGAACATGCATCCCGAAGAAACACAGGTAATACCCGGCGCGAAGCCCGGGAACGATCAAGTGCTCTTCGGCTTCGGTTGGGGTTGGCTTCTCCATGACCACTTCAACGCGATAGACCTCGGGCCGGCCGGAAACGGGCTGGCCACCCACCACACCGAAGTAGCCGATGTGGTTTTCGCGCGTCGGCTGCACGGAGGAAACCACGCATTCTTCCCGTTCGGCCAGGGCTACCAGACGGCATGCCGGACGTCCCTGCGCGTTGCCCAGATAGACGTGGTCGCCGACCAGGTGGAGAAACGGATCGTTGCCGGTGAATGGGCGGGCACAGAATACCGCTTGCGCGTAACCGCTGGGCGACGGCTGTTCGATAAACTGTACCCGCTGAACCAGGTCGCCAGCCGCCCGCGCGTAGGAAGCCCGATCGCCGGGGGCGACGATCAGACACGCCTCCTCAATCGGCGCGGCAAATACCTCTTCCAGCAGAATCCGAAGGATTGGTTTTTCGATCCCGTCGCGGTCGATCAGCACCTGCAACGGCAGCGCGCGCTGGTGAACACCGGCGGCGGTGATGACGGCTTTGCGGACATTCATGGCTTGGGCCGAGGGAGCGGCGCATCGCCTATTGTTTCATGCTTCGCGCCAGGAAAGAGACCGGAAAATGGAGGGCACACAAACACATGGCCCGACTCCCCCACAGGGGTCGGGCCATGGTGTGAAACGGAGGAACGTTGCGACGAAACTCTTACTTCGCGAAGCGGCGGCGGGTCACCAGACCGAGCAGCCCTGCACCCACCAGCGCGAACATCGCCGGCTCGGGCACGTTCGGGACTCCATTGAGCCCTACGTTGTCAAAACCGGTCTGAGTCGTGCTTGAACCCAGGAAAACCTCCAGCGGATCGCCGTACAAGCTGCTGCTGAGTTGCGCCGAATTGACGACCAACGTGTAAGTCGACCAATTCCCGGCAATAGGAGCCGTACCAGTGGCAAGGCCAATCTCGGTCGAACCCGCAATCAGCTCAATCTCCGGCCCGACGGGGGCTCCGCCAGAACGCGCACCGACTAATACGGTCAGTGTATACGTCGTGTTCGCAGCCAGATCGGTTGTCAGAACTTGGTCCAGATAATATTCGGCATTAGCATACGCCACTTCAGTGCCGCCGTAACCCGGACCATACTGAGTGGTGTTGTTCAACTGACCGGCATTGAGACTAGCATCGGTTGTGACCCAGGGACTCGCGGGTTGGCAAACCGTCCCCGACGCACACGGGCTGGTCTCGAATCCGGGGTCAACCACGTTAATGTTAGCAAGACGCAACCGAACCAAGAAGAGGA
>CAWJLI010000088.1:0-40038 GCA_963843095.1 Bryobacterales bacterium
TGCTGAAGTCCTGCGCGAAAGCCGAGAGCGATGGGTAGGCGTATGTGCCGTCCTGATTGTACACCTGGTGAGACCAATCCTCGCCGCGCACGCCATCCGCGCCGAGACGAATGATGTTGGCGCCTGTGGCCACGGTGAAATTCTCCGCGGCCTGATAGCGCTGCTCGCTGGGGACGATGCCCGGATAGCCCGGGTTCGCGCCCAGATTCACCCCGGCTATCGTCAGCCCCAGCCCCCCGGTCGAAGGCCACTGCTGGGTTTCGGGCAGCACCGAGATGCGGTCTTTATACCACCCGAGGCGCAGTTGGTTGACCACATTCGATCCCAATTGCGACGTCCAGCCGGCATCGGCGTAGCGCGTCTCCTGGCCCACATTGCCGTTGTCTCCCAGCAGGCTGCCGTCCGGCGACACGGCCAGTTGCTGCGCTCCGTTGGGCGAGCGGTAGTGCTGCGCGTCCGCCACCAGGCTGAAGCTGTTGCGGTCGGTCCAATGGTAATCGGCGCGCGCCAGACCGGTGAAGGTTTTCTGGGAACGCGCCACGATCACGTTCATTTGCGACTGGACGAACTTGTCGGCCGCCGCGCATTGCACCGATGTCGCCGGCGCGCCGCAGCGCGAGGGCAACACCTCAATGCTATTGGCATCGGCAATCAGCGGGTTGGTGATGCGGTTGATGGCTTGCGCGCTGCCGCTGGACGCCTCCCCGCTGACGAAGAAATACAGCCGGTCCATCGCCTGGCCGCCCACGTTCGCCCCCTCCGTCTCCTGTTTGTCGGGAGGACGGAAACTCGGATCGTACCGGTCCGGCGAAGCAAAACTGCCGTTGCGGTAGAACGCATACACTTCGCCGTGAAAATCCTCCGTGCCGGTCCGCGTCGCAGCGTTGGCAATGCCGCCGGTGGCCTTGTACTCCATCGGCGGCGTGGAAGCGATCACCTGCACGCTATCCACCGCCTCCGCCGGAAACGCGCGCAACGGATCGGCTTTATTGAGAAAGTACCCATCGCTCGCGTCCAACCCATCCACCACTGCGACGTCCGAGGAAGGGCTGCCGCGAAAGCCGATGGTGTCGGGCTTCCCGCCCAGCGCCGCCAGAGGCGCTTCCGCCACCAGCGATTCCACCCGCCGCGCACTCAGCGGCAAATCCGCAATCGCATCGCGGCTGATCAGGTCGGTGATGCCGCTCTTAGTGTCCTGCACTCCCGGCGCTTTGCCGGTTTGCGGTTTCACCCCCGGCGCGGTCTGCTGCAGCGTGATGTGGAAGTTCACCGTCTCGCCGACCGGCACCCTCAGGCTGGATGCGTCCCATCCGACAAACCCTTTGCGCGTCACCTTCACCGCGTAGCCGGCGGCCGGCGCCAGCGCGGGCGCGTAGAATACGCCGTCGTCGGTCGTCGTCAAAACCAGCCGCAATCCCAGCGCCCGGTTGGTGATGGTCACGGTTGTATCCGGGATGCCATCTCCGTAAATGTCACGCACCTTTCCCGTAATCGCGCCAAATCCGGCAATGGCCTGCGCGTAAGCTCCGGCGGAGCACATCAGAACGAATAGACAGAGAGCGGCTGGAATTCGCATTCAACAAAACCTCGGCAAGATAAGTACCTATTGTAAAGGGTTTTTGCCTTCAACAGGTTACGCTATCCCCGGCGCGGGTTTCCGTGTGGGCGTGCGGATCACATCTGGCCTTGTCCGGCACACCTGTTCCGGCGCGCGGTTTCGGCCGATACCTATGCAGGATGAGATGGTTTTTTGTGAGATGGCCGATGACGCCGGGGCTGCGAATTCTCCGCTGGATGTTTTCGCACCTGCCCGCGTTGGCTGGGTGGATCGTCCCGGCGCTTGTCATCTTCTTGAGTGGCGTCGCGGATGGCCTGCGGGCTCAACCTCCGCCGGTGCCTGCGGTGTCGAACGCGGCGGCGGCTGCAAATCCACTGGCTGCGGGAAACTCGCCGCCGGCTGCCGTTAGCGCCAAGCCGCCTCCCACCGCCTCAGAATTGCAGGGAGCGGCCATCGCGTTGCAACGAGCCGCCATCCGCAGACAAGCCGAAAACCTCGGGCTGTGGCTGATGCCACTCGATGGCAAACCACCGGCCGAAACGGCCGAGCCGCCGGATTGCGAACCTATGGACGACAACCAGGTCAGCCCGCTGATTGAAGACGCCGCCAAACAGCACAGCCTCGACCCCAAATTGCTTCGCGCCGTGATCGGCCAGGAGTCCGCATTTCGCCCTTGTGCCGTGTCCGCGAAAGGAGCCCAGGGATTGATGCAGCTCATGCCGGAAACCGCCGCCGAAATGGGCGTGGCGAACCCGCTCGATCCCAAGCAGAACCTTGACGCCGGCGCCCGTTTCCTCAAGCAGCTACTCGAAAAATATAAAGGCGACCTGCCCCAGGCTCTCGGTGCCTATAACGCCGGACCAAAGACGGTTGACGAATCCGGCGGCGTGCCGGACCTTCACGAGACCCGCGAGTACGTGGATGCGATTCTCGCCAAAGCCGGCCTCAAAGCTGCGAACCCGGCCGCCAAACCCGCGGATCCGCCCGCCAAACCCGCGGATGCACCCGCGAAACCCGCTGACGCGGCCGCGAAACCCGCTGACCTTACAGCCAAGCCTGCGGATGTGCTCGCCAAGCCCGCCAATCCGCCGGTCAAACCTGGTGGGAATATGTAACCTGTTGGCCGGCTTCTTCGGTCCGCCCGGAGAAGGTTATTCTGCTGGAATGCGGCCGGTCCGCGCCACTTCTCCGTACCACGCGCCGGAGTCCTTCAACGTGCGTTTCTGGCCTTTCTCGTAATCCACGTAGGTCAGCCCGATTCGTTCGCGGAAGCCTATATGCCATTCCCAATCGTCCAGCAGACTCCAGTAGTGGATGGCCCGCACGTCCGCCCCGTCTGCGATGGCCCGGCCCAACGAGCTGAGGACGCTCCGCAGGAATGCGATGCGACCGGGGTCCTTCACGCGCCCTTCGGCATCCGGCACGTCGCGCTCCACCCGCCCGGTTTCGGTGATCTCCACCGGGCGCCGATATTCACGGCTGATGCGCGACACGACTTCGGCCATGCCCTGCGGATAGTATTGCTCCGCGGGCTTCTCGACGCGGGCGTTTAAGCCTTGCAGCAACTCCTGCTTCCCGCCCGCAGCCCAGTATTCGTATTCGCAGTAGTAGTTGATGCCGCTGAAATCCAGCGGCGCTTTGAGGATTATGTCGTCGTCCGGCCGCAGGTTCATCTCCGAAGCGGGAATCCCGCCTTCGAAAGCCTCTGGATACTGACCGGTGAATGCGGGGTCCAGGAACCAGCGATTGCGGAATGCGTCATAGCGCTTCCAGGCGGCGCGGTCCGCCGCGGAATCCGTGAGGGGCCTGCCCAGAACGAAATCGTGCGCGATGCCCAACCGCAGTGCGGCGTTCCTGGCCTTCATGGCGCGGAAGCCCAGGCCCTGCGCCAGATTCGCGGTATGGGTAGCCTTCAACATGAGACCGCGCTCCTTCCTGCCCGGCGGAAAGATGCCCCAACCGTATCCGCACAAAGTGAACGCCTGCGGTTCGTTGAGCAGGCACCAGTTCCGGACACGGTCCCCAAGAGCCTGGGCGAGGATCCCCACATAATCCGCAAAATAGCTGGCGGTCTCCCGATTCGCCCAACCGCCGGCTTCTTCAAGCGGTTGCGGCAGGTCCCAATGGAAAGCAGTGGCCAAGGGGCGGATGCCGGCTTCCAACAGGGCGTCAACCATCCTGCTGTAGTAGTCGAGACCTTTCTGGTTCACCTTGCCGCGTCCCGCGGGCAGAATGCGGGGCCACGCAATGGAGAACCGGTAAGACGACAGATTCATGCGCTTGAGTAGTGCGACATCCTCGGGCCACTTGTGATAGGAATCGCAAGCGACGTCGGGTGTCGATCCGTCGTGGATCATGCCGGGGATACGAGCGAAATGATCCCAATTCGACTCCCCTTTGCCGTCCTCCTTCGCGCCGCCTTCGATTTGCACCGCCGAAGTTGCGGCGCCGAACAGAAAGCCCTTCGGGAAAGGCGGAGCCGGTTTGTCGTCGGTGGCTGCCGTGGCGCCGAACGGTGCAGACGCCCGAAGTCGAACGCCCGTCAACGCGGCGGCCACCGCCGTCATGCTCGCCCGCAAAAAAGTTCGCCGCCTCATGGGGAGTTCCTCCAAGTCAAGAGATTATCATCCGGAGCGCCGAACCGGTCACCTTGGCTCACAACCTCGACTTCCTTAACTTTGGGGGGGCTTGACAAGCACGCGCGGGCGGTTAGAATATTTCTCATCTACCGCCTACCTATGCAACCCGCCTGCGAGCACACGCGCACCCAGGTCCTGGCCCGAAGAGACGGCGTGGACTACGTGGAATGTCTGGATTGCCGCCAGATTTTCGAGGCCGAAGATCTGGAGCCCGTCAAGACCGAGGAAGACGAAGAATAGCCCTCCCTGCCTGCGTTAGCATGGAGGGAAATGCTCGATCTCGCATACGTCCGGAACAATCTTGACGCGGTTGCGGCGCGCCTGGCAACGCGCGGCGCGAGCGCCGGCCTGGAACAATTCCGGGAACTGGATAGACAGCGGCGCGACATGATTACCGAGGCCGAACAGTTGAAGGCCCAGGTGAATTTCGAGAGCGCCGCGATCGGAGAACTGAGGCGCTTGGGCGCGGATACTACCGAGCGGCAGGCGCAGGTGCGCTCGTTGAAGGAGAGGGTCGCGTTTCTCGATGAGCAGGTCAAGTCACTCGACGTAGCGTTTCGCGATCTGCTGGCCGGCATTCCCAACCTGCCGCATGAATCGGTGCCGGTGGGCAAGAGCGAAGAGGATAACGTCGAGATGCGGCGCGTGGGCGAGCCGCGGCAATTCGATTTCGCTCCCAAGCCGCACTGGGACCTGGGGCCGGAGCTGGGCATCCTGGACCTGGAACGCGCCGCCAAGATCACCGGTGCGCGGTTTGCCCTTTACTGGGACATGGGCGCGAAGCTCGAGCGGGCGCTGATCAATTTCATGCTCGACGTGCACACCCGCGAGCATGGCTACACCGAGGTGCTGCCGCCCTTCATGGTGAACTCGCGCAGCCTGTTCGGCACCGGCCAGTTGCCCAAATTCCAGGAGGACCTCTTCAAGTGCGAAGGGCAGGACCTCTGGCTGATTCCGACGGCGGAAGTGCCGGTGACCAATATCTACGCCGGCGAAACGCTGGAGGCGGACGCGCTGCCGGTGAAGCTGTGCGCCTACACGCCGTGTTTCCGCAGCGAGGCGGGCTCCTACGGCCGCGACGTGCGCGGCATCATCCGCGTGCACCAGTTCCAGAAGGTGGAGCTGGTGAAGTTCGCGCGCCCGGAGGCAAGCTACGACGAGTTGGAGAAGTTGACGGCGGATGCCGAGGACATTCTGCGGCGTCTCGATCTGCCGTTCCGCACGGTGGTGCTTTCGACCGGCGACATGGGGTTCTCCTCCGCCAAGACTTACGACATCGAAGTCTGGCTGCCGGGTCAGAACGGGTACAAGGAGATTTCTTCCTGCTCCAATTACGAGGCTTTTCAGGCGCGCCGCGCGGGGATTCGCTTTCGCGGCGGCAAGAAGGCCGAATTCGTGCACACGCTCAACGGAAGCGGCCTGGCGGTGGGCCGCACCTGGGTCGCCATTATCGAGAACTACCAGCAGCGCGACGGCACGGTGGTGATTCCGGCGGCGCTGCGGCCGTATCTCAACGAGGAAGTGATCCGGCCGCGGAAATGATCGCATGAACCTCGACCTGCTGGGTAACCTGATCCGGCTTCGCTATCGGCTGCTCTGGGCTAAGACGCGTTCGCGCAGCGGCAAGATCGCGCTGTTCATGTCCGGCTACCTGCTGCTGATCGCGGTGATCGCCTTGCTCGCCGCGGGAGGGCTGGGCGCCGGCATGGTCGCGGTACGCACAGGGAGAGCTACCGAGATCGCAGCCCTGGTGCTTTTCGTCGTGTATGCGTGCGCCACCATCGGGACCGTGATTCTGGGGTTCGGCATGAACGCCATTTTCGCGGAGAGCGAAATGCGGCGCTACCCGCTAGGTGCGCGGGAACGGAGACTGGCGCGGCACATCGTGGCGATGCTGGATCCTTACTGGTACCTGGTGGTGGGGCTCGATCTCGGCCTGCTGGCCGGCCTGCACCTGTACGGCGCCGGGTTCTTCTTGTCTGGCGCCGTGGCGGTGTTGCTGCTGTACGTGTGCAACTATGTGACGGCGCGCCTGTTGAGCACCATCGTGGAGCGGCTGGTGGCGCGACGCGGCGGCTCCATCCTGCTGATGGTGTTGATCACGGTCCTCGTCCTGGGACAGAGCTTCCTGATCACATATCTGCAGAAGCACCCGCACGCCGCCGGCCCCTATCTGGCTTGGGGGAAGTGGACGCCGCCCTATGGCGCGGCACTGGCGATGACGCGCCCCGATCTATCGGCGGTGTGGGGCCTGGGGTTGATTCTGTTGTGGACGGCGCTGCTGGGCGAGGCCATGGTCGCTCTCGAACGGCGGCCGCCGCGGGCGCGCGCGGCATCGTCCGGCAAGCTCCAATGGGGCAGCCGCTACGAGCGCGCGGGCGCCTTCCTGGGGCCTCAGAACGCCATCCTGATCGGCCAGTGGCTGCGCTTCTTTTCGCGCAACAACCGCTTCCGCATGACGACCACAATCTCGCTGCCGGCAGTGGGATACATGATCTATGCGTTCACGCGGCAGCCCGGCCTGGCGCACGGGCCGAAGGGCGCATTCGCTTCCGCCATGGGCGTGTTCGCGGTCGTTGGTTTCATCGGCACCGCTCAATTCGCCGTCAATCAATTCGGCTATGTGGGCAATGGGCTGCGCCGCTACCTGCTGCTGCCCGCCGATCCGGCCGTAGTGCTGCGCTCCTGCAGCTACACGTTCGCCTTGCTGGACGCGGCGCTGATCGTCGCGGCGCTGGTGGTGTGGCCCTTCGTCAGCCGTGGTCCATTCGATCCGCTGATGATTTTGCTGCTGGCCGGGTGCAGCCTGACGGGCATGTTCCTGTTTCTGGCCGCCGGCCTGTGGACCAGCCTGCTGGCGGCGCGGCGCGGCAATTATTACAGCAGCTTCGGCAACGACCTTTCCTTCGCCGGCAACGTGATCCTGATCGGCGGCGTGATGGGCCTTCTATTCCTGCCGCCCATCGCCGCCAGTCGCTGGCCGGACGTGTTCCGGTCCGGCTACTGGTGGGTGACGCTGGCCGCCGCCGCGCTGGCCGCGGGCATTTACCGTCTGTCGCTCGATCGCGCCGGGGCGTGGTTTCGCGCGCGGCGCGAGCGTCTGGTCGCCATTATGGAAGGGAGATCCTGAATCGATGAGTTCCGCCATCCTGATGCGCAACCTGGCCAAGCAGTACGGGACAGTAATCGCCATCGAAGACCTCTCGCTCGAGGTGCCCAAAGGCGCGATGTTCGGCTTTCTGGGACCGAACGGCTCCGGCAAGAGCACCACCATCGGCTGCCTGACGGGGCTGCTGGATCCTTCGGCCGGCGAGATGGAAATCCTGGGGCAGCGCTTCACCGCCGAGAGCGTGGACCTCAAGCGCCGCATGGGCGTGATGCCGGAGACGCTGGGCCTGTTCGAGCCGCTCTACGCACATGAGTTTCTGGCCTTCGTGGCGCGCATGTTCGGACTGGATGAGGCGACCACCCGGACGCGCGTCACCGAGTTGCTGGCCGCGCTGGAGCTGACCGACACACGCAAGACGCTGGCCGAGTTCTCGACCGGCATGCGCAAGCGGGTGGCCTTCGCGGCGGCCGTGATCCATTCGCCCGAAGTGTTGTTCCTGGACGAGCCGTTCGAGAGCATCGATCCTGCCGGCGTGGCGCTGATGAAGCAGTGGCTGCGCCGCTTCACCGAACAGGGCCGCACCGTGTTCATCACCAGTCACGTGCTCGAAACCGTGGAGCGGCTGTGCACCGCCGTAGCCATCATCACAAGGCCGGGCAAGCTGGTCTGGCACGGCGACATCACCGTGCTGGCCAACGACGGCTCGATTGAATACGACGGCCAGGAATTCCGCGCCCTGGAGCCGCTCTTCCTGCACCTGACCGGCCAGCATTACGCGGACCTGAACTGGCTGTGAGGGGAGGCAGAAGGCGCCCAGGCGCCGCCCCTTCACGGTCGCGGCTCCGATGAGCATCCGAGCCGCAACCAAGGGACCGGTTGCCCCCCGACAAGCGAAAACTCAGGCTGTTTCGGTTTCCAGAATGGCGTGTCACGGGAGGAATCACCTGAAAAACGGTCGCCGCTCTCAACCTCCCACAGGCCGACATATAGGGCGCGTCGCCTGGCGCACATCCGCGGGTTCGCGCGTTTACACGTCAAAGTGGACGCCTTCCACACTGGCCGTTTTTCGGCGGGATGGGCGGAGTTCGTGGGTCACAGCCAACGGGAACAGAAATTCTTGAACCCGCTATCGAATTTCCCGACGCACCATCGCCCAGGTTAGCGAAAAAGGAGGCATCGCTAAGCGCCCCCGCGATCAGATTGTTTTCCACGCGCACCTGCAGCACCTGGTTTCCGTTCGCGACGTCCACCCCGCCTGCCACGTTGATGCCCTTGATTCCTGAGGAGGGCGCGACACCAAGGGTGGGAATCTGGTCCAACTGGTTGCAGAAGATCTGCAGATGAGCCACGGCATTAGCGTCGGTTGGGAGGGGAAGGGTTAGCCCTGGGTAGCCATACCCCGCGACAACGCTGATTCCAATGAACGCCGTATCCACGTCGTTATTGGCAATCGAGATACTGTTGACGCTGTTTCCCTCCCCTCCCGATCCCGCCCATACCCCAATCCCCGCACCTTGGATTGCTTGCTCAAAGGTGAAGTTTGGGTTTCCGGGAAGGGTCAAGCTCTGGATGCTATTCGCCTGGACGAGCACGTTGGATAGCGAATTCCCAGCCGATTGCCTGCTGAGGTACCCACCGCTGCCGCCGCCCGTGAGTTGCACCGTGCCCGTCATCGTATTGCCCAGTATGGAGAGATTGTCGATCGTGTTGTTGCTGTTGCCGCAGCATGCCGCCTGAGCGAAGATTCCGATGCCAACCTCTCCATCGATGGTGTTCGAAAGAATGCCGATATTCCGAGCGATGTTGTTCTCCGAATACTGGATCGGCAGCACGGGCGGTTTCAAATCGTCGCTGGCGCCATCTCCGACCGCCACGTTAACGCCCTGGCCCTCCTGTTGGCTGCCACTCAGGCTAATCTGATTGGCAACAATCTGCACGCCGTCAATCAAGTTCGCCGATGCACTGTCCAGGCCCTCCCCAACGCGAATCGCCGTTTCGGGAACAGCGGCTTCGATCGTATTATCGGCGATCAAGGTATCGAGCGCCTGATTGTTACTCGACCCAATCCCTGCTCCGACATTCATCGCAATCCCTTTCGCAAAATACATCGGAACCACAATGTTGTTGTTGGCGATGATGGTGTGCTGCAACGTGTCGCCGACCATGCCGATGAGCTCCACGTCGATGCCCAGTTGCGGGCCTGAGACGCTGCCGGTGATGGTGTTGCCGGTAATCAGAATATGGTCCCAGGTGTTCCCCGTCACCAGGGCGGGAACTGTGTCGGCTTCACCATTGACTGGAGACACCGAGATTCCGGCATTCTGGATGTTCGTCATCACCAGGTTGCCGATGGTGATGTTGGAGAACGTTGTCCCGGTGACCGCGGGAAGCTGGAACTTCGCCGAAGGACGCTGGATCTGAACACAGATCCCGCAGTTCTGGAGAGCCAGCCCGTAGAGAGTGTTGCCCCCGGAAATGACAAAAATAGTCGTGCCCGTGCCCGACTGGCTGGTCAGCGTGATATCGGGCTGTCCATCGCCATCGATGTCACCGTTGATGGTGACGTTGCCCCCGGTTAGGTAAGACAACCCCAACACGGGCGGTGCGGAATCGACGACGATCGTGGAGCCCTTCAGGACAGGAGCGAATTGGATGTTCCATGTGCCGGGGTCGTTGTTGGTGGCGATGATCGCTTCCTGGAGAGAAATTCCGTCCGGGCCGGGATTGGCAACCAGCGCGCTCACCGAAGAGGTGTCGCCATTTATCGCCATCGTGGCATTCGTGACCGTGATCACCGTGCCGCGATTGAGAACCACGGGGGGAATGGTCACCGCGGGAGGGGCGTAGCTATTTGCGCCGACCCCACCACAAGAGGCTGGCAATTGGTCCGCCGCTGCCGGGATTGCGGCGATGCCCAACAGAAAGGCGATAGCCGCCATCGCATGTCGCATTTCTTAGGTGTCCTCTCAGCCGCGGCCGCATTTAAGCCGCAATTCCGATCTCGCCGTACGGCACTATCAGAGTACTCCCAATCATCTTCATTCGTTGTTAACACTCCGGCTGTTCCACTCCTTCCATCCAGAGCGGCCGTAAACGCAGCTGAGGTTCCGGGTCCGATCGAGGGAACTGGCGCCCAAGCAGCCCACTCGGACGTGAGCCATCTCAGACTTCTGCCACTCAAGGGTCCCGAAGTCATTCGGGGACGCCACGAAACTCCGAAATTCTTTACCCGATCGAGTGGCAAGCGTCGGAATTTGGGGACTTTGGCGAGCGGTCGGCAACCTTGACACGGTTGACTCACGGGATGCGGCCCACCACAATCAGGAAAGGAGACGGATATGAATTTCGGGAATTTGCAGTGGCTTTTCCCGATTGTGGTTACTTTGCACAACGCGGAAGAAGCCATATGGTTTCCGGATTGGACGAAACGAGCCGGTCGTTGGCATGCCCCCGTTGCACCGGGTGTCTTCCGTTTTGCCGTTGCGGTCTTCACAGTCCTGGCTTTCGGTGTCACCTGGCTGAGCGCCATATCGGGCAAACAGACGGTCTGGACCTACCTGACTTTTGGGTATATGGTCGCCGTGTTGGCCAATGTGCTGATTCCGCACGTCGCAGTCTCGGTGATAACGCGCAGATACATGCCGGGTGTGGCGACGGCCGTGGCGCTGAACCTACCGACGCTATCACTGTTGATCGTCTTAGCCGTCAGAGAGGGATACGTCTCTGGCTGGAAGGCCGTAGCGTACGCCGCAATCGTGGCCGGTATCGGGCCGCTGTCAATCCCGGCGCTGTTCAAATTGGGGAGGATCCTGAACCTGTGACCACGGTCCGCCGGGTGGTGTCCCTTGGCAAGTGGCGCCATTTCGCAAAGCGGATCGCTTGGCGAGGGCCGAAGGCCGCCTCGTACCAGTCCGCCGGCCTGAAACTCCCTGGAACCCGGGGCCGTGATTTTCCGAGAAGGCTCCAGGATAACCGGCAGCGCAGGTGCAATCACACTCCCCCGTGTTTTCTCAACTCACGGCGGGCCAATCGCTTAGGTCTTGTCCGGCCGATTTTCAACCGCCGTCGCATTCGCCCAGGCATGATAATCGGATCGGAGGCAGTCCCTCGCTCTCGGTGATTTGCGGCTCGTGGGGTGAATTTGCCCCACGAAAGATGGCTAAGTATTTGATTTCATTGATAAGCACCTTCAAGAAATGGGGCAATTTGCCCCATTTCAGGCCTTCATGGACGCGCCCCTTAATCGCCTCTCAGAACTGAAAGTACACGAACGGCACGGCGCGACCGGTGAAGCCGATCAGTTCCAGGCAGAACAGGCACAAGGCGATGGCGGAAGCGTAGACCCAGGCGGGCGCTTCGGGCAGGCGTTCGAACCAGCCGTACCTCTCTTCGAGCGCAGCCAGCACCAGCGCCGCCAGCACGAACCAGAGCTGCCAATGCCGGCAAAGGATGTGGCCGTGCGGACCGCCGACCAGCCGGCCCAGAATGTAGAGGCTGTCGTGGAGGGTCGCGGCGCGGAAGAATACCCAACTGATCGACGCGAGCGCGAAAGTGAGCGCGACGCGCAGCGGATCGACGATCGACCAGCGCTGGCGCTCGCGGATGCCGGCCACGCGCTCGACGGAAAGCAGCGCGCCGTGATAGCCGCCCCAGATCACGAAGTTCCAGCTCGCCCCGTGCCACAGGCCGCCGAGCAACATGGTCAGCATCAGATTGCGGTACGTCTGCCAGCGCCCGTGGCGATTGCCGCCGAGCGGAATATACAGATAATCGCGCAGCCATGTCGAGAGCGAAATGTGCCAGCGGCGCCAGAACTCGGTGATGCTGCGAGCCAGGTAGGGGCGGCGGAAGTTTTCGGGGAAATGGAAGCCGAGAAGCTGCGCCAGGCCGATGGCCATATCGGTGTAGCCGGAGAAATCGAAAAAGATCTGGATGGCAAACGCAATCACGCCGCTCCAGGCCGCGAGGTACCCGGGATGCCCGGCTGGATTTCCAAAGAAATCGTCGGCGATGCGCGCGAACTGGTCGGCAATGGCGAGCTTCTTGAGCAGGCCGAAAACCACCAGCAGCGTGCCGCGCAGGATCTCCCGCGCATCCGGCGCGCGCCAATGGTAGAGATCGGCGAAGAAATGCCGCGCGCGCACGATGGGGCCGGCCACCAGTTGCGGGAAGAACGCGATGTACAAGGCGTAATCGATTGGGTCGGTGATGACCTCCTGCTCGCCGCGGTAGACATCGATCACATAGGACATGCTCTGGAAGGTGTGGAAGCTGATGCCCATCGGCAGAATGATGTGCAGCGCGAACGCATCGAACGGCCGGGCGAGCACCCACGCCAGGTTGCCGGCCAGAAAATTGTAGTACTTGAAGAAGCCGAGAAAACTTAGGTTGGCGGCCAGGCTCATCACCAGCGCGGCCTTGCGTTTTCGGCCGGCGGGAAGACGCCGCATCCACATGGCAGCCGTGTAATCGATGGCGGTGAGAACGATGATCAGGAGCACGAACTTCGTGTTCCAGCACATGTAGAAGAAATAGCTGGCGGCGAGGAGGATCCAGCGGCGGGCAGGGCGCGGCAGGGCGTAGAACAGCACCAGCACCATCAGGAAGAACGCGAAAAACTGCGGGGTGTGGAAGAGCATCAGCGGGCACCCGGCGCGGACGCGAGCAAGCGGCCGATCTCGCCGGCCAGCATCATGGAGAACTTATAGCCGCCTTCTTCATTCATGTGCAGCGCGTCGCCGAACAGCTCGGGGCGCTCGAGCGAATCGAACGTGTGCTCGGGCAAAAGGATGGCGCGGCCCGCCGCGGCAAACTGGCGAGCCGTGCTGTTGGGGTCCGGCGGCGGCAGGTCGGGGCGCAGCACCGGCCCGCGCGGAAGCCGCAAGAAAATGAATCGGGTGCGCGAGCCGCGGTAACGGTCGAGGATGGCGCCCAGCCACTGGCGCCGGTAGCGCGCGTAATCGGCCGAAATCGGCTTCGGGTCCTCGAGCAGCACGTGCTCGGTCTCGCGGCGCTTATCGGGCTCCAGCCAGGCGGGTAGCGCGACCGTGTTCGCATTCCAATCCACACTCATGCCGGCCAGGCTGTGGCGTTCCCAAACCGCGTTGTAGTACCAGTCCCGCGCGTGCTGCTCCTGCAAGCGCACAACTTGCAGCCGCGTGCGCGGGTGCGCCAGAAAGGCCTGAAAATCGTTCTGGTAGACGAGGCCCTTCAAAAGAACCGCTTCGGCGGCGCGAGCGCGGTTCGGCCAGCTCGGGTAGGAGAGAACGAACCGCGGCAGGTCCGTCACGCGCAGCAGAGGAATCAGGTAGTTGAGGTCCAGATCGCGATCGGCCTGGTTTTCCCAGGAGCGGTCATCATAGCTATCGAACGGAACCAGGATGGCATCGTAGCGATCGCAGTCCGGATCCACTTCGCGCAGCATGTAATACCAGCAGCGGGGCGTGGTGCCGGGCACGGCGATGGTGCCGAACTCGCAGCCAGTGCTGCTGGTGCCCAGGTTGGCGACGCGCGTCTTGAGCCCGATGCGGGAATCTCCCACGGCCAGCACCTGCCGGTAGCGGCCGATGGGGCGCTGCTCTTCGTTGCGGAGATACGTTTCGAGGAACCCGGCCGTGGAATTCGGTTCGAGAAGGGACACGTACCAACCGGTGCGAAATGCCAGCGCGTCGAGAGCGAAAAAGAGTAACAGCGCCAGCCCGAACCGCACCGGAACCGAGAAACGACGGGTCATCAGCGCCATTATAACGGCGGGTGAAGAGTGGGCAGCCTCATTGGACTCGCCCCACAAACGCTCCATATCCGGTGGCGATGATTCTTTCCTCTTAGATCGACTTTACCGGCATGGCTACGATGTCGTCCACCCGCATGGCTTCTTTGACCACGAAGGGCTCGCCATATCTCACGCCGATCAGGTTGCCGTAGAAGCGCGCGATGGCGCCCAGGCGCTCGCGGATCTCCGGTTCGTCGGGGAACAGGGCGCCGGCGTGGTCCGCCGCGCCGTACTGCGAGCGGTAACTCAGCAGCGCTTCCATGCGGCGCTCGAATTGGGCGCTGATATCCACGATGAACGACGGCTTCACATCGGCGTACAGGCTGGAATAGAGGATCTTGTGCGGGCGGTGCGGCTCGGAGTACTCGTCGAGCTTCTTCAACCCGGCCAGGAAGCAGGCTTCGAAGCCGATTTCGCTGGCGCGGTAATGATCGGGGTGGCGCGCTTCCCAATACGGCAGAATCACCACGCGCGGCTTCAATTCGCGGATTCTCAACGCCAGCGTCATGCGCGCGGTGAGCGTGTTTTCCAGGCGCGCATCGGGCATGTGCTGGTTGCCGCGCCAGGCCAGCAGCAAGTGCCGCGCGGCCGCCTGCGATTCGGCGATGCGCTCCTCGGGCGTGCCGCGCGAGCCCATGTCGCCGGCGGTGAGATCGAGCACGCCGGTGCGATAGCCCGTTTCCGCCATGCGGATGAGCGTGCCGCCGCAGGTCTGTTCCACGTCGTCGGGATGGGCCGCGATGGCCAGCACGTCCAGGCTCACGCGCGCCCCCCGTTACTCTTCAGGAATGGGACACCTCCGTGGAAGAAGACGCGCCCGCAAGCGGGCGTTGGCAAGCTAAAGCATGCCCCACTAATGCCGCGCGTGCCGCCGGTGGGGCATGCTTTAGCTTGCCCGTACGCGGGAGAAGTGCTTGCCTTTTGTTGTCAAGTCGCGAACCCATCAGAGGCACTCATTTACCAGGAAAGGTCGCGGCGGCGGTAATAGGGCCGCCGCGTGCCGAGCAAAAAGATGAGAACCATGCCGGCGATGAACCCGCCCACGTGGGCCAGAAACGCCGTGCCGCCGGCATGGGAATACTGCGAAGCCGTGATGCTGTCGAAACCGCCGAACAACTGCAGCACGAACCAGTAGATCAGCATCGCCCAGGCGGGAACGTCGAAGGTAGTGATAAAGAAAAAGACGAAAACGAAGGTCACGATGCGGGAGCGCGGGAATTTCACCATGTAGGCGCCCATCACGCCGGCGATGGCGCCCGACGCGCCTACCATGGGGACGCGCGAGAACGGGTTGAAGAGAACCTGCGTCAGCGCCGCCGCCACGCCGCACATCAGGTAAAACAGCAGAAACTTGCCGTGTCCCAGAATGTCCTCGATGTTGTCGCCGAAAATCCAGAGGAACCACATATTGCCGAGCACGTGCAGCCAGCCGGCATGCAGAAACATGGAAGTGAAAATGTTGATCACCGCGAAGTGGTCCGGAACCAGGCCGTAGGCGGAAATGAAAGCATTGCGAGTGTAAGGGTCGAGCGAAAACTCGAACAGAAACACCAGGATGTTGACCACGATCAGCAGGACCGTGACCACGGGCTTGGAATAGCTCGGCTGTGTGTCGCGTAGCGGGAACATTTAATCCGTCGGAGAGGCGCCGGAAGCCTGGGCGCGCGCGGCAAAGTCGGGATGCGAGCGCCGTTCGCCGCGCGCCATCAGCAGGCGGATTTCCTCGAGGCCGCGAATCCCGCCGCGGGCGCCCATGGCGGTGCAGTTGAGAGCGGCCATGGCGTTCGAAAAATCCAAAGCGGCAGGCATCGTCATCCCTTGCAAAACAGCATAGCAGAACGCCCCGTGAAACACGTCTCCCGCGCCGGTGGTATCCACGCAATTCACCACGTAGGCCGGCGCGTAAATGAACTGGCCGCCCACGCGCGCCAGCGCTCCGTGGGCACCCAGCGTCATGGCCGCCACCTTCATGCCATATTCGTGTTTGCAGAGCTTTCCAGCGCCTCGAACGGGTCGCGGATGGCCGGTCCAGTTGCCGGGGAATTCGGAGCTGGCCACCAGGTAATCCACGTTGGGCAGCACGCGGTCGAAGCCGTGGTAGATGGTGTCCACGTCCACCGTGACCGGAATGCCGTGCTGGCGCGCGATGGCGGCGGCATGGGCCACGGCGGGCGTATCATGGCCGTCGATGTGCAACAGGCGCGCGCCGGTGATCTGCTCGTCCGCGATCTGTTCAGGGTCGATGCGCAGGCAGTCGTCGCGCCGCCACAGCACCGTGCGCTCGCCGGTGGAGCGGTCGACGATGATGTAGGCCGATTGGTTGGGGCAGCCCTTGCGCAGTTGCACGTGGTCCAGGTTCACGCCGGTGGAGCGCAGGCTTTCCATCTGGATGCGGCCGCGCTCGTCATCGCCCACCGTGCCGATATATTTGGCCCGCAGCCCCAGCCGCGCGCACGCCACCATGGCGCTGGCCACCTGCCCGCCGGGGCTCATCACTTCCGCGTCGAACGGCACCTTGCCGGCATAGGCCGGGAAGTGCGGCACCATCAGCAGCGTATCGGTGGCATTGAGGCCCACGCCCACCACGTCGAATTCAGGCATCGCTAGACATTGTAACGGCGCGCACTCCGCCCAAGTTCCATCGTGCATAATAAGGTCACCGGCAGCCGTGCCCTCTGCCGGATTCGGATGGCCTATATGTACTCGGAGCTGCTGCTCGATCACTTTCAGAATCCGCGCAATGTGGGTGAACTGCCGGCGCCGGCGATTGCGGTAGAGGTTTCCAATCCCGCTTGCGGCGACATCCTTCGGTTGTCGGCGCGGTTCGCGGGGGAACGCGTGGTGGAGGCACGTTACAAAGTGCGCGGCTGCACGGCATCCATCGCGGCCGGTTCAGCCTTGACGGAATGGCTGCTGGGGAAGCAGCGCGACGAGCTGGCGGCGTTCCAGCCGGCCGTGATCGAAACTGCTTTGGGTGGCTTGCAGGCGGAGTCGAAGCATGCGGCCGTGCTTTGTGGAGATGGGGTTAAACGGCTGCGGGCAGCGGCCGGCTAGGTCGATGACAGCGATACAACCGCCACTCGGCCGCTTGGCAATCGGCTGTAGGTTAACAACCTACCCAGGCCCTATAGCGCGGCGCTTTCGTTGCGCAGCAGGTCCATTTCCCGCACCAGCGAAGCCAGCGATTCGACGCACTCGGAAAACTCACCGTCCGCCGCCTTGCTCTCAATCTGCTTGAACATGCCCGCCGCTCGGTTGGCGCCCACGTTGGCGCACGCGCCCTTGGAATAGTGCGCCAGCCGCATGCACTGCGCCGTGTTCTGCGCGCGGATGGCGGCTTCGAGCAAACCCATCTGCTGTGAGGTATCGGCGAGCAGCGCCGCCATAATCTCCCGCATCAGCTCCGGATCGTCCATGGTGATATCCCGGAGTTGGCTCTTGTCGAGGACCGTATTCGTGTCGGTAGCCTGCACGATTTCATTGTGGGGTGAATGCCGATCTTGAGAAATCGAGCAAAGACCTCAAATGGGAACCTGAGATGCCCTAGGTGTACTACTGGCCCGCGGGAACGCGCGGACCGACGCCGCTCAGGTCGATCGGCCGATAGCCCAGCTTGAGGGCCGGCGATCCGGGAAGCAGGCGGAAATCGAAGTTTCCCGCATTCACGAAGAGAGGGTCGGCAATCACGGAGCCGGCGTCCCGTCCGGCCGCCTGCCATTCGGCGAACGACTGGCCGGCGAAGAGAATCTCACTGCCGCGGGTATCGAAATATAGATTTCCCTTCATGGCGAAACCGGCGCCGGTCCAGTTGCCGCCCAGCAGACGGCCCTTATCGAAGTAGACGATGTTGCGCTCGAAGAAGAACGAGACGTGCGGCTCGGCGCGCGTGCGCATCAACTGGTTTTCCTGGTTGAAGGCGAAGATGTTGTTGCGCACGGTATTCTCGCGGCCATAATGCTGGTGGAAGCCGGCGCTCTTGCAGCGGTAGACCACGTTGTTTTCAATCAGCATCTGCGAGGAGCCTTCATCGGGATAGATGCCCCAGCCGCCGTAGGTGAACGACGAAATGTCGTGGATCAAGTTGTGGCGGATGCGTGTCCCCGGCTGCACGCCGAGCGTGTAGATGCCGCCCATATCGCTGAGCATCTGCTTGCCGATATCGTGCAGGTGGTTGTACTCGATGATGTTGCCCTGCGACTGGTTTTCGGCGTAACCCCACGTCCAGCCCACCGAGATGGCGGTATAGAAAAGGTCGTGAATGTGGTTGTGGACAATCTGGTTGCGCCCGCTCTGGAGCGCCCACACGCCCACTGCGGGCGCGTAGACCAGGCCGAGATCGTGAATGTGATTGTCGGCCACCACGTTTTCGTAATTCCGTTCGGCGTCGTTGGGAAACTGGCGCGGCTCGCCGAGTTTGACCCCGCCGCCACCCATATCGTACAGCTCGCTGGCCAGGATCTGGTTGCGCTTCGAGCCGCGTCCGAAGAAGATGGCGTAGCCGCCGCAATGGGCCACCGTGCACCTTTCGATTGTGCAATCGGTGGCGCCAACGCCGGTTATGGCGGCCGGCGCGGGCATGGCGGCTTGTGTGTCGGCGTAGCCCTGACCGGGCATGGTCCAATCGGCGTGGGCGAATTGCAGGCCTCGGAAGACGATGTGGTGGACGAAGCGCCCCTGTTCGGGCGCGCCTTCGAGGCGGATGAGCTCTACCAGGGCCGGCGCGATAGCCTGTTCGGCCGCCAGGTTCTCCCCGGCCAGGGGCCAGTAGGAAACCGTGTGGGTCTGGCGATCGAGATACCACTCTCCAGGCTGGTCGAGCGCATCGGGAGAGTTTTCGATGTAGTAGCGGGCGTCGGCTTCCTGGTTGGAAGGGCGCGGGTCGATCGTCAGGGTCGCGGTGTGAGCGGCCTCGTCCACGCGGACGATGGGCATGCGGAAGTCGGCCCAGGCGAGCAGCGCCACCACCTCGACGTCGCCGCGCGCCGCCCACTCCGGTCGGATGTCGGTGCCGCGGAAGTGTATCCGGGCGGGTTTGTCCTGGGGGCTGGCGCCGTCGATGCGATAGAAGCCGGCGTTGGGAGTGCGGGCTCTCTGGGCGCGGTGTCCGCCGATAAAGAGCTGGCGAAAGTAAGGGCCCGCCGCGTCGGCAGTCCACTGCGGACCGGCGCCCTTCTTCCAGCCGGTGAGGATGCGGCCGCCGCTGATCACCGGGCGCGTTCCCGGTGCAGCTTCCCAGACGGTGTCGGAATCCTCGGGCGAGAGGACCAGCGTCTCCGGCAGGTAATAGATGCCGGCGCCGATCTGGATGGTGATGGTTCCGGAGCGGCCGGCGCGGCGCTGCTCACGCGCCCGATCGCGCGCTTCCGACAGCGTGTGGACGGGACCGGCGGGCGAGACCGTAATGGTCTGCGCCGGCGCCCAGAAAGCGAGCAATAGAAGGCTGGCTGGTAGCCGGCAAAGGGCCGATGTCTTGAGTCTGCTGCTGTTCCGAAGCATAGGTTCACCTAGATAGGATCTTAATGCTAGCGGGGGCGTAGGGCGCCAAAACGGAACGTGGCGTTCACAACTCGAAGCTGGGCATCCACCAATGCGGTGGCCTGGAAGCCGGGGGCTTGCGGAGTGCCGAAGCGCAGGTCGAACAACTCCACCAGCTTGCCGCCGTCCAGAGCCGGCGCCGGCGTCACCCGCCACAGTGGGTACTGATTGAACCCGAGAAACTCCCGGAAGACGGGGGTGCGCGCGGCGGCATCGAGCGCCGGGTCGGCGTCGGGCTTGTAGAGGATCAGGGCGCGGGTAGGGTCGAAATTGCCGAACACATCCAAATCGGCGACCGAGTAAAATGCCGGTGTCTCAGCCAGGCCACGCCAGCGCAGCGGGTTGAACGGAGTGGGAAACGCCGCCACGCGCGTGGGCGTGCCACCCTGGTAAACCCGCGCTTCGAGCATCTCGACGGCGCGGCCGTGCAAAATCAGCCTGCCGCAATCGAGCGCCAACACGGCGATAAGAGCGAACCAGGCTGCGCCGCGGCCATGGTGGCGCGGCCTGGCGCCTCCGGAAGCGACCTCGGAGCCGACCATGCGCGCCAGAAACGGCCCCACCAGCGCAACCGCTGCGATAGCCCAGATCCACGGATCCACCACGGACGTCGAATCCAGACGCAGCCAGCGGCCGGAAAAAGGCAGCAGCAGCCGGATGCCGTAGACGTTGGTCCAATCGAGCAATAGATGGAGGGCCACGCCGAGCATCGCGGCCGCAATCGCGCCCGGCCAATAAAGCGGCTTCCTCCCGGCGAGCCTCACCACGGCCACGGACAAGAGCGCGAGCACCGGCATCGCAACCAGTGCGTGCGTGAGGCCCCGGTGATAGTGCAGATACGCCAGCGGACCGGCGGCGCCGGTCACCACGTCGATGTCCGGGGCGTTGGATGCCACCAGCAGAATCGCCGTCGCGCGCGGCGACCACTTCCCCGCGCCGGCCCGCGCCAGGAAGAGGCCGATCGCGGTATGGGTGAGATTGTCCATGGCGGCGAGTTCCTATTGTAGATAAGATTCACGCTAGGGGACGACGGCAGGCCCCGGCTGTTCATGGTTCCCAGGTACGAAACATGAGAGGTGGTTGCGAGGCCCAGTCCTGCGGGGCGACACAGAAGCTCCATGCAGGACGGGTCGGTTGTCGATATGGCGGCAATCCAGACAAGTGGATCCATGAGCCCTCGCGCCACTAATGGCGAGTCGCATGAAGCTCTTGTCCATTCGGGCGACGGACGCTTGCCAGACAAAGCGGTGAAGTGTAGGATGGACGCCATGCGCATCGCTCTCGTTGCGAGTTCCCTCGCCCTACTGAATTCGACGGCCTTCGGCCAGAATGCCGCGAGATCACTTGTGTTTGAGGTGGCGTCGGTGAAGCCTAGTCAGAGTGTGGTTGGGCCGGACGCGAACAACCGATTCGCCTTCGTGCCTGCCGGGATAACCGCCAGAAACGCCACGCTGAAGCGCCTCGTGGCGGAGGCATATCATCTGCAATCGCAGCAAGTGCTTGGGCCGAGCTGGCTAGACCAAGGCGAATACGACATCGATGCGAAAGCAGCCGGTCCTGTCGGTAAGGAGGATCTTGCACTGATGCTCCGAACACTTCTGAGCGAACGATTCAGGCTGACGCACCATCGCGAGACCAAAGAACTTCGCGTGTACGAACTGGTGACCGACAAGTCCGGCCCGAGGATCCACGCGATAAAGGATGGCGAGACTCCCCCAATTGCAGCGGGTCTGCACTTTCACGGGGACTTGCGGCAATTCGCCGATTTGTTAGCAATCCAGCTAACCATTTTTTTACCCGACGATCCGGGGCGGCCCGGTAGAGCGGGCGGAGCCCTTGTTCCGGTGTTGGACAAGACGGGCCTTCCTGGGACCTACGATTTCAGTGTAGACATCAAGCCGGAGCCGGGCTCCGATATGTTCACCCTCTGGCAGGAAGTCCTGCGGGACAAACTGGGACTCAGACTTTACAGCCGGAGGAGCGAAATGGATGTCCTCGTGGTCGATAGCGCAGACAGAGTCCCGACCGCCAACTGAAGCGTGGCCCGCGACCCAGTCATTCCCCCGCCAAGCCTGGAACCTTTCGCCGGCCCCGTGCGTACCTGATACACTGCAAATTTCGGGGATCAACCAGTGAATAAAATCTTGGTCGTGTTGGCCGTTGGTTTGGCTTTGACGGGCTGCAAGCAGCAAGCGGCGCGGCCCGGGATGGGCGGCATGCCGGTCGTGCCGGTGTCGGTAGCCAAAGTGTCGCAGGAATCGGTTCCCACCGAGCTTAAGGTGGTGGGAACGGTGGAGGCTTCGGCCATTGTGCAGGTCAAATCGCAGGTGGCGGGCGAATTGATGGCCGAGCACTTCACCGAAGGGCAGAACGTGGCCAAGGGCGATCTTCTGTTCGAGATCGATCCCCAGCCTTTCAACGACGCGCTCCGGCAGGCGCAAGCGGCGGTGGAGCGGGACAAGGCGCAGATCGCGCAGGCCGAGGCCGCGCTCGCGCGCGACAAAGCCACCGCACGCTTCGCGCAGGGCGATGCCGAGCGGCAGGCCGAGCTGAACAAGAGCGGGCTGACGCCGCACTCGGTCTACGACCAGGCGCAATCGAGCGCCGACGCGGCTAACGCATCTGCGCGCTCCACGCTGGCCACCATCGATACAGCCAAAGCGGCGGTCGATTCCGACCAGGCCGCGGTGGAGCGCGCCAAACTCGATCTGACCTATTGCCAGATTCGCGCGCCGATTTCCGGCCGCACCGGCAACCTGCTCGTGCACCCGGGCAACCTGGTGAAGGTGAACGACGTCCCGCTGGTGGTGATCCACCAAGTGTCGCCCATCTTCGTCAACTTCGCCGCGCCGGAGCAGTATCTGGGCGCCATCCGCCGTCTGGCCGGCGAGGGCCGCAAGCTCGCCGTGCGCGTCGAATCGCAGGACGATCCCGGCCGCGCCGCCAACGGCTATCTGACGGTGATCGATAACACAGTGGACTCGACCACCGGCACGATTCACCTGAAGGCGACCTTCGAGAACACCGACCGCCTGTTGTGGCCGGGCCAGTTCGTCACTGCAACGCTCACGCTCGACACCATTCAGAATGCCGTGGTGGCGCCGGCCGAAGCCGTGCAAAGCGGCCAGCAGGGATACTTCGTCTACGCCGTGAAGTCCGATAACCACGTGGAAATCCGCCCCGTGACGATGGGCCGCGCCTGGGGCGCCAAGGTGGTGATCGCCAAGGGTCTGGCGCCCGGCGAGACGGTGGTCACCGACGGGCAATTGCGCATCTTCCCCGGCGCGCAGATTGTCCCGATGGATCCAGCCAAGTTGGGAACGGGGCCGCTGTGAACCTCTCGCGCATTTTCATCGATCGCCCGATCATGACGGCGCTGCTGTGCTTCGCCATCCTGCTGTTCGGGACGGTGGCGTTTCGCGCACTGCCGGTGGCCGCGCTGCCCAGCGTCGATTACCCGACCATTGAAGTGAGCGCGGCGCTGCCTGGCGCGAGCCCGGAGACCATGGCATCCTCGGTGGCCACGCCGCTCGAACGCGAGTTCTCCACCATCGCCGGCATTCAATCGATGAACTCGGTGAATTCGCAGAGCAGCACCGATATTACCGTGCAGTTCACGCTGGACCGCAGCATCGACGCTGCCGCGCAGGATATCCAGGCGCACATCGCCGCCGCCGGTGGAAGGTTGCCCGCCAGCATGCCGCGGCCGCCTTCGTATCAGAAGGTCAACCCCGCCGAGCAACCGGTATTCTACCTGGCGCTGGTTTCCGATACCTTGCCGCTCTACACAGTGACCAATTACGCCGACGTTCTGCTGGCCCAGCGCATTTCCATGGTGAGCGGCGTGGCACGCGTGCAGGTCTATGGCGAACAGAAGTATGCCGTGCGCGTGCAGGTGGATCCCGATAAGCTGGCGGTCCACAATATCGGCATCGATGAAGTGCAGAACGCCATCGCCTCCAGTAACACCAACCTGCCCACCGGCCGCCTGGACGGCGCCAAACAGGCCTTCACCATCGAATCGAGCGGCGGCCTGCTCAACGCCGCAGCCTACCGGCCGATCATCGTTTCCTGGCGCGGCGGCACGCCGGTGCGTCTGGACCAGCTCGCCAACGTGGTGGACGGCGTCGAAAACGACAAGCTGATCGCCTGGTATAACAACCGGCGCGGCGTGATCCTGGCCGTCAACCGCCAGCCCGGAACCAACACGGTGGAAGTGGTCGAAAACATCAAGCGGCTGCTACCCGAGTTCGAAAAGGAAGTTCCTCCGGCGGTGCAGCTTTCGGTGGCGTTCGACGCTTCCGAATCCGTGCGGCAGTCGATTCACGACGTGGAGTTCACGCTCACTCTGGTGGTCTGTGTGGTGGTGATGGTGATCTTCCTGTTCCTGCGCAACATTTCGGCGACGTTGATTCCCGGCGCCGCGGTTCCCTTTTCCATCATTGGCACTTTCGCTGTGATGTACCTGCTGGGCTACAGCCTGAATAATCTCTCGCTGATGGCGCTCACTCTTTCGGTGGGCTTCGTGGTGGATGACGCCATCGTGATGCTCGAAAACATCGTGCGCCATATGGAGATGGGAAAGTCGCGCATGGAAGCCGCCATCGCGGCTTCGCGCGAGATCGGCTTCACCATTCTCTCGATGACCTTCTCGCTGGTCGCCGTGTTTATTCCGGTGCTGTTCATGGCGGGAATCGTGGGCCGCCTGCTGCACGAGTTTTCCGTCACCATCGTGGTGGCGATTCTGATTTCCGGCTTCGTGTCCCTTAGCTTGACGCCGATGTTGGGCAGCCGCTTCTTGCGCAGCGAACGCGGGGCGCGCCACGGCTTGCTGTACCGCACGCTGGAGCGCGGCCACAAACTGACCGAGCGCTGGTACGAAATGACGCTTGGAATCGCCATGCGCTTCAAGCTGGTGACGCTGGCGGTTGCGGTGCTGATGCTGGTGGGCACCATATATCTGTTCAAGACCATGCCCACCGGGTTCATCCCTTCGCAGGATTCGGATTTCTTCTTCGGCATCACACTCGGGCCGCAGGATATTTCGTTCGAGAATATGGCCCGCCACCACCGCGCCATCTCCGAAATTATCCGCGCCTTTCCCGGTGTCGCGGACGTGGGCTCGTTCGTGATCGGTGGCAATGAGGCGTTCTTCTTCGCCAACATGAAGCCG
Organism: Bryobacterales bacterium; assembly: GCA_963843095.1. Classification (GTDB taxonomy): domain Bacteria; phylum Acidobacteriota; class Terriglobia; order Bryobacterales; family Bryobacteraceae; genus Bog-375. The sequence continues at coordinate 24,787 of CAWJLI010000088.1, forward strand.
CGCGCCGAGCGCGCTCTTTCCGTCGACCAGACCATCGAAGCCCTGCTACCGCGCGTGATGGCCGTGCCGGCGCTGTTCCCTATCATCCAGAACCCGCCGCCCATCTCCGTCAGCGGCCAGTTCGGCGCGGCGGACTACCAGCTCACCATGCAGAGCCCCGACCTGAAGGAGCTGTACGCATGGGCGCCCAAGCTGACCGCCAAGATGCAGCAGATCCCCGGCTTCGTAGGCGTCAGCGACGACCTGCATATCGCCGCGCCGCAATTGATGGTGGATATCGACCGCGACCGCGCGCTGGCGCTCGGCGTCACTGCGCAGCAGATACAGGATGCGCTCTATAGCGCCTTTGGCCAGCGCCAGGCATCGGTGATCTACGCGCCCGCCGACCAGTACGAGGTGATTCTCGAGCTCGACAAGCAATACCAGCGAACGGCGGATTCGCTATCGAAGCTCTATATCCGCTCCTCGCAGGGTTCGCTGGTGCCACTGGACGCGGTCACCCGCACCCACCGGCAGACCGGCGCGCTCAACATCAACCACTTCGGCCAGTTGCCGGCGGTGACTGCATCGTTCAACCTGCGGCCCGGCTTCTCGCTAGGGCAGGCCGTGGACCAGGTGGACCGCGCCATCCTCGATCTGCACATGCCCTCCACCATCTCGACCGGCTTCCAGGGAACCGTGAAAGAGTTTCAGAACTCCTTCCGCAATCTGACGGTGCTGCTGATCGTCGCCATTCTGGTGATTTACATCGTGCTGGGCGTGTTGTACGAAAGCTTCATTCACCCCATCACGATTCTCTCCGGCCTGCCGTCGGCCGTATTTGGCGCGCTGCTCACGCTGCTGCTGTTCCACAAGGAGCTCGATCTCTACGCGTTTGTCGGCATCATCATGCTGTTCGGCGTGGTGAAGAAAAACGCCATCATGATGATCGATTTCGCGATTGGCAGGCGCAAGGAAGGCCTTTCGGCCGAGCAAGCCATCTGGGAGGGCTGCATGCGGCGCTTCCGGCCCATCATGATGACCACCGTGGCGGCTCTGTTCGGCACGCTGCCCATCGCGCTCGGCTACGGCGAAGGCGGCGACGCGCGCCAGCCGCTGGGCCTGGCCGTGGTGGGCGGCCTGGTGGTCAGCCAGTTCCTGACGCTCTACATCACGCCGGTAATCTACGTGTACATGGAGCGTTTGAGCGGCAAACCGGCCACTGAGGCGGTGCCAGAGGGAACGCCGGCGACGATTTGAGCGCATCAGGAGACGACCAGCTCATTCAGTGGCGACCGCTCCCTAACGGTCGCGGCTCCGATGCGTTCAGTTCCTTTCGGAGCCGCGACCGTCAGGGAGCGGTTGGTGCGCGTTCGCAGATTACAATTCGCCCAGAAACTTGTTTACCGCGGCGGCGAAGACCTCGGGCTGCTCGTCGGCAACGAAGTGGGACCCGCCCTCGATGCGGACGAACTGATGATTCTTGAAGCGTGCGGCGAAGCCCAGGCTGACCGATTCCGGCTGCAGATCGGCGCTGCCGTGAATCACTAATACGGGCGCCTGGACTGCCTCGAAGGCAGCCCGGTAATCGTGATGCGCGCCCATGCTGACATAAATGCCCAGCGGCTCATAGCCGGCGGCGTCAATCGCGGAAGTCCCGCGCGGCGCTCCGGCGGCTCCCCAGAACTTGGCAAGGCGGCCGTAGAAGGCCGACGACTCGGCTTCGTTGCGGGCGAAGGCGCGGCGGAAACTGAAGTAATCGGCCAGGTACTGTTCGTATTCCGGCTTCATGCCCGCCGGCAGGCGCCGGCGGATAAGCTGGAACAGGTCGCCCTCGTCGCCGGCCTTTCTCGGCAGCACTGCCAGATCGGCCGGCGCCACACAGACCAGCGCGCGCACGTGTTCCGGGAACTCGGCGGCCCACAACGCGGCCAGTTCCGCGCCGAAGGAGTGGCCGATCACGATCAGGCGGTCGACACCCAGAATGCGGCGTATCCGCTCGATATCGCCCACCTGCGCCGGCAGGCCGAGGGTACGGTGCACCTGGCGCATGTTCGCGTACATGTTGGAGCCGCTGAAGGAGTGGATCGGACGGCTGGAGAGCCCGCAGCCGCGCTGGTGATAGTAGATGACCCGATAGGGCAGCAGCTTTCCGGCGCGCCAGGGCTCGGTGGGTGGAAACCCCGGGCCGCCATGCACGACCAGCACCGGTGTGCCCGTGCCTTCCTCGAAGTGATAGAGCTCGATGCCCGGCGCGACAAGCCATCGTCCACCAGCAGCTTGCGGAGGCGTCAGCGGTTCGATGACACCCTTGCCCGCGCGCACATCGCCCGGCTGGTAGAGCGGCCCGGTCATCCGGTGCCAGATCCAGAAAGCCGCCGCGGCAACAACTAACAGGAGAATTGCAATGCCTAACAATATCTTGATCATGTTCACTCCTTGCGATTGAGAATAAGTGCGCCATCCAAGACGCATCGAGAGCAGTTTAGGCGGAGCGGATGTGGAATGCTTGATATTTCTTGCTAAAGGCGACCGGCGCGGTCTGCGCAGACAGCCGTCTGTGCAGAGCGGCGGCTGCTCGTCCAAGTGGACTGGCACTTTCCGGTAAACTCCGTTTACCAAGAGGGCCGAGTTCTCAGTCTCCGGGCGGGCCCCCACTCGACCGCGCCGCGCTGGCCTGCTGCTTCCAGCGTTGGACGTTGACACCCATCACGATGAGCCATAGCATCAACGATGCTTCCGCGAGGATTCCGAGGACCTTAAGGCCGGTGAACAGATGGCTTGCGAGCGGTGACAGAAAGATCAGCCAGCCCAGACCGGCAAGCGCCATCAGCACGCCCAGGATTCGAGGCAGAAAAGTCGACTTGAAAATGAGGTAGCCGATCAGGAGGCAATACGGCCCGAAAAACACCAGGCTGTTAATTTTGTAGAGATCGAGCTTAAAGAGGCTAAGTACGTCATTGGCGCATCCGGCGAGGCTGAAGAACGCCGCGAGTAAAGAGAGGCTCCAGTTCACTGGCTTAAACAGGTAGTAGAAAAGCAGCGTTACAGCGACGTAGAACGCGTGGGAGATGAGGTTGACGGCGTCATATAGGACAAGGTGGCCCCTGCCAACGAAGACCTCGCCGGATATTGCCGTCAGAAAGTAGAGCAAATAAGCGATGCCGGTAACCCTCGCGTTGGGACGCGGCGGCGCCTCTGCAGCCCGGTCCATCATTTCATCGCCTCCAGGGGCACCACCTGAACATGGCGACCCCAAAATACTCGCCCCGCTTTCCCGCCGGTTCATCACATTCTGGATGAGACGCAAAACGACCAAAACAATGAATGGACCTGCGAGCGTTTCAACTGCGACATTATGAACATAGCAGTAATGTTAGTCCCGCGTGGCGGCGTCGAATTTCCGTCGCGCCTTTGTGCCCACTGGCAGAAAAAGCGCCGTTACCTACGTAAAGCGAGGCGGCAGTTTGTTGTAGTGTTCACAGCTCGTCTTCCAGCGGCCACTTCCCCAGCACCCAATCCAGCGCCTCGGCTGGCGTGCTTAGGCGGTGTTCCAATTGGGCGTCTTCGACGGCGGAGAGGATCTCGGCGAAACGCGGGCCGGGGTGGTAGCCGGCGGCGATCAGGTCGGCGCCGGTGATCAGCGGCGCCGGCTTGAGCTCTTCGGCGGTCATCTCCTCAAACTTGCGCTTTACTAGGTCGTAGGTTTCCAGGTTGCCGCGGCTGGCCAGACAATCCAGGCGGTGCAGTTCCAGGTGCTCGTCGAAGTGGGGCAGGCGCATCAGGCGCTTGAGCGTGCTCTCTTTCATGCGGCCCACGTCTTTGAAGTGCATGTGATGCGCCACCAGCGATTCCACCTGCTCGCTTGTCTCTCGGGAGCAACGCAGCCGGCTGAGGATCGCACGGGACATCTCGACGCCTTTCTCCACGTGCCCGTCAAAGCGGATGCGGTCGGCCACGCGGAAGACGGGCGGCTTCCCAACGTCGTGCAGCAGCGCGCCCAGGGCCAGCGTCGGCGTGGCGCGATCGAGACTACCGAGCAGCAGGCGCGTGTGCGTCCAGACGTCGCCTTCGGGATGAAACTCGGGCGGCTGCTCAACGCCGTGCATGGCGGCCACTTCGGGCAGCAGCACGGCGAGCAGACCGCTCTGATCGAGCAGATCCAGGCCATAAGCGGCGCCGCCTTCGGTGAGGATGCGGATCAGTTCATCGCACACGCGCTCGCCGGAAACCCGCGTAATCCGGACGGCATGGCGGCGCATCGCGTCGAAAGTGGCCGGCTCGATCGTGAATCCCAGGCGGGCGGCAAAGCGCACGGCGCGCAGCAAGCGCAGATGGTCCTCGCGGAAGCGTGCGTCGGGATCGCCGATGGCCCGGATCAGCCGGGCACCGAGATCGGCACGGCCCCCGACGTAATCGAGTACTGTGAAGTTGGCAGGCGAGAGCGCCTGCCCCACATTCTCGGCGTCGGCGCGGCCCTCAATGGGATCCATCATGAGGCCGTTGATGGTGAAGTCGCGGCGCAGCACGTCGGCCTTGGGGTCGGTTTCGAAGTGCACGGCGGTGGGCCGGCGGCCGTCTTCGTATTCGTGGTCGCTGCGGAAGGTGGCGACTTCCACCTGCGCGAAAGCATCGCGCACCAGAACCACACCGAAGTGCGCGCCGACTAGGCCGGAGCGCGGGAACAGGTCCATGATGCGGTCCGGCCGCGCGTCGGTGGAGATGTCGAAATCCTTGGGAGCGGCCCCGCGCAACAAGTCGCGCACGCAACCTCCGACGAGATAAGCTTGATGCCCGCCGGTGCGCAGCCGCGCGATCACCTGGTGCGCCAGCGATTCCGCGTGGGATTGCGGCATTTCGACCCCCTCACATATGCTAATATGTTGTGGCCGAACTCCACTTGGGGGCGGGGATACCAGTTTGGGGCGAAGTCCCGCGTAGGACAGATCGCATTCCAGTTCCAACCCGTCAGCACCTCGCAGGCGCATTCGTAATGCGCCACAGCCCCACGGCCGAGCGGGGAGAAACCATTCAGTGACCAACCAGCAACGTCCGGCGGCGGTGAAAGTCGTGGTCGCCACCACCGTGATGCTGTCCTTCATTTCGTTCTGGCGGGCCGCGGCGATCGTCTTGAGCGATCTGGCGAGCTCGGCCTACTACGTGGGCGGCATCGCCGAAACGGCCATCGGCAAAGCGGCGCCATGGTTCATTCTGTCGATCATGCTGTTTTCCTATGCGGTGCGCGCCATCTACATCGAGAGTTGTTCGATGTTCGTACGCGGCGGCGTGTACAAAGTGGTGCACGAGGCGATGGGCGGCACGCTCGCCAAGTTCTCGGTGTCGGCGTTGATGTTCGATTACGTGCTGACCGGCCCCATCAGCGCGGTCAGCGCGGGCCTGTACCTAGGCGGCCTGATCAATGAAGTCACTCCGCGGATCGGGATGCCCAACCTGCACGTCAACCCGCCCTACTTCGCGGCGGTTTTTGCGGCTGCGGTGACGGTGTATTTCTGGCGCAAGAATATCATCGGCATCCACGAATCGAGCGAGAAGGCGCTGCGCATCATGCAGATCACCACCGTGATGGTGGTGATCCTGATCGTCTGGTGTATCGTCACCATTTTGAAGAACGGCTACCAGCCGGTGCCGCTTCCCATACCGGCCAACATCAAGTTCAGCCCGGAGGCCCTGGGATGGCTGAAGGGGACGGTGGCGCCCTCGATCACCGTCATCGCTGTGATGATCGGCCTGGGCCACTCGCTGCTGGCGATGAGCGGCGAGGAGAGCCTGGCGCAAGTGAACCGCGAGATCGCGCATCCCAAGCTGAAGAACCTGGAACGCGCCGGCTTCGTGATCTTCATCTACAGCATGCTGTTCACTTCGCTGGTTTCGTTTTTCGCCGTGATGATCATCCCGGACGCGCAACGCCAGCAGTTTCTGGACAATCTGATCGGCGGCCTCTCCATGTTCCTGGTGGGGCCGGTTTCGGTGCGCCTGCTGTTTCATGGCTTCGTGGTGCTGGTGGGAACGCTGATCCTCGCCGGGGCGGTCAACACCGCCATCATCGGTTCCAACGGCGTGCTCAACCGGGTGGCGGAAGACGGTGTGCTGCCCGACTGGTTCCGGCATCCACACAAGAAGTTCGGCACCACTTCACGCCTCATCAACGTGATCGTGGGACTGCAACTGATCACCATCCTGATCAGCCGCGGCGATGTCTACATGCTGGGTGAGGCTTACGCCTTCGGTGTGGTATGGAGCTTCGCCATGAAGGCGCTTTCGGTGCTGGTGTTGCGCTACAAGCAGCCGGAAGGGCGCGAATGGAAGGTGCCGCTGAATTTTCACATCGGAAAAACAGAGATCCCGCTGGGCCTGATGGCCATCACGGTGGCGCTCTTCGGCCTGGCCATCATCAACGTGCTGACCAAGAAGGTGGCGACCATCTCCGGCGTGAGCTTCACCATCGCCTTCTTCATCGTCTTCGAGCTGTCCGATATCTACAACCGGAAACGCAAGGCGGCGCACGGGGAGGAGATGGAAAAATTCCGGCTGGATGCGCGCGAGGATCTGAGCGCGGGTTCGGTCGGCGTGCGGCCGGGCAATGTGCTGGTAGCGGTGCGAAATCCCAACCGGCTGCAACACCTGGCGCGGATTCTGCACAAGACCGACACGCGCAAGATGGACATCGTGGTGCTTTCGGTGCGACAGGTCACGCAGGCGGCTTCCGGCGAGCACCCGCTCGATACCGAACAGCTTTTCTCCGAAGCCGAGACCAATGTGTTCAGTCACGTGGTCACGCTGGGGGAAAAGGCCGGCAAGCATGTGGAACTGATGGTGGTGCCGGGCACGGACCCTTACGAGGCGATAGTGCAAACGGCGGCGCGGCTGCGAAGCTCGCGCATCGTGATGGGGCTGTCGCCCAAGCTGACGCCGCCCGAGCAAGGCGCGCTGGTGGGCAGCTACTGGGAGCAGTTGCCGGAACCGCGGCCGTCCCTATCGCTCGAGATCGTGCTCGAGAACGAGAAGGATGTGGTGTTCTTCAACCTCGGCCCGCACCCTCCGCGCCTCTGGCCGGAGGATGTCGCGCTGGCGCACAAGCTGTGGCTCGAGCTGAGCGGCATGGGCCCGGGATCGAAACTGCACCATCGCGACGTGATCGGCGTCGCCCTGCGCCGGATGAGCGACGAGTTTCATTCCGAGCGCAAGGAAGAGGTGGTCGGCGACGTGCTGCGCGAACTGGGCAACGGCCATTCCGAGCAGAATGGCATTAATGGCGGCAACGGGGTCAAGCCGAAGTAGGTTGGGGGAAATGCGTCTGGCCCTTCACTGCCTTCACGCCGGGCCCTTTACGCCGGCCCCTTTACGCCTCTTGCGCACGGCCGTCCTCGCCAGCCCCCGGTGTCGCCCGAAATGGGACAACGCCTCGCGTCATCCACATCTCGAAGTCTGAGGATGCAATTCTCAGGCTGAGGTTGCGTAGCCGTGCTGCTTGCTCACAAACGACTATTGGTGCGAACATGTTCTTCCCGCCAAAAATGGGCGCTCCGACCTTCTGGCTCAGCCGTTCTATCTTTTCCTTTAGCGCCTGCATCGTTAGGCAGTCTCTGCGGAACTCTATCACCTGGGGGTCGATGTAAAGGAAGCCGCTTGCGGGCGGCATAGACGTCTCATCGCAGGGACACTGGTCATCGGAGCAACATGCGTGCCCTTCGTATGGCGGGCACTCGATATAATCCTTGACAATCTCTCCTTCGGCTCCGAAGGCCTTAAGCAGGTTCACGATTTCATCATGTCCATTGGCTGCCGCTTCGTCCAGCGCGCTTCTCCCGCCGTCCCTGCCCGTATTTACTTGGGCGCCGCTCTCCAACAGCATCTTTACCAATTCGGTACGTCCAATTGACACTGCCATGTCTAAGAAGGTTCCACCCGTTGCCCTCCTTTCGTTGAGCTTTGCTCCCCGCGATATCAATAGCCTCGCCGTTTCGTACTGGTCTATGGCATAGAAGAGAGGAGTTTGCCCCTCCGGGCCTTTGGCATTGACATCTGCCCCGTATTTCAGCAGCAAATCCGCTATTTGGTTATGGCCTCTCCTAGCCGCGAGGTGGAGCGCCGTTTCTCCGTGCTCAATCGCCTGCAACGCCAGCTCCCTGTTGCCCTTGAGCAGCCTCTCCACCATTTCCTCGTCACCTAATTCGACCGCATCAAAAAAGTCACACCCATGTCCAACCAGCAGCTTTACTATGTCCAAGTGTTTCCAAAACAATGCATTGCTTAAGGGCGAGGCCCCGAAAACGTTCCTCGCGCTGACCTCCGCCCCGTGAGCCAACAGGAGTTCCGCAAACTCCGCCTTGCCTTCCGCTGCTGCCCAATGCAGGTACGTTCCGAAGATGTCCTTGAATGCCTCTTTATTTGCAAGGCAGGGCGCCTTCCTGAGCAGCGCTTCAGCTTCCTTCCAACGGCCACCCCGGACAGCCGCTTCGAATGCGTCAACCTGTGCATCCGTAGGGGCGGACGGAGCGCCTTCCGCGTACTGGACCCCAACTGGTATTGGCCGCGCGGAGGAAGGCTGTGATTGCGCTGCGACGGGGCGAGCCTGAGAAGGTTTTGGTTCTGTGGCTGGCGCCGGCCGGCCGCCGAACAGGGTTTGCGGCTTGGCGCCGCTACCAAACAGCCTTTGCCAGAGGCCCATAAGGCGATTATGCACTACCTTCGGGGCTTTTTGATAGCTCCTACGGAGCTTAAGTGCGCGCCTGACGTTGGAGAGTGCGATCCGCTTCCGTGTCGTGCACCCGTTAGTTAATCAGGCTGGCGGCGGTCGAGGAGGAAGGCGACAGCCGCGCGCCGCGCTGTAACTGCCGCGAAGCGGAACGGGACGCAACCCGGCGTTCGGGTTTTTCCCCAACCTGCTAAAATAAGCATTACCCACTCCCCGGGAGGAACAGCCTAACTTGAATACTGCAATCCTCGCCCTGGAAGACGGAACGGTCTTCGAGGGCCGGAGTTTTGGTGCGCCCGCCGAGCGCGCCGGCGAGGTCGTATTCAACACCGCGCTCACCGGCTACCAGGAAGTATTCACCGATCCGTCTTACTCCGGGCAGATCGTGATCCTGACCAACCCGCAGATCGGCAACTACGGAACCAGCCGCGACGACAACGAAAGCCTGCGGCCTTATATCGAAGGGTTGGTGGTGCGGGAGTTTTCGGGGCTGGCGAGCAACTGGCGCTCCGATACGGTGGCGGGCGAGTTCCTGAACGCGGGCGGCGTTCCCATCGTTTCGGATCTGGACACCCGTGCGCTGGTGCGCCATTTGCGCAGCCGCGGAGTGATGCGCGGAGTTCTTTCGGCGGTGGAATCGGACGCCCAGCGACTGGTGGAGAAAGCCCGCTCCATCCCGACCATGGCCGGGCTCGATCTGGCCAGCCGGGTGAGCACGCCGGAGCCTTACGAATGGACCGCGCCAGTGGAACCCTGCTCGCCATCACAACGGATAGGCCGGCCGGCGGAGATCCGCTACCACGTGGTGGCGTACGATTTCGGCATCAAGCACAATATTCTGCGCCGCCTGGTGCATGCCGGCTGCCGCGTCACGGTGGTTCCGGCGCTGACCTCGGCTGAAGACGTGCTCGCACTCAAGCCAGACGGCGTGTTCCTCTCGAACGGCCCCGGCGATCCCGAACCGCTGGTCGCGCAGGTGGCCAACATCCGCGAGCTGATCGGCCGCAAGCCGGTGTTCGGCATCTGCCTGGGCCACCAGTTGCTGGGCCTGGCCTGTGGCGGCAAAACGTACAAACTGAAATTCGGCCATCGCGGCGCCAACCACCCGGTGCGCAATGAGCTCACGCAGAAGGTGGAGATCACGTCGCACAATCACGGCTTCGCGGTCGACCCCGATTCGCTCAACGTGAACGACGTGGAAATCACCCACTGGAATCTCAACGACCAGACGCTGGAGGGCTTCCGCCATCGCCGCCATCCGGCGTTCTGCGTGCAGTATCACCCGGAGGCTGCGCCCGGCCCGCACGATTCGCATTACCTGTTCGACGAATTCATCAAGCTGATGCGCGAGAGCCAGCCGGGGGCGGGGAAATAACGGATGCCGCGACGCAACGATCTCCATCGCATCCTCATCATCGGGTCCGGCCCCATCGTCATCGGCCAGGCCTGCGAATTCGACTATTCGGGAACCCAGGCGGCCAAGGCGTTGCGCGCCGACGGCTTCGAAGTGGTGCTGGTGAATTCGAATCCGGCCACCATCATGACCGACCCGGAGCTGGCCGATAAAACCTACGTCGAGCCGCTGACGGTGACCTATCTCGAAGAGATCATCCGCCGTGAACGGCCCGACGCGCTGCTTTCCACCGTCGGCGGACAGACCGGGTTGAACCTGGCGGTGGAGCTGGCCGAGGCCGGGATACTGGAGAAGTACGGCGTGGAGCTGATCGGCGCCAAGATCGACGCCATCAAGAAGGCCGAGGACCGGCTCCTGTTCAAGGACGCGATGCGCAAGATCGGCCTGGAAACGCCGGAATCGCAGCTCGTCAACAGCCTGGAGCGCGGGCAGGAGTTCGCGGCGCGGATTGGCTTCCCGTGCATCCTGCGGCCCAGTTTCACGTTGGGCGGCACCGGCGGCGGCATCGCTTATAACAAGGAAGATCTGGACGAAATCCTGGAGCGCGGGCTGGCGCTTTCGCCGGTCCACGAGGTGCTGATCGAAGAGAGCGCGCTCGGCTGGAAGGAATTCGAGCTGGAGGTGATGCGCGACCTGGCCGACAACTGCATCATCATCTGCTCGATCGAAAACTTCGATGCGATGGGCGTTCACACCGGCGATTCCATCACGGTGGCCCCGGCGCAAACGCTGACCGACCGCGAGTACCAGATGATGCGCGACGCCGCGATCGGCTGCCTGCGCGAAATCGGCGTGGATACCGGCGGCTCCAATGTGCAGTTCGCCATCAACCCCGCCAACGGCCGGATGGTGATCATCGAAATGAACCCGCGGGTTTCGCGCAGCTCCGCGCTGGCATCGAAAGCCACCGGGTTTCCGATCGCCAAGATCGCCGCCAAGCTCGCGGTGGGTTACCGGCTGGACGAAATCGCCAACGACATCACGCGCAAGACGCCGGCCTGTTTCGAGCCCACCATCGACTACGTGGTGGCCAAGATTCCCAAGTGGGCGTTCGAAAAATTCCCCGGCGCCGATGCGACGCTCGGCACGCAGATGAAATCGGTGGGCGAGGTGATGGCCATCGGCCGCACCTTCAAACAGGCGCTGTGGAAGGGCATGCGCAGCCTGGAGACCGGCAAGGCTTTCGGCTCGGAGAAATTCGATCCAGCGCTGGTGGCGCAGAAGCTGATCACGCCCACGCCCGACCGCCTGGGCTACATCCGCTTCGCCATGGCCAACGGCTACAGCGTGGAAGATATCCAGGAGATGACCTCCATCGATCCGTGGTTCCTGCGGCAGATGAAAGAGGTGGTGGATTTCGAAGCCGAGCTGCGCGAGGCCACGCTCGACGGCGCGGCCGCCGACTTGTTCCGCCGCGCCAAGCGCTACGGCATCTCGGACGCGCAGCTTGCCAAGACCTGGGGCGTGGACGAGCAGGCGGTGCGGAGCCGGCGCAAAACGCTGGGCGTGGCCGCGGTTTTCAGCCGCGTGGATACGTGCGCCGCGGAATTCGAAAGCTTCACGCCGTATCTTTATTCCAATTACGAAAGCGCGTGCGAGGCCGAGCCCTCCAGCCGCAAGAAAGTCGTCATCCTGGGCAGCGGGCCCAACCGCATCGGGCAGGGCATCGAGTTCGACTACTGCTGCTGCCACGCGTCCTTCGCGTTGCAGGAAATGGGCGTCGAGTCGATCATGGTGAACTGCAACCCGGAGACCGTCTCGACCGACTACGACACCAGCGACCGGCTGTACTTCGAACCGCTGACGCTCGAAAATGTTTTAAATATCTGCGACACCGAGAAGCCGGATGGCGTGATCGTGCAGTTTGGCGGCCAGACGCCGCTGACGCTGGCATTGCCGCTCGAGCGGCTGGGCATTCCGATCATCGGCACCGATCCCAAGAACATCGACCTGGCGGAGGACCGCAAGCTCTTCGGCAAGCTGCTCGACGACCTCGGCATCCCCTGCCCCGCCAACGGGACGGCGACCAACGCCGAGGAAGCCTGCGCGGTGGCGCGGCGCCTCGGCTATCCGGTGCTGGTGCGCCCCAGCTATGTGCTGGGCGGACGCGCCATGGTGATCGCCTACGACGAAGAGATGGTGCGGCAGTACATGCGCGAAGCCGTGACGTTTTCGCAGGACCGCCCGGTGCTGATCGACCGGTTCCTCGAAGACGCCACGGAAGTGGACGTGGATGCGCTCGCCGATTCGGGCGGCGGCGTTCTGATCGCGGGCATCATGGAGCACATCGAGGAAGCCGGCGTGCACTCCGGCGACAGCTCGTGCGTGCTGCCGCCGCAATCGCTGCCGGAGCCGAACGTCCGCACCATCGAAGACTACACCGTGCGGCTGGCCAGGGCGCTGAACGTGATCGGCCTGATGAACGTGCAGTACGCGATTCAAAACGGCACGGTGTACGTGCTGGAGGTCAACCCGCGCGCGTCGCGCACCGTGCCCTACGTCAGCAAGGCTACCGGCGTGCCGCTGGCCAAGATCGCGGTGGGGCTGATGTGGGGCCGCAAGCTGGAAGATTACGCGCATCTCACGGGCGGAGCGACGTCGGGCACGTTGACGGTGCCGCAGGTGTTCGTCAAATCGCCGGTGTTCCCGTTCAACAAGTTTCCCGGCGTGGACCCGGCGCTCGGCCCGGAAATGCGATCCACCGGCGAGGTGATGGGGGTGGGCGTCAATTTCGGCGAGGCGTTCCTGAAGGCGCAGATCAGCGCCGGCAGCCCGCTGCCGGAAAAGGGCACGGTCTTCATCAGCGTCAACGATCATCACAAAGCCGACGCCGTGGAAGTGGCGCGGCGGTTCGCCGGACAGGGATTCCAACTGGTGGCGACGCGCGGCACGGCGGCTGCGCTACGCGGGGCCGGGCTCGCCTGCAAGACCATTTTCAAGGTGAACGAAGGGCGGCCGAACGCGGTCGACCTGCTGAAGGGCGGCGGCGTGCAGTTGGCGATCTACACCACCACCGGCGCGCCCGCGTTTTTCGACGAGAAGGCCATCCGGCGCAACGCGGTGATGTCGCGCGTCCCCTGCATCACCACCATGAGCGGCGCCCGCGCCGCCGCCGACGCAGTGGCCGCCCGGCTGCGCGACCCCATCCGCGTCTGGAGCCTGCAAGAGATTCACGAAGCCAAGAAGACCGTCGCGTGAGTCGCTCAGCGGGCGACTAATTCTCAGTCGGCATACTCGCGGCCGAGTCGACGACCAGGATATTAGCGGCGCCCTTCTTCGCCTCGAGCCGGAGCCCGAGCTGGTCCCTAAGGGCGCCGAATATCGTGGGTCCGAGAACGCCGTCAGGCGTGCTTGCAGTAAGGGTTGCGGCGTCGGTATCCGCAGTCGCGGTAAGCTGCGTGGCGTTCGTCTCACCGGACATCCAGTAGAGCGAGAAATTGTATCGGCCTTGGAGACCGGTGTGGTCGGCTACCGGTTTGCCGAGTTCGCCGGCAAGCATTCGGGCTAACTGCTCCATCTCGGCATTGGGGGTCTGCCAACGGGCCTTCCCTTCAACGACCAGCATGTTCGCTTTACCGGGAGGTATCACTGGGAATCCGGACTTATCCACGGAAGGCTCGCCGCTCACCCAGTCATCGTGCGCGGGAACTTCGGCTGCTGCCTTCAGCTTCGGTCCGCCTTTCGCCACCGTCAGCTCAAGTATCAGCATGACCCTCGTTTCCTGGTGTACTTTGAGCTGGAAGCGGTCCGCCAGCAGATTTTGGAGCATTCTCGGAATCTGCTCTTTGGTAGCGCCCGCCGGAACCTTCGCGATAATGTCGAACTGCTCGGTGTTAAACCAGTCGGGACAGGATAGCTGGAACGGATAGATGTCAAACGCCTGGGTGACAAGTCTGGCGACGGTCACATGGGAAAACGTCATGCGCCCAGGGTCGCTCGTTCCAGGACCGCCCTGTATTCCCCTCGCGAAACGTCCACCGTTGGGCGGCGGAGATGGCTTGATGGAAACGACTTCGAAGTTGCTCAAAGTGCCGCTAGGTTGGGCCTGCGCGAGAGAGATGGAAAAGACGATAATGAGCGCGGTGCGACAGAACACGGCATAGTCCTCTTTGGCTAGTTTGCGCCCACTCGGTTGACCTTGGCAATCGGGAACTCCGGGTTCGTGGCGGGCAACGGCTGGCAGCTTGGATCGGGACGAGAACCAGTGTGGCCCACGCCGCGGAGGAGATCCACGAAGCCAAGAAAGACCGTCGCGTGAGACACTAAAGATTGTGAGCGATCACGTCACCCTACGGAGCGCCAAGAAGCGCAACAAAAAGTCCGCCAAGGCCAAGGAGCGGTTTCTAAGCCGCATCCGCAACGCGCCGGATCTCGGTACGCGCGGCGTGATTCGCTGGTCGCGTGACGAGGCGCATGAACGGGCAAGCTAAAGCATGCCCCACCTGATGGCGCGCGCGGCCTTGGTGGGGCATGCTTTAGCTTGCCCGTATCCGGCTTACCGGACAAAAGTCCTGAAACTCCGAAATTATTGTAGACTCAAAGCATGGGTTTATTTCATCGGAGCGGTGGTTACTCGATCTTCATTGCGGAGATCGACGCCGAGCACAGGACGTTGTTCCGGCTGGTTGACGAATTGGCAGCGGCTCTGGATTCGCGCGCCCCACAAAAGCGCAGCGAGGTGCTGGAGTCGCTCCTTGCCCACATGCAAGATCATTTTGCGCACGAAGAGCGCTTGATGCGGGCGAGCCGTTACGACGCGCTGGCGTGGCACAAGGGACAGCACGATGGCGCGCGCCGACAGGCGAAGCGGTTCGTCAAACGCATCGTGGAAGGCGACCGGAAAGCCGGAGCCGAAATGCTCGAGTACCTGGCGGGCTGGCTGCAGAATCACATACCGGTGACCGACCGGATGATGGCGGCCTATCTGCGCAACTTCCAGCGCCGCCGCGCGGCGTAGGCGAGCAGTATCCGTCTCAATCCGACTTGGTGGCGACGAAGAAGGTGCGGCCTTCGCCCAATTGCCCGGCCATACCCAAGTCGCCGGCATCGTAACATAGCAGCTCGCCGAAGCCGGCCGCCGCGAGGGCGCTCGAAATCTCATCGGGCGAGTAACAGCGCTCCTCGATCGTCACATCCGACCGTT
>CAWJLI010000089.1:0-21695 GCA_963843095.1 Bryobacterales bacterium
GGTCAAGCCGACTGAGTGTCTTTACCTCGTAGACGCAGGCAAACTCCACATCGCTCGCGGCGCGATCGTTCGCGATGAAAGCGGCGCTATCGGGCGACCAAGCTAAAGTAAGCGTTTGTAGTGTCACCCTGAACACCATCTTGCGCTCGTGAGTGCTTTTGTCTTCCAACCAGAGTTGCGGCGCCTGATCGCTGCCGAAAAGAGCGTAAGCACCGTCGGGAGAGACAAGCTGGTTTGTAGGACCAAACGGCGCTTTGAGCGGCGTGCTCTGTTGCTGTGCTGCAACCTGCGAGGCAGCTATGACCGCCACTAAGCAAGCGGTGCGCACGCGACCGTACCGCCTACTTCCCTTCCACCGCCGCGATCCGCGCGTTCGCCAGCGCGACCGCTTCCAGCGCGGCGGTCGACGCATCGCCGGTGGTCGCGGCATACATCTGTTTCTGGGCGAGATCCAGGTCGGTGCGGGCTTTCGCGACATCGATATCTTCGGCGCGCTCGGCCAGGTTGGCCAGCACGCGCACCTGGCCGGTAAGTACTTCCACCAGGCCGCCTTGCACGGCCAGAAAATGGCGCGCGCCGCCGGCCGCGTAACTCAGCGCTCCGGCGCCGAGCAGGCTGAGCAGCGGGGCGTGGCCGGGCAGTATGCCCAGGTAACCGTCCTGCCCGGGCACCTGCACGTCGGTGACCTGCTCGCTCACCATCGCGCGCTCGGGCGTGGCCACTTCGAGTTCGATTGCTTCCGCCATCTCAGGCCTTCTTCAGTTCTTCGGCGCGCTCCAAAACCTCTTCGATGGACCCTTGCATGTAGAACGCCTGCTCGGGCAGGTCGTCGTGCTTGCCCTCGGCGATTTCGCGGAAGCCTTTCACGGTGTCTTCCAGCTTCACGTATTTGCCCTTGATGCCGGTGAACTGCTCGGCCACGTGGAAGGGCTGCGAGAGGAAGCGCTGGATCTTGCGGGCGCGCGCGACGGTGAGCTTGTCTTCGTCGGAAAGCTCGTCGATGCCCAGGATGGCGATGATGTCCTGCAGGTCCTTGTAGCGCTGCAGAATGCCCTTCACCATCTGGGCGCACGCGTAATGATCCTGGCCGATGATGAGGGGGTCCAGGATGCGCGAGGTGGAAGCCAGCGGATCCACCGCCGGATAAATGCCCAGCGCGGCGATATCGCGCGACAGGTTGGTGGTGGCGTCCAGGTGCGCGAAGGCCGTGGCGGGAGCCGGGTCGGTGTAGTCGTCGGCGGGCACGTAAATGGCCTGCACCGACGTGATCGACCCTTTCTTGGTGGAAGTGATGCGCTCCTGCAATTCGCCCATTTCGGTGGCCAGGTTGGGCTGGTAGCCCACCGCGGAGGGCATGCGGCCGAGCAGCGCCGAAACTTCCGAGCCCGCCTGCGTAAACCGGAATATGTTGTCGATGAAGAGCAGCACGTCCTGCCCTTCCTGATCGCGGAAGTACTCGGCCACGGTCAGCCCGGTGAGACCCACCCGCAGCCGCGCGCCGGGCGGCTCGGTCATCTGGCCGTAGATCATGGCGCATTTCGACTTGCGGTAATCCTTGGGATCGATGACGCCGGATTCCTGCATCTCGAGCCACAGGTCGTTGCCTTCTCTCGTGCGCTCGCCCACGCCGGCGAACACCGAAACACCGCCGTGCTTCTGCGCGATGTTGTTGATCAGCTCCATGATGATGACGGTCTTGCCGACTCCGGCGCCGCCGAACAGGCCGATCTTGCCGCCGCGCAAATAGGGCTCGAGCAGGTCGATCACCTTGATGCCGGTCTCGAACATCTCCAGGCGCGTCGACTGGTCCTCAAACGACGGCGAGGGCCGATGGATGGGGAAATAGCGTCTTGGCATTCACCGGGCCCATTTCGTCCACCGGCTGGCCGATCACGTTTAGCACGCGCCCCAGCGTTTCCGGACCCACCGGCACTTCCACCGGGTGGCCCAGGCTGATGGCCTGCATGCCGCGCACCAGGCCTTCGGTGGGCTGCAGCGCCACCGTGCGCACGCGGCCTTCGCCGATGTGCTGCTCCACTTCGCAGATGATGTCGATGGGTTGGGGCGCGTCGAATCCCTCGCTGGTGATGCGAATGGCGGTGTAGATGAGGGGAATCTGCCCCTCGGGGAACTCGCAGTCCACGGCCGGCCCGGCCACCTGCACTACTTTTCCGATTATGGTTCCGTCGCTTGCCATAGCTTCCTTTTACCCTGCTGCCGCGGCGCCGCTGACCACCTCGATGATTTCCTTGGTGATGCTGGCCTGGCGCACGCGGTTCAAGAACAGTGTCAACTTGTCGATCATTTCGCCCGCGTTCGAAGTGGCCGCTTCCATGGCGGTCATGCGCGCGGCGTGCTCGGCGGCCGATGACTCGATCAGCGCGCGGAAGAATTCCATTTCCACGTAGCGCGGCAGCAGCACGTCCAGCATCGCGGCCGGCGCCTGCTCGAAAATGTAGTCCACCGTGCCCGGCCCGCGCGGGCAATTCCACCGGCAGCACCCGCGACACGGTCAGCTTCTGCGTGGCCACGCTCTTAAACTCGTTGTAGATGATGTAGACCGCGTCGATTTCCGCGCGGCGGTACATGTCCATGACCCTGCGCGCGATGGCGGCCGTGTCGGCGTAGGCGGGCTTGTTGGCCAGGCCGATCGAATCGCCGGTGATCGAGGCGCGGCGCTTGCGGAAGAAATCGCGGCCCTTGCGGCCGATCAGCTCCAGCTTGACGGAAGCCTGGGGACGCTCCTTGATGAAGTGCTGCGCGCCCTTGATGAGGTTGGTGTTGAAAGCGCCGGCGAGGCCCTTGTCGGCGCTGATCACCAGCAGCAGGACGTTGTGCTCCTCGCGGCGGGCCAGCAGCTCGTTCTCGCCGGCCTGGTCGTCGAGCGCAGCGGCCGCCGCTACGTTCGCCAGCACGCTGCGCAGCATGCCGCCGTACGGGCGCGACCGGATGACGCGATCCTGCGCGCGGCGCAGCTTGGCCGCCGAGACCATCTTCATGGCCTTGGTGATCTGCTGCGTGTTCTTGACCGAGCGGATGCGCCGCCGGATGTCGATCAGGCTAGGCATGCGCCGGTTCCGCGGTTTTCAGATCGGCCACGAACCGCGCCTTGAATTCTTCCACCGCAGCCTTGAGCTTGCCGCGCAGCTCGTCGTCCAGCGCCTTCTTGGTGCGAATCTCGCTCCACAGCGAAGGGTGGGCGTTGTCGATGAAGCGGTAGAGTTCGTCTTCGAACTTGCGGCACTGCTCCACCGGGAGATCGTCCAGGTAGCCCTGCGTGCCGGCGAAGATAATGGCGATCTGCTTCTCCACCGGCAGCGGCTGGTATTGGTTCTGCTTGAGAATCTCCACCAGGTGCTTGCCGCGGTTGAGCTGCGCGAGCGATGCTTTATCCAGATCGCTGCCGAACTGGGCGAACGCCGCCAGATCCCGGTATTGCGCCAGGTCCAGGCGCATGCTGCCGGCGATCTGCTTCATCGCCTTGATCTGCGCGTTGCCGCCGACGCGGCTCACCGAGATGCCCACGTTGATGGCCGGACGCACGTTCGAGTTGAACAGGTCGCTTTCCAGGAAGATCTGGCCGTCGGTGATCGAGATCACGTTGGTCGGGAATGTAGGCGGATACGTCGCCGGCCTGGGTTTCGATGAACGGCAGAGCGGTCAGCGAGCCGCCGCCGTGCGCGGCGCTCAGCTTGGCGGCGCGCTCCAGCAGCCGGCTGTGCAGGTAAAAGACGTCGCCCGGATAGGCTTCGCGCCCCGGCGGCCGCCGCAGCAGCAGCGAGATTTCGCGGTAGGCGGCGGCGTGCTTGGATAGATCGTCGTAGATGCACAGCGCGTGGCGGCCGTTGTCGCGGAAGAATTCGCCCATCGCGCAGCCGGAGAACGGCGCGATGTACTGCATCGGCGCCGGGTCCGAGGCGGTTGCCGCCACCACGATGGTGTATTCCATGGCGCCGGCGTCCTGCAGCGTCTTCACCACCTGGGCCACCGTCGAGCGCTTCTGGCCGATCGCGACATAGATGCAAATCATGTCGCCGCCCTTTTGGTTGATGATGGTGTCGAGCGCGATGGCGGTTTTGCCGGTCTGCCGGTCGCCGATGATCAGCTCGCGCTGCCCGCGGCCGATCGGGATCATGGCGTCGATGGCCTTGAGGCCGGTCTGCATCGGCTCCTTCACCGGCTGGCGCGCCACCACGCCTGGCGCCAGGCGCTCCACCGGGTTGAACTGCGTGGTCAGGATGGGGCCCTTGTCATCGATCGGATTGCCAAGCGCGTCCACCACGCGGCCGATCAGCGCATCGCCTACCGGCACCGACATGATGCGGCGCGTGCGCCGCACCTCGTCGCCTTCCTTGATCTCCGTGTAGTCGCCCAGCAGCACCGAGCCCACCTGGTCTTCCTCCAGGTTCATCGCGATGCCCGCCACATCGTGAGGGAAACTCGATCAGCTCGCCGGCCATCACCTTTTCCAGGCCGTGAATTCTGGCGATGCCGTCGCCCACCGAGATCACCGAGCCGACCTCGGAGACGTCGATCGCCTTCTCGTAGTGCTCAATCTCCTGGCGGAGAATGCTGGTAATCTCGTCCGCTCGAATCTGCGCCATATTCTTTTCCGTTACGATGAACTTTCCGCGCTGAGCCGCCGCTTCAGGACCTGCAACTGGCCGCGCACCGAGCCGTCATACACCGTGGAGCCGATGCGCGCCACCACGCCGCCGATCAGCGAAGCATCGACCGCAAACTGCGCGCGCAAGCGCTTGTCGCTGGCCTTTTCGAGCGCCGCGGTGAGCGCTGCGCGCTGCTCCCCGGTCAGCTCGCGCGCCGAAGCTACATGGGCGCGGGCGAAGCCCAGCCGCTCATCGAGAATCTGCTCGAAGGCGTTGACCATGTCGCTGAACTCGGGCGTGCGGCGATGATCGATCAATACAAACAAGAAATTACGCGTGATGCGCGACAGCCCCAGAATATCCGCCACGCGGCCGATCACGGCCCGCTTGCGGGCGGGCGGCACCGCCGGGGTAATGAGAGCGTTGCGGAGCTCAGCCGATTCCAGCGCGCTCTCGAAGGAGCGCAGCTCGGCCAGCGCGTCCTGCGGCGCGAGCGCGGAGCCGGCCGAGGTCACCACATCGGCGAGCGCGTTCGAATATCGCGTGGCTGCGGCGGAAACAGGCATGGCTTCTCAGCTTGTAGCGGCGGGGGGATGGATGTCGCGCACGAAGCCTCCCACCAGCCGGTCTTCGGTGTCCGCGTCCATGCGGGCGCGGACTTTCTGCTCGGCCAGTTCCACCGCCAGTTGCGCGGCATAGCGCCGTAATTCGAGGCGCGCGGATTTCTCGGCCACCCGAATTTCCTGTTCGCCGTTGGCCCCGATCTTGGCGATTTCCGCGGCGGTCTGCTGCGCGTAGCGCTCCACTTCGGCGGCGGCTTCCTTCTGCGATTCGGCGCGTAGCCTGGCGATTTCCACGTCCAGGCTGGCCAGCCGGCGGTCCACTTCGGCGGCGCGGGCTTCGGCGTCTTTGGCGGTACGGTCCGAATCCAGCAGGTTCTTGCTGATCCCGGCGGCGCGCGCCGCGTAATAGGGACCCGCGTATTTGCGAATCACGTAGCCCAGTCCGGCGGCCAGGATCAGGAAGTTCGCCCACTCCCAGATTTTGAGATTGCCTTCGCCGGATGCCGCGGCTTCTTTCTTTTCGGGTTCCGCCGCCAGCGCCGCGGTGGACAGGCCACTGGCGAAAACGGCCAGGGCGGCCGCCAACAGCAGGCGCTTCATGCCGCTCTCCCGCGCAGGATGGAATCCGCAATCTGGTTGGCCAGCGCGTCGCTCCCGGCGGCCAGTTCCCGCTTCAGGACTTCGGCTTCCTGCGCAAGCTGCCGCTGCGCTTCGCGGACTAACTGCTCGGTGCGCTGCCGGACCACCAGAAGCTCGCCGGCCTGATGCTCGGCCAGTTGCCGGTGTGCCTGCTCCTGGGCCTGGTAGACTTCCGAGCGCGCCGCCCGCAAGGCGGCTTCATACTCCGCGGTCTTTGCCGCCGCCCGCTCCAGAGCTTCGGCCGCCAGTTTGCGCGCGCCCTCGGTCGCATCGTAGCGCTGCTGAAGCACTTTCTCCAGGGGCTTGAAGAACATGTACTTCAGATAGAAATCGAGCGCAATCACAATCAGGAAGGTAGGCACAGCCCTCAGCAGTAGCTGCCCTAGCTCGTTCAGCATTTCATCCATGGGAACTCGGGGTGTGGGGGTCGGCCCGTTTACTGAAGGCCCAGGGTAGCATTCGGCGGAAAGGGCAGTCAACCGCCGGGCGGGGCATGCTGGGGCATGCTTTTAGCTGGCCATTTCGCAACTACGGCGGCGTTTTGCCGCGCGCACGCTAGGAACTTTGCCGCAGCCTTTCCCGTACTATGAACTTACATGACCGCAACCTCGCCGGCCAATATTTCAATCCCGTTACAGATCGATTCCGTGGTCAAACGCTTCGATGAAGTCACCGCCGTCGCCGGCATTTCGCTCGAAGTTCATGAGCGCGCCTGCCTGGGTTTGCTCGGCCCCAACGGCGCTGGCAAGACCACGCTCATTCGCAGCATCGTCGGCCGCGTCCGTCCCGATTCCGGCAGCGTCCTCATATTCGGTCAGCCAGCCAGCTCTCTGGCGGCACGCAAAGAGCTGGGCTGGGTACCCCAGGAGTTGGCGCTGTATCCGCTCCTCACCAGCCGGGAGAATCTGGACGCCTTCGGCCATTACCAGGGCCTGCGCGGCAAAGCCCTGCGCGAGGGCATCCAATGGTGCCTCGAATGGGCCTCTCTGGCCGACCGCGCCGATTCCGTCGTCAAGACCCTGTCGGGCGGCATGCGCCGGCGCCTCAACATGGCCGCCGGGCTGATCCATCGCCCGCGCATTGTGCTGCTCGACGAGCCGACCGTCGGCGTCGACCCGCAATCGCGCAATCATATTTTCGAGATGGTCGAGGCTCTCCGCGCCGCGGGCGCCACCGTGATCTACACCACGCACTATATGGAAGAGGCCGAGCGCCTGTGCGATAGCATCGCCATCGTGGATCATGGCCGAATCATCGCCCAAGGATCCAAGGATGAGCTGGTGGCGAAGTCGTTTGGCACCCGCAGCGATGTTCTGATGCGTCTCGCCGCCGCCCCCACCGCCGCGGAATGGGCGGCGGCGCGCGGCGGGACGCTTCAGGACGGTGTCGCGCATTTTCCGGTCGACCGGCCGTCGGATGTCGCGTCGCTGCTCGACGCGGCCGCCCGCGATGGTCTTGACGTCATCGACCTGGTGCTGCGCCGGCCCAATCTCGAATCCGTATTCTTGCAACTCACCGGAAGGGACCTCCGCCAATGATCTTCACAATCGTCCGGAACGGCTTCCGCGGCCTCCGCCGCGATCGCGGAGCCCTGATTCTCTCCTTCGTCCTGCCGGTCGCCTTCTTCAGCATTTTTGCCATCGTTTTCGGCCCTATGTCGGGCAATTCCACGCCGCGCGTCAGCGTCCTGGTGGTGGACGAAGATCGCAGTGCGGCTTCCGAGCGCCTGGCCCGCGGTCTCGAACGCGAGCAGGCGCTGGTTGTCACCACGCGCCCCGAATCCAAAACCGGAGAGCCGCAGCCGCCCGAGTACACCGCTGTCACCGCGGAAGAGGCGGTCAAAAAGGGCACCGCTCCGGCCGCGCTCATCATTCCAGCGGGCTTCGGCGTCAATCCCATTTCCTTCGTGCCCGGGACGAGCCGAAAGCCAATCCGCATTCTTCACGACAGCTCCAACCCGGTGGCCGCCCAGATGGTCGCCGGCCTGCTGCAAAAGGTCGCCATGACGTCTCTGTCCGGCTCCATGGCGGATGTGGGGATGCGGTATTTCGCCCAGGCCAGCGGCGGCCTGACGCCGCAGCAGCGGAAGAACGTCGAATCGAGTCTCGCGTTCATCCGCGATCAGGCCGCACGGCGCGATGCGCAGACCGGCGGCGCGGCCGCGGCCAGCGGCGACAGCTTCGGCGGCCTCGTTTCGGTCGAAATACGAGACGTGGTGGGCGAAAAAAAACGCAGCCCCATGATCTCTTTTTACGCGGCGGCCATCGGCGTCATGTTCCTGATGTTCACCGCCAGCGGGGCCGGAGGCACCCTGCTGGATGAAGCCGACAGCGGCGCGCTCGACCGCATCCTGAGCGCCCGCGTCAGCATGACCACGCTGCTCGCCGGCAAATTGACGTACTGCATGCTTCTTGCCTGCGCCCAACTCACCCTCATGTTTCTGTGGGGCGCGGCGGTCTTTCACCTCGACCTGTTTACGCATTTGCCCGGATTCTTCGTGATGACCGTGGTCACCTCGTTCACCGTGGCGGCATTCGGCATGTTGCTGGCCAGCGTTTCTCATACCCGCGGACAGCAGGCCGCCATTGCTACCCTGCTCATCCTCACCATGTCGGCGATTGGCGGCAGCATGTTTCCGCGCTATTTCATGACCGCGACCATGCAAAAAGTGGGCCTGCTGACGTTCAACGCCTGGGCCATCGACGGTTACACCAAGGTCTTCTGGCGCGACCTGCCGGTAACGGATCTATGGCCCCAGGTGGGCGTGCTGCTCGGCGGCGGCGTGCTCCTCTTCGTGATCGCCCGCCGCTTCGCCCGCCGCTGGGAATCGGTGTAGGTGGAAGACGGAAGACAGGAGTCAGAAGTCGGGAGTCAGGAGTCCAAAAGCCTCTGATTTCCGACGTCCACATGCCGCCCCCCTACTTGCTTGCCGGTCGGACCTGCCTCTGTCTTCTGTCTTCTGTCTTCCGCGCTACTTGTCCCCCAGTTTGGCTTTCGCGCTTTCTTCTTCGCCCCATTGGAACGGCGCGTCGCCGGAAAGATCGAGGAAGAGCTTGTAATTCGCCCGGGCGGCGTCCGGCCGGCCCTGCTTCTCGGCTGCCTGGCCACGCAGGAAGAACAGGCGCGGGAAGCAACATGCCGCGAACGCGTCGATGCCGGTCGGCTCTGGAATCGGATTGCGGTCGAGCAGCGGCGCCGCATTGGCGGTCTGCCCGGCCTCGAGATAAGCCCAGGCGAGCAGCACTGGCACTTCCGGATCGGTGGGCGCGGCATTTTCGTAGGCGCGCCGCAACACAGGCAGGGCCGCATCAAACTGTTTGCCCAGCAGCAGGGCTTGGCCGAGCGCGAAATCCCGCATCCCGGTTTGTTCGGGACGCGGCGCCAGTTTCTCCGCCCGCGCGCTCCACTCGGCCGGACTTGCCGGGGGTTGAAGCATGAATGCAGCCAGAGCCGCGGCCTGCCCGGTTCCCGAGGCTGCCTGGGCGTGCGCCCGCGCCGCGCTGCCATCGCCCAGATAGAGGCTCCAAATCGCCAGTTGCGCGTGCGCTTCCGCCGCCAGCGCGCGCGCCGGACCGTTTCCTTCGCGGCGCGCCAACGCTTCCAGATCGCGGTATCCCTCCCGGCGCCGGCCAGTCAGAAACCGCCACTGGGCGCGGTAGAGGTCCGCCGCCGGACTCTGCGCTGCAAAGCGAGCCTGGACGTAGTTTTCCGACAAAACATCCGCGCCCGCCCGGTCGCCGGTCATCAGGCGCGCCATCGTCGCTTTTAGCCAGTCGCCGCCATTCTGGAAGTGAGGATCTTGTTTCGCCGCCTGCACGTAGAACGCCTCGGCCTCCCGCGGATGGCCCGTCAGCAGCTGCACATCGCCCAACGAATCGGTGGGGTTGGGATCGGAGGGCCGCAGCGCCTGGTAGCGGCGCAGGGCCGCCACAGCATCGTCCAGATGGCCGCCGAAGGCCGCCGCGTAAGCCCCCTGGTTGAGGGCCGCCACTTGGGTAGGATCAATCTCCGCCGATTTGCGGAAAGCCGTTTGCGCCGCACCGTAATCGCGCCGGGAAAACGCAAAATTGCCGGCCGCCATCCACGCCTCGGGATTGGCCGGCTCGGCTGCTGCCACTGCGGCAAATGCCTGCTGCCGCGCGGCCGCCTGGTTTCCCAGGGTGGCTATGTCCAGCCGCAGCCCGGCCCGTTCGCTGGCGGGCATCCCCGCCGCGCGAGCCAGCGTCCGATTGAGACAATCCAGCGCGCCGACGCGGTCGTCGCGTTCGACCTTGAGCCCCGCCAGCAGGCGCGCGGAGGGTCCGAACCCCGGATCCGCCTCGAGGGCCGCTTCCGCACGCGATGCCGCTTCGGCCGGGCCGGCGGCTTCCAGCGCCTCGACGTAAGCTCGCAGCGCGACCTCGCTGCGCGTGGCGTAGCCGGAGGCGTGTGAGGAAATCTGCCGCGCCAACGCGGTGCCTACCGCCAGAACATCGTGGGCACCGCCTTCGGCGGATATCGCGGCGGCGATCCGGCCGGTGCGCGGATCGGCCAGGCTCAGGCGCGCCTCCAACCGGCCCCTGCGAATGGTGTAGTCGCCATAGCCGATGCGCGTGGCGCCGAGGGACAGTGCCGCTGCCTGACCGGCGGAGATACCGGGCGCCACGACCGGTCTCGCCCCCAACGCGCGGTCCATCGCCAGCAATTGCGAGCTGGGAATCGCGTATAGCTCCGGCGCCCCGACCAGTTCAACGTCCAGGATCTCCTGGAGCGCGCGGCCCAGCCAGTCGGCGTCGGGGCTGGAGCTCAGATTCTCAAACCGCAGCACCGCCAACCGCTGGAGTGTCGGCGAGGCGGGATGGCTCTTGCAGGAAACCTGGGCGAGCAAAACCGCCGCCAGCACAAGCCGGAAAGTGAGCGGAGCCACCAGATGGCAGGCGAAAGCGCCTGTCCCACCCGCCCGCATATCCCTCGACGCCAAAGTGGGACAGACGCTTTCGTCTGTCAACCCGCCCGTCAGCTCAGTTTTTTCAAGTTTTCCAACGGAGCGGTTACCGGCGATTGGCCTGGTCACTTCCTGACAGGTCCTAAAGGACACGCGGCACCCGCGCCATCAAGTCCTTGAACTCCGGCAGGTCCTTCAAGGCGGCGAAATCCGGTTCCTCCTCCAGATTCTTCTTGTCCTTGAATCCCTCTTCGAGCGCCTTGCGAAGGTATTGCAGCGCCAGATCGTTGCGCCCCGCTTTCGCGTACACCTTGGCCTGGTAGAAATGATACTTGGCGCGCTCCTCGATGCTGGTCTCTTCCAGAATCTGCCCGACGTTGCCATGCTGCTCGAACACTTCCGGATCCAGCCGCAGGGCGGTCTGCATGCACTCGCTCGCCCGCGCGTAGTCCTTGCGGTTGAACCATGCCCGGCCCAGGTTCTCATAGACCGTAGCGGACCGGACCTCGCCGGGCGCGGTCTTTAGCGCGCGGTTGTACCAGTTGATGGCGCGGCGATAGTTCTTCCTGGCGTAGTAAATGGTGCCGAGATTATTCAATGCTTCCATGTAATCCGGCTTCAGCTTGATGGCGCGCTCGTATGATTTGCGTGCGTTGTCGAGCTGCAGCGTCTGCTGGTAGGCGATACCGAGCTTGTTTTGCACCACCGCATTCTGCGCCGGGCCTTCCTGATAGGATTCGATAGCCTCGCGGAATTTCTTCTCGGCCATGAAAATATCGCCACGGGTTTCGGGGGAAAGCGCCGGCGCTTGCGGCTGGGTCGCCGGCTTGGGTGTTTCCGGCATCGACTGCGTCGATAGGGAACTTAAGGCGGCTGCCAAGAGCAGGCTCGCGGACCAGGTCGGCATACGAGACCCCCTTGCCCTATTTGAACACACCCAGCAGCCGGCGCAAGATGCTCTTTTTTTCCTCGGGCTTGCGCGTGTCCGGGGCTTTGGGCGGAGCGGGCGGAGGTAGCTGCGCCGCCTCAGCCGCAGTCTGCCGCGCCACCCGGCGCGCCACCGCAGCCGGCGCCATTTTCGCGCCGCCTCCGGCCGGGCTATCCGCGGAAGCCGCCTGATTGCCGCCGCCGGTGTCCCAGCCGGCCACGTTGGTGACGCCCGTGCGGCCGCCGTGCAGCGGGCAAGTGCCCACCGGCTCCGTGCCGGCAATGTACACCTCGGTCTGTGTCTTTGGGCAGGCGGGCGTGGCGGGCATCCCCGATTGCGGGTCGATTTCCACGCTCACCACTCCCGCCGGCGCGCTGAACGGTTTGGCATCGCGATACTCGCGGTAATCGAGCGCCCGCTTCATGAATTCCGCCCAGATCGGCGCCGCCGATTTTGCGCCTTCCAGATCCAGATCACGATTGTCGTCGAACCCGACCCACACCACGCACAGCAGCTCGGAGGTGTAGCCAGCGAACCAACCGTCGCGCGAGGTCCCGGTCTTGCCCGCCGCCGGCGCCGTAAAGCGGCTTCGCACGCCCGCCCCCGTCCCGCTGCGCAGAACCTCCTCGAGCAGGTTGGTCATCATGTAGGCGACGCGCGGATCGAGCACCGCCTTTTGTTCGATCACGTTCTTATAGAGCACCTGGCCTTTGTCCGAACGCACCATGTTGAGAAAGCTCGGCTTCACCCAGACGCCCTGGTTGGCGAACATGGTATAGGCGCCGGCGGCTTCGAGCGGCGTGATCTCATACGCGCCCAGCGCCACCGCCGGCGTCGGATGGATGCGATAGTTCATTCCCGCGCGGTTGGCCATCTCCACCACCGCGTCGTAACCCACCATCTCCGCCACCTTCACCGTCGCCACGTTGAGCGAATGCGCCAGCGCCTCGCGCAGCGTCACATGGCCATGAAACTCGTGCTCGAAATTGCGACGGCTCGTAAGGCTTGCCGTCGAACCAGAAGGTAGTCGGCTCGTCGTCCACCATCGTGCTCGGCGTGATCACGCGCTGGCCGCCTTCCACCGCCGTATCCATCGCCGCGGCGTACACAAACGGCTTGAAGATCGAGCCCGGCTGCCGCTTGGCCAGCACGTGGTTCAACTGGCTCATGCCGTAATTGCGGCCTCCGGCCAGCGCCTTCACTTCGCCCGTGTGCGGATCCAGAGCCACCAGCGCCACCTGCGGCTCCGGCGGCGTCTGGCCCTTGAAACGCCGCTGCCGCTTGATCTGGTCGTCCACGTCCTGCATTCCCAGCCGGATGGCCTCCGCCGCTTCCTTCTGCAGCCGCATGTCGAGCGTTGTGTAAAGGCGGAAGGCGTTGTTCTGAAAATCGGCATCCAGGAACTTGGCCTGCACGGTGTCGTTCACCATGTCGACGAAATACGGCGCCTCCTGCGACTGCGCCGCTCCCTTGGGGGCGACCACCGGCGCATCCACCGCCAGCGCGTAATCCTGATCGCTGACGTAGCCGTTCTGGCGCATCATGCCCAACACCACGTTGCGACGTTCCTTCACCCGGTCCGGGTGCCGATACGGATCGTAATGCGCCGGGTTCTGAATCATGCCGGCCAGTTCCGCGGCCTCCGGCAACGTGATCTGGCTTAGGTCTTTACCGAGAAACGCCTCGGACGCCTCGCCGAACCCGTGGATGCGGAACGAGCCGCGCGATCCTAGGTAGATATCGTTGGCGTAGTCTTCGAAGATCTGCTCCTTGCTCAACCGCTGCTCCAGCTCCAGCGTGATCATCATCTCGGCCAGCTTGCGCTTCCAGCGCTTGTCCTGGTCGAGCCACAGCATGCGCGCCAACTGCTGGCTGAGCGTGGACGCACCCTGCTCCTTCCTGCCCTGCTTCAGATCCACGTACGCGGCTTTGATGATGCGCGAAGGGTCAAAACCCGAGTGCTGGAAGAAGTGCTTGTCCTCGGCCGAAGTCACCGCGTCCACCAGCACCCTGGGGATATCGGCGAATTTCACCATGCGCCGCTTCTCGCGGTTGGGGCCGGACAGGGTGGTGATGAGCTGCGGCTCCAGCCGGTATTCGTTGCGAGCCGTGTTGTCCTGCAGCGAAATGATCGAGGAAATCCGGCCCCCGGAGAACTTGATCAGCCCCGCTTCCTGGTCGAAATAGGAATCCGGCCCGGGGAAAACTTCGATCGCGTTCGGATGAAGCTGATAGTAGCCATCCGGGTTGGAACGCGATTCGCCGTAGCCGCTGCGCCGCAGGTCCGCCGCGATATCCTCCGGCGTCAGCGCGTCCCCCACCGCCACCGATTGCGGCGCGGCGAAAATCTTGGCCGTGTTGGCGAACGGCCCCAGCCGCAGCTTCTCGTCCATCAACTGCGCATAGATGGCAGTAGAAGTGAATGAAAACGCCCAGCGACAGAATGAAGGCTACGCACGCCCCGATCACGATCCAGCGACCCACCGGGCTGAGGAAAAGCCGCGCCACTCCCGCCGCCCGCGGGATACGGACTTTCATTTCATTTTTGGGCACTTTTCTCAATTGTCTCATGAAGCTGCGGAAACTCCCGAAATTGCGACACTGCCGCTTCCCACTCCATTCGAGCACGCCGCCTTCCATCCGCCGATTTCACAGCGCTGTCCAGCCTTTTCAATAGCTTCGCGACGCGTCTGCGGACGGAGCGTGTGGGTTTTGACGCAGCTAGATCTGCCTGTAGGGCCGGCTATGCCCGGCCCGGCGGCCCCGGGCCGGTTACTTCTTACCGGATCGCTCGCTCGAAGCGCTCAGCTCTTGCAAATAGTCGTCCGAGTGAGCGGTCCACTCCGGGTTGGCCAGGCCGGAAATCTGCAGCTCTTCTTCCCTCAGCGTGCCGTGCCCATAGGCACAGATGTATTCGATGCGCGGCCGCCCGAGTTGCAGCATGGATCCCCAAGAGCCGGTCGCGACCGGCATGCGCAGGCGGCGAAGGCAGGTGCGGCAGCGGCGCCGTTGATCCCAGACAATCAGATACGAGGTCCCCGCCGCCAGCAGAAACCAGATCATCAAAACCACGATGCACAGCAGCTTCAGATCGCCGTTTCGCAGCGGCTGCGTTCGGGATACGGATCGGGGGAAAAGTCTGGAGATCCCCATCAGCAGCCCGTAGAGAGCCGCAGCCGCTACGACCACCTTCGCGCACAGGTAGCCCCAATACCGCATATACGGTTAGACACCGCTCCCGCGCTTTCGGATTCACGCCCCGTCGCTCGCATAAGCCAATCCCACGGGTTGCACTTGACACCCCTTATCCTTCCTCCTTACGCTAAAGGCACTTCCATGCACTCCAACCGTCTGGCCCTGGAAAAAAGTCCGTACCTTTTGCAGCATGCGCACAACCCGGTGGATTGGTACGCCTGGGGAGCGGAGGCGTTCGCCAAGGCACGCGCCGAGGATAAGCCCATCTTTCTTTCGATCGGCTATTCCACCTGTCACTGGTGCCACGTGATGGAGCGGGAATCATTCGAGAACCCGCTCGTTGCCGCCCAGCTCAATCGCGATTTCGTGTCGATCAAAGTGGATCGCGAGGAGCGCCCCGATGTCGACCGCATCTACATGTCTTTTGTGCAGGCTGCCACCGGCGGCGGAGGCTGGCCCATGTCGGTCTGGCTGACGCCCGAGCTGCAGCCCTTCTTCGGCGGCACCTACTTTCCGCCGGAAGACCGTTGGGGTCGCGCCGGCTTCTCGAGTGTCCTTACCCAGATCGCGCAGGCCTGGCGCAGCGACCGCGGCCGCGTCGCCGAATCGGCGCGTGAGGCGCTGGCGCAACTCGAAAAGCAGTCTGCCTTCGACGGAGCACCTGCCGGCAGCCGCCCGGCCATCGATTACGCCATGCTCGAAAGCGGCTTCTCCATCTTTCGACGCACGTACGATGCCGAAATGGGCGGATTCGGCCAGGCGCCCAAGTTTCCGCGGCCCGCGGTCTTCGAGTTTCTGCTGCGCTTTCACGCCCGCACCGGCAACCGTGAGGCGCTCGAGATGACCCTCCACACCCTGCGCACGATGGCCGAAGGCGGCATCGACGATCAACTCGGCGGCGGGTTCCACCGCTATTCGGTGGACGAGCGCTGGTTCGCGCCCCACTTCGAGAAGATGCTTTACGACCAGGCGCAGCTCGCGACTACGTACCTCGAAGCTTTCCAGATTACCGGCGAACAGGTCTTCGCCCAAATCGCGCGCCGCATTTTCGATTACGTGCTGCGCGATATGACCGCGCCCGAGGGCGGTTTTTACTCCGCGGAGGATGCCGACAGCGTCATTCGTCCCGAAGAGCCCGCCGTCAAAGGGGAAGGCGCCTTCTACATCTGGTCCGCCGAGGAGATCCGCCAGGCGGTGCCTGCGCCGGCGGCAGAATGGTTCGCTTACCGCTATGGCGTGGCCGAAGGGGGCAACGTGGTGAGCGACCCGCACGCCGAATTCGCCGGCCGCAACATCCTCTGCCAGGCTGCCAGCGTGGAGGAAACCGCCGAGCAGTTTGGCCGTCCGGTGGAGGAGGTCCGCGCCGCGTTGAAGGAGGCGGAAGCGGCGCTGCTCAAGCTCCGCTCCGGCCGCGTGCGTCCACACCTCGACGACAAGATTCTCACGGCCTGGAACGGCTTAATGATTTCCGCTCTCGCCCTGGGAGGCGCCGTGCTCGAAGAGCCGCTCTACGCCGCCGCCGCCCGCTGCGCCGCGGATTTCACGCTCAGCCGGCTCCTTAACCCGGAAACCGGCCAGTTGCTGCGCCGCTATCGCCAAGGCGAAGCCGCCATTCCCGGCTTTCTCGAAGACTACGCCATGTTCACGCAGGCGCTGCTCGATCTGTACGAGGCTCAGTTCGACCGCCGCGACCTGGAATGGGCGGTGCGCCTGGCCGAAAAACAAAGCGCGCTGTTCGAAGACCCGGCCGGCGGCGGTTTCTTCCACACTCCGGCCGACGATTCGAACCTCGTACTGCGCCTCAAGGAAGACTACGACGGCGCCGAACCCAGCGGCAATTCGATCGCGATTCTCAACCTGCTGCGGCTCGCCCAGATCACCGGCCGCGCCGACTTTCGCGCCTCCGCCGGGCGCGCGTTGGCCGCTTTCGCCCCACGCCTGGCCCGCGTCCCGATGGCCCTGCCGGCGATGCTCACGGCCTGCGAGTTTTTCCTGGCCGAGCCGCGCCAGATCGTCATCGCCGGCACGCGCGACGTCGCCGGCACGCGCGTTCTGCTGCGCGCCTTTCATGCCCGTTTCGTGGCCAACCGCATCGTGCTGCTGGTGGATACCGACGAAACCCGCCGCGCCCTGGCAGCCGGAATCCCCGCCATCGAAGGCATGCAACCTGTCGGTGGCCGCCCTAGCGCCTATGTTTGCCGCCATTACACCTGCCAATTGCCCGTCACCGAGGCTGCCCAATTGGCCGAATTGCTACAATAAAAACTCAATCGCTAGAATCTACGGGGAGGAACTATGGAAAGACCGGGAGCTACAACCATGCGAGGCAACCCTCTGACTCTGATCGGGCCGGAGCTCAAACCCGGCGATGCCGCTCCGGATTTCAGCGTGGTCGATAGCAGCCTGAAGCCGGTGACGCTGGCCGATACCGCGGGCCACGTGCGCATCGTCAGCGTAGTGCCTTCGCTCGATACGCCGGTTTGCGACGCGCAGACCAAGCGGTTCAATGAGGCGGCAGTCTCCCTGCCTGGCATCGATATTCTCGCCGTCAGCATGGATCTGCCCTTTGCGCAGAAGCGTTGGTGCGGCGCCTTCGCGGTGGACAATGTGAAGATGCTCTCCGATCACAAGGACGCCTCCTTCGGCACCAACTACGGTACGCTGATCAAGGAACTGCGTATCGAAAGCCGCGCTATTTTCGTGATCGACCGGAACAACAGGGTGTGCCACGCGGAATATGTAAAGGAGGTCGCCGACCATCCGGATTACGAATCGGCGCTGCAGGCGGCGCGGAACGCGTTCGCGGCCCCGGCCTGACCGTCCCCGTTCGATTGGGCAGACCGGCGGGTTGACAGGCGAAAGTGTCTGTCCCACTTTGCGGTCGAAGGATTTGCGGGTGCGTGGGGCAGACGCTTTCGCCCGCCAACCGAGCCGTTCGGCTCGCGCGATGAGGTGCTTTTCAACTGAGCTCGATCGAACCAACCCCGGCGTTGACCGCCGAGCGGGTTCTGAACCGCGCGGTGGGAAGCCCGCTCGTGCGCGGCGGGTTGGTAATTGTGGCCGGGTTGATCACCGGCAATCTGCTGGGCTTCCTGCGCGTGGCGCTGACGGCGTAC
The DNA here is from genome assembly GCA_963843095.1 of Bryobacterales bacterium. Classification (GTDB taxonomy): domain Bacteria; phylum Acidobacteriota; class Terriglobia; order Bryobacterales; family Bryobacteraceae; genus Bog-375. The sequence goes on from CAWJLI010000089.1 coordinate 17,973, forward strand.
CTGCTCGGCACGCATAGCCGCGCCGATTCGCTGGCGGTCGCCATGGGCCCCATCGATACCCTGAATTCCGTCGTCATCAACAGCATCGTGTTCGCCTTTGTTCCCATGCTGACCGCGGCCGGCGGGAACGCGCGCGTCGCCCTTTTCCGGCGTCTGCTGCGCGTCTTCGCCTGGATCTTCGCCGCCATTTCGACGGTCGTAATCGTGGGAGCGCCATGGCTGACGCGCCTTCTCGCGCCCGGCCTCGATCCGGTCTATTTCGCCGCCGCCACCGCCAACCTGCGCATCTTCGCGCTCTCCACCTTCTCCGCCGGCGCCGCCGCCGTGTATTGCGCGTTCCTCTACACCGGCCGGCGCTTCGCCCCCATGGCTTTCTATCAGGCGGTGCTCAACGTGTTCACCATCGCGGTCGCGCTGGCGCTGTGGCGAGCCTTGGGCGTGCATGCCTTTGCCATCGGCTACACCACCGGCGCTTTCGCGCAACTGGCTATCGTGAGGTTCGCCGTCCGGCGCGAACTCGCACACACCGCCGCGGAACCCTGCGCGGTCTCCTGGCGCGAGATTGCGGCCAAGCCGGCCTTCTTCGTCGTCTACGCAGCAGCCCTGGGTCTGAATATTGTCTTCACCCGCGCTTATGCCACTCATGTCGGTCCTGGGATGGCCGCCGCGCTGGACTACTGCATGCGCGGCGTGGGCGTGCCGCTGGCGCTGCTGGTGAGTCCCATTTCCAATTCGCTGCTGCCGGAAATCAGCCGCCTGCGCAGCCTGGCGCGCATGCGCGACGCGTTCCGGCTAATCGATCGGACGGTGGCCCTTACTGCCTTGGCCGCGGTGGCCGGTTGCGGCTTCGCCATTCTGTTTCGCCGCCCCGTCATCGGAATCCTCTTCCAGCGCGGCAGTTTCACCGCCGAATCCACCGCGCTGGTGGCGGCCGTGTTTCTCGGCATGGGCCCCAGCATGGTGGGCTGGAGCCTGATGGAGGTGAGCGCCCGCTCGCTGTTTGCCCTGGATCGCCCCTGGCCGCCGGTGCTCGCCGCCATCGTCCCCCTGCTGCTCAACGTCGCGATCACCCTGCGATTGCATTCTTTCCGCCCAGAATGGATCGGCCTCGGCGCCAGCCTGGGCCTGATGGCCGGTTTTGTGATCCTATTCGCCCTCGCCCACGCCGGCCGCCGCCGCTGGCTCGAACCCGCCTCGGCGCTGGCGCCTGAGAGCGCTTAGAGCCAACAGGTTTCATCCACCACCCAGTGTCTCGTGCCGCCTCAGGCCAACCGCGCCAGATGGCGATAGACCAGGGCCACCGGCAGGCCCATTACATTGAAATAGCAGCCTTCGATTCGCTCGACAAACTTCGAGGCCAGCCCCTGGATGGCATACGCGCCCGCTTTGCCCTCGGGTTCACCGCTGCCCACGTACTCGTCGATTTCTTCGCCGCTCAGCGCCTGAAACCACACGGCGGTAGTAGCGCAATCGCAAATCACCGAATCGCCTTTGCGCAGACAGATGCCAGTGAGCACGTCGTGCCGCCTGGCGGAAAGCTGCGCCAGCATGCGGCGGGCGTCGGCTGCGTCAGCGGGTTTGCCGAGCAGGACGCCGTCGATGGTCACGGTCGTGTCGGCGGCCAACACCGTTTCGTCCGGCGCCGCCGGCGCCGCCAGAGCCTTGGCCAGCGCCAGCCGCTCGACATAGACGCGCGGGCTCTCGACAGATAGCGGCGTCTCATCCACTTCGACCGGCCGCACCGTGAACGGGATGCCGGCCTGGCGCAGGATTTCACTGCGGCGCGGCGACTGTGAGGCAAGCACCAGCATAGGTTGATTATGGCGCGGGATGGATGACACGCGAGCGCCAGGACCTCTACTATAGCTTGAGAGGGGAGCGATCGCATGAAAAGACGCAGTATGCTAGCAGGGATGGTCGCCGCTGGTTTCGACCTGGACGCGCAAATGAATTCTCCCAGTTCAGAATCGCTTTATATTCCCAAGCCGCAGCTCGTCGAAGACAGCAAGCTGTTGCACGATTTCATGGACGAGTTTTCCTTCGTTGATCTCGTCACCTCCGAGCCTTCCCTTCGCATCACGCACATCCCGGTTGTGCTGGATCGCAGCACTGGCAAGAACGGCGCAATCTACGGTCACATCTCCCGCCAAAACCCGCAGACCGAGCCCATTCTGGCGGGGCGGAGAGCGGTGATCGTTTTCCACGGGCCTCACTCCTACATCTCGCCAACCTGGTACTCGAAGGCGGAAGTTGTCCCGACGTGGAACTTCGCTTCCGTCCATGCGACCGGAAAGCTCAGGCCCGTGACCGGCGAAGACGCCATGCACGATTTGCTCACCAGGCTCATCCGCAAGTTCGAGGAACCGAATTCACCCTATGATCTCGCCAAGCTTCCGCAAAGCTACACATCCGGCCTCATCGGAGGCATTCTCGGCTTCGAGCTGGAAATCGAATTACTGGAAGGCAAATTCAAGTTGGGGCAGGAACGCAGTGAAGCCGACAAAGAGGGCATCCTGAAACATCTGCGGGCCGAAAAGCCGGAGCGTTCCATTTACGATCTCACGGCCAGTTTCTACGCGCGCCGATAGCTCGTGGCGCGGCCTGTCAGGCTGCAAGAGCCGAGAGTCATCTCGGCTTTTCTTCCCGCGCCGGATCGCGATCATCCCGCACCCAATGGCCGTCGGTCTCGCTCGCGACTCATCTACAATAACCTTAGGCTGCGCATGCCCCAGACACAATCGCAGATTTCGAGACCGGGATTGCTTCGTCAACTCGGCTTCTTCAGCGCCACCGCGCTGGTAATCTCCAACATGGTGGGCACGGGCATCTTCGCCACCACCGGTTTTATGGCGGGCGACCTGGGCAGCGCCGCGCTGATCATCGCCTGCTGGACGGCCGGAGCTTTCTTCGCCTTCGCCGGCGCGCTCAGCTACTCGGAGTTGGGCGTCAACTTCCCCAGTTCCGGCGGTGAGTACGTTTACCTGACCCACGCGTTTGGCCCGGAATGGGGATTCATGACCGGTTGGGTTTCCTTCTTCGCCGGCTTTTCGGCGCCGATCGCGGTGACGGCGCTGGCGTTCACAGAGTATCTCAGCCACTTTTTCCCGGCGATTGCGCAAGCCCACACGCCGATCGTGCTCGGATCGGGAATGTTTTCGCTGCACCTCGGGCCGGCCCAAGCTGTTGCGTGCGGCCTGATCGCCCTTCTCACCATTCTCAATTGCCTGGGCGTGGGGCTCGCCGCCAAGGTGCAGAATTCGCTCACCACCACCAACCTCTGCGTGCTGGCCGCCTTCGTGGTGCTGGGACTGACGCTGGGAACGGGGAGCTGGAGCCACTTTTCGCAGCCCGCCGTGCGCACGTCCACCGCTTCGCTGCCGGCGCAGTTCGCCATCAGCCTGCTCTGGGTGATGTTCGGATACAGCGGCTGGAATGCGGCGACTTACGTGGCTGAAGAAGTGCACCGGCCGGAGCGCACGCTGCCGGCGGCGCTGGCAGTGGGCACTGCCCTGGTAGCCGTTCTGTACCTCGGGCTGAATGTGGTCTACATTTATTCCACGCCGCTCGAGCAGATGAAAGGCGTCATCAAGGTGGGCGCGCTGGCGGCCTCGAACCTGTTCGGGCCGGGCATCGCGGGCCTCTTTTCCGCGCTGATGGCGCTCTCCATCGTCGCCACCGTGAACGCCGAGCTGACCATAGGGCCGCGCGTCTATTACGCCATGG
>CAWJLI010000090.1:0-29544 GCA_963843095.1 Bryobacterales bacterium
GACGGTGGTGTATCCTTCCAATCCGGGCGACCCGCGCAACTGCGCCGGAAGCTGCCACAACCCCAAGAACGGCGCGGCGCAGACCACTTTGTGGCTGACCCAGCCATCGCAGGCGGCTTGCGGCTCCTGCCATGACAACGTCAACTTCGCGACCGGCGCCAATCACGGCGGCGTCATCCAGACCGACGACACGCAGTGCACCAGTTGCCACATCCCGAGTTCCGGCTCGGAGTTCGACCTTTCGATCACCGGGGCGCACGCCAATCCCACCGAATCCATCAGCGCGCCCGGCATCAATCTGGCCATTAGCACTGTCGCCAACGGTGTTGCAGGCAAGGCGCCGACCGTCAGCTTCACCATCAAGGACAATGCCGGCAACGGCATCTCGATGGCCACCATGACGGGCGGTGAGAACCGCCTCGCGCTGGTGCTCGCCGGCACAACGTCCGATTACGGGACGGCCAATCTCGGTACCCCCGCCACGCCCGGTTACGTTTCCGAAAACCCGGTACCCACCGCGCAATGCGATTCGAGCGGTAACTGCACGTATACGTTCACTACCGTGATTCCGGCAAACGCGACCGGCACCTACGCCATCGGCATCGAAGGCCGCCGCGGGCTGACCCTGCCCAACGCCCCTGCCTCCGAACAAAGCACCGAGTATGGAGCCACCAACAAGGTGGTCTACTTCTCGGTGGATGGCTCGCCGGTGGTGCCGCGCCGCACCGTGGTTGCGATCGCCAATTGCGACAAGTGCCATACCAAGCTTTCGCTGCACGGCGAAAACCGCAACCAGATCGAAATGTGCGTACTGTGCCACAACTCCAACGCGACTGACGCGCCGACCCGGCCCAGCGCCACGGTCGCCGCCGATAAGGCGCTGCCGAACCAGGGCATTAACTTCGCCATGATGGTCCACAAGATTCACACTGGCCAGACCCTGGGCTTCGGCCGGTTTGAGCTACATTATCGTGGGCTTCGGCGGGAGCCACAACGATTTCAGCCATGTGCTCTATCCCGCTATGACTCCCACCGGCGGCGTGGCCGATACCGCCAAGTGTTACATGTGCCATGTCAATAGTTCCGAAGGAGTGTTCCCGATCGGCAAGAATGCGGTGGCGGATCCGCAGGGCCTGCTGAATCCGTCGCCCGCCACCACCTCGGCTTGCACGGCATGCCACTTCGATACCGCCTCGCTGGCGCACGCTCTATCGAACAGCGACCCGAAGTTCGGCGAGGCGTGCGATGTGTGCCACGCCACCGGCGCAACGTATGATGTAGATGTAGTTCACGCCGGCAAATAGGAGATGACCGTTATGTTGCGACCGCCCTCCAAGGCGCGGTTGGCCCTGCTGGGGGCGGCGCTGGTCGCTATCGCAGCCAGGGGCGCTCAGGATAAACCGGGCGCTCCGGCGCCCCAGCCCGCGGCCCAGGAAACGAAAGCGGCGGATAACAAGCCAGCTACCTATGTTGGCTCGGAAACCTGCCAGACCTGCCACGAGGATATCTTCAAGGCGTTTCAGAAGAACCCACACCACCTGGTGGAGACCGACAAGAAATACGGGCACACCACGCAAGGCTGCGAAGCGTGCCACGGCCCGGGCAGCAAGCACGCCGATTCGATGAACGCCGCCGACATTCGCCAGCCGGCCAAGCTGACGGCGGCGGCGGCCGATCGCATCTGCCTTTCCTGCCACCTCAGCCAGCCCACCCACGTGGGCCGCATCAACAGCAGCCACGCCAAGAACCAGGTGAGTTGCGTAAGCTGCCACGCCATCCACAAGAACGGTCCCGATGGCCTGGTGGCGCGCAAACCGGCCGACATCAACCGCCAATGCGCCGCCTGCCACACCGACGTATGGGCCAGCTTCCTGCGCCCCTATAGACATAAGCTGCCGGAAGGCGCCATGTCGTGCGTGGATTGCCACAATCCGCACGGCAGCGTGCTCCCGCATGCAATGCAGACGGTGGATTCCAATGAGCCGGGCTGCTTCAAATGCCACGGCGATAAGCGCGGGCCGTTCAGTTACGAGCACGCCCCGGTGCGCATGGAAGGCTGCACCGCCTGCCACCAGCCGCACGGTTCCGCCAACCCGCGCATGTTGACGCGGGCGCAAGTCGGCTTCCTCTGCCTGGAGTGCCACGCCAACCTCGCGCAGCCGACGCTTCCCGCCAACGGAACCATGGGCACGATTCCGCCCGGCTTCCACGACATGCGCCAGCCGCGCTTCCAGAACTGCACCATCTGTCACCAGAAGGTGCATGGGTCCTATGTGGACCGGGATTTTCTCAAATGAGATTCCTACTGGCCTTACTCCTGATAGTCCCGGCACTGGCGCAGACAACGCCGCCGACAACGCCGCCGCAGGATCAGCCGCCGGCGAGCGCCGCGCCAGCCGCTCCTGCCGCGCCGGCCGCCCAGGCTCAAGCCACCACCGCCGCGCCGGCGCAGGCTTCCGCCGACAACCCGGCTCCCACCGCCGCCGAGAATTTTCACGGCAGCATCGATTTCGGCTATCGCTGGCTGACCGATGTCCACGGCAGCATGGACGAATACCGCAGCGTGGTCAACCTGGGCCAAGGCCCCAAGCTATTCGGCCTGGAATTCAGCCTGCTCGATCCGAACACGCACCTTTTCGACGAACTGGACGTGCGCGCCTACGGTTGGGGCGGCGATCCCTACAGCACGGCCCACGCCGACATCCGCAAGAAGCGCGTCTACGATCTCAGTTTCGACTACCGCAACATCGCGTACTTCAACGCCGTCCCTTCGTTCGCCAACCCGGGCGCGCCGGGCGGCGTTGACGAGCAGTCGTTCGATATCCACCGCCGCGCGCTCAGCGCCGGTTTGGACCTGTTCCCCGGAGGGCACTTCATCCCCTACCTGGCCTTCGACCACAATGCCGGCTCCGGCCGCGGCATTGAAACGTGGGTGCAGGATTCCAACAACGAATACGCCGTGCCCACCTTGCTCGCCGATAGCACCGAGAATTATCGCGGCGGCATGCGCATCGAATATTCCCGTTTCCATCTCACCCTGGAGCAGGGCGGCACAACTTATAAGGATGACGACCAGGCCTCCGACGCCACCTTCCTGACGGGCGACAACACGACGCCCATTTTCGGCCAGACGCTCAGCCTGAGCAGCCTCCAGCAGGCTTACGGCATTCGCGGCCACAGCATCTACAGCAAGGTGCTGTTCACTTCTCACCTGGCCTCCTGGTTCGATGTCTACGGCCAGTTCCTGTACAGCGAGCCCAAGACGGACATCCACTTCTCCGAAGTCGCCAACGGCAATTTCCTCAACATCAGCGAGTTGCTTTTCTATAGCAGCCAGTCGACGATGGGCACCGGCACCGACAACCAGCCGCACACCACGGGCAATGTTGGTTTCGAGCTGCGGCCCCTCCGCCGCCTGCGGGTGATCGAATCGTTGATGACGGACCGCTACCACGATGCGGCCGCGCCGGAGGGTCTCACCGCGCTCACTGCGGGTAACTACGCCACCGCAACCCTGACCGCTCCGCTTCTCACGCCCAGCGCATTTACCGAGTACGTCAATTACAACCAGCAGCAAATCGATGTGTTGTACGATGTCACCAACCGGATTACGCTGCACGGCGGCTGGCGGTATGTTTGGGGCGATGCCGAGACGCTGGCCGGCGAGCTCAGCCAGACCGGGCCCTTCGTCAGCGGCCAGTTGAAACGCAACACCGGCATCGGCGGCCTGACCTATCACGCGCTTGACAAGTTGACCATCAACCTCGACTTCGAGGGCGCCTCGAGCGACGACATCTACTTCCGCACCAGCCTGAACGATTACAAGAAGGGCCGCGCGCGCGCGCGCTACCAGGTGGCCAAAGCGCTCTCGTTGCAGGCCAATTTCCAGGTGCTGAACAACCAGAACCCGGCGCCGGGAATCAATTACAGTTTCCAAAGCCGCGACAACGCCCTCTCGATTTTCTGGACGCCGGATTCGGCCAAGCGCATCAGTGTGATGGGCGAGTACGATCGCTCCACGCTCAGTTCCAACATCGACTACCTCACGCTGCCGTTCCTCAGCCCCTCGGTTTCCCAGTATCGTGACAACGCACACACCGCCACGACGGCCATCAACCTCGCGCTGCCGGGCATCAAGGACGGCAAGCTGACCCTGGGCGGATCGATGTTCGTTTCTTCCGGCAGCGCCCCTTCGCGCTACTACGAGCCGCTGGCCCGCGTGTCAGTGCCCGTGTGCAAGCGAGTATCCTGGAACGCCGAATGGCAGTATTACGGTTTCGGCCAGTCGTTTTACCTGTATGATGGATTCCGGACGAATTCCTTCATCACCGGCCTCAGGGTGACACAATAGGAGACCAGTCATGTCCATGGTACGAGTGATAGTCGCCGGGGTTGTTCTGGCATCGATCGCGCCGGCGGCCGATATGGTTTTGGGCGACGCGCGGCGCGGGGAGCAGCTTTTCGAAACCGAGCAGTGCATCCGCTGCCACAACGTCAAGGGCCGCGGCGCGAACCTGGCGCCTGACCTGGGGCGGCGCATCGACCGCGACTACACGCCCACCGCGATGGCGAGCCTGATGTGGAACCACGCGCCCGACATGTGGGCCGGCATGAAGCAGCGGGGCATCGTCAAGGCCGAGCTGAGCCGGGAATCGGCCGCCGACCTTTTCGCTTACTTCGTGTCCGCGCGCTATTTCGAAAAGCCGGGCGACGCCGGCCGCGGCAAGCTGGAGTTCACCCAAAAGCATTGCGCCTCCTGCCACGGCATCACTAGGTCGCCCAACCCCGTCGCACCGCCGGTGACCCAGTGGGAATCGCTCGCCGACCCGGTGGTGCTGGCACAGCAGATGTGGAACCACGGCCCCGCCATGCGCGAAGCCTTCACCAAACAGAAGCTGGCCTGGGGCGACCTCACCGCTCAGGAGCTCACCGACATCCTGGTCTACCTGCAAAACCTGCCGGAGACCAAGGCCCTGGCGCACAATTTCCTGTTCGCGCCCACCGATGCCGGCCCGGCGTTGTTTCAGTCCAAGAGTTGCGCCGGCTGCCACGTCGGCAAGCTGGCGCTGGAGACACGCCTCCACAACCAGACCCTGACCGAAATCGCGGTCGACATGTGGAACCACCAGCCGAGCATGAAGAATCCGCCGCCCCAGCTTTCCCAGGAGGAAATGCGCCAGATCACTGGCTACATCTGGGCCAAGCAGTATTTCCGCGGCGATGGCAACGCGGAACGCGGCAAGAAAGTGTTTGCCGAAAAGAACTGCGCCACCTGCCACAACGACCCCTCCGCCGGCGCGCCGCCACTGAGCAAGGATAAGGACAAGGGCAAGGACGCCTATTCCGATATCACCATGCTGTCCGCGCTCTGGGAGCACGGCCCGCGCATGCTCGATACCATGAACCAGCGCAACCTCGCCTGGCCCCGCTTCACCGCCCAGCAAATGGGTGACCTGATCGCGTACCTGAATTCGCTGTAAGGCGTTTGATATACTCGATTCGCCAGTATGTTCGAGTACGGAACCAAGCCCGACACCGGCGAGCCTCGACGCGCACGGGCGTTCCGGTGCGGATTTGCGGTGCTGGGCATTCTGGTTGGGATCTGGTGTATCTCCGGCGGTCTCACAGCGCTTGGCCTTGGAAACCTCGCCATGGGAATAGGATTGGGCATCGGCGGGCTGCGCGCAAGCAAGGCCGGGCGCTAGCCTTTGTTTCCGGGGGGACCCGCGGCGCATGCGCCCCGGCTACTTTGCCGATTCGATGCGGACCTTTTACAATGAGAGGTGATGAAGAGCAGGGTCTCCAAAGCCTTCTCTTATTCGGTGTTCTACGAACAAGCGGCAGAAGGCGGCTACGTGGCGTTTGTTCCAGCTTTGCCGGGTTGTCACACTCAGGGTGAAACCCTGGAAGAGACGGAGCGAAACGTCAAGGACGCCATCGCCTTGTACTTGGAGAGCTTGGCGGCCCACGGAGAGGCAATTCCCGAGGAGGGCCCATCATTTCAGGGGAGGGTGACAGTTCCGGCCTCTGTTCCCGTTTGATTTATGGCCAAGCTTCCGTCCGTCACTGCGCGGAAGGTGGTCCGGGCGCTTAAGCGCGCCGGATTCGTCGAGGACCGGCAAAGGGGAAGCCACCTGGTGATGATTCACCCTGAGACGAAGGCGCGAACCGTGGTGCCTGTCCATCCTGGCCGGACCATCAAGGAACCACTGCTACGCGCCATTGTTCGAGATGCCAACCTTTCGGTCGGCGAGTTCATCGAATTGCTTTGATCCCAAGCCGCAGTTCCCGGCCTCCCCCCTGCGCACGGATCACGGGCGATCAGCCCGCCGCAGAGCCGCGCGGCACCGGGTGTACACTGAACTCGATGCTCAGAGATCTTCTTACCGGAAAGACACTCACCGCGCTGGCCGCGGTAGCCGGCTTGTGCGTGGTGCTGGCCGAAAGCGCCTCGACTCTGGTGTACCCGGCTGCCCCGCGCACCAAACAGGTTGACGATTACCACGGCCGCCAGATCGCCGATCCCTACCGCACGCTGGAAGATCCGGACAACCCCGCGACGCGCGCGTGGATCGAAGCCGAAGTGAAGTTGACCAACCAGTGGCTGGCCGCCATTCCGCAGCGGGACTCGATCCAGCGGCGCCTCACCCAGTTGTTCGATTACGAGCGTTTTCCCGCCGCCGCGCTCGCCAATTTTTCGCGCGGCTTCATCTGGAGCTATGCCGGTGCATTCTCCGCCGGCAACCATTACTTTCTGCTGCGCAACAGCGGCCTCCAGAATCAAGCGGTGCTGTACACGATGGATGCCCAGGGGAACCAGCCTAAAATGCTGCTCGATCCCAATACGTTCCGCAAGGATGGCACGGCGGCGCTGTGCGGCCTCGCTCCCAGCCGCGATGGCGGCCTGCTGGCATTCGGCACCGCGCAGGCCGGCTCGGACTGGTGCGAATGGCGCATCCGCAACGTCGAGACGGGCCAGGACCTGCCCGAGGTGTTGCAGTGGACCAAGGATGCCGCTCCCGCCTGGACCGCGGATAACCGCGCCTTCTATTACGTCCGCTATCCCAAGCCGCCGGAGGGCCAGCTCCTGACCGCGGTCAACCGCAATCCGCAGGTGATGCTGCACCGCGTGGGCGAGGCGGCCGAGCGGGACCGGTTTGTTTACGAAGATCCGGCGCACGCCGACAGCGGGCTCGGCCCCGTGCTCACCGCGGACGGGCGCTGGCTGATCGTCCACGTGGATCTGCCCCAGGACAGCTCCCGCAACATGCTGTACTTCGAGGACCTCTCCGCCGCCAGCCCGCAGATGGCCCTGCTCACGCCCGACCCCAAAGGCCTCTATGATTACGCCGGCAGCCAGGGCAGCCGCATCTACCTGCGCACCACGGATGGGGCGCCAAACGGCCGTATCATCGCCATCGATCTCAGCCGGCCCGGCCGCGAGCGCTGGGAGGAAGTGGTGGCCGGGCAGCCCGACAGCCTGGACCACGCCTGTCTCGCGGGTGGCCGCTTGCTGCTTTCGTATTTGCACAACGCTCACGCGCGGGCGGTCATCTACTCACTCGAGACCAAGACCACCGGCGACGTCGCCTTCGATGGCATCGGCGCCGCCAACTGGTCGCCCGCCCAGCCGGATTCGAACGAGCTGTTTTACAGCTTCGTCACCTTCACCTCGCCGGCCGCTCTCTACCGCCTCGATCTGCGCACCGGCCGCAGTACACTGCTGCGCAGCAGCAAGCTCAGCTTCGATGCCGGCCAGTATCAGACCGATCAGGTCCTCTATCCATCGAAAGACGGCACCCAGGTTTCGATGTTCGTGGTGCACCGCAAAGGCATGCCCCTCGACGGCCGGAACCCCACCATCCTTTATGGCTACGGGGGGTTCAACCTTGCCATCACCCCGTCGTTCAGCCCCTCGCTGATCGAATGGCTGGAAATGGGCGGCGTGTGGGCGGCGCCTAACCTGCGCGGCGGCTCCGAATACGGCGAAGCCTGGCACCTGGCCGGCGCGCGGCACAACAAGCAAAACGTGTTCGACGATTTCATCGCGGCCGCCGAATGGCTGATTCACAATCGCTACACGTCGACGCCCAAGCTGGCGATTTTCGGCGGCAGCAACGGGGGCCTGCTGGTGGGCGCGTGCATGAACCAGCGCCCCGACCTGTTTGGCGCGGCCATGCCCGCCGTCGGCGTGATGGACATGCTGCGCTTTCACAAGTTCACGGCCGGCGTCGGGTGGGTGGGCGAGTACGGATCGCCGGACGATCCGGAGGATTTCAAAACGCTGCTGGCCTACTCGCCGCTGCACAACATCCGCAAGGCCAAGTATCCGGCCGCGCTGATCACCACTTCCGATCACGACGACCGGGTAGTGCCCGGCCACAGCTTCAAATACGCGGCCACCATGCAAGAGTCGCAGCAAGGCGCGGCTCCGATCCTGATCCGCATCGAGACGCGCGCCGGCCACGGCGCCGGCACTCCGACGTCGAAAACCATTGACGAATTTGCCGACCGCTGGGCGTTTCTGGTGAAGGTGTTGGATTTCAATCCGAAACTGTGACGGATGGTTGCCGCGGCGGCGGCTGGCGTATATTAGAAAGCACGCATGGTGGTCCTGGGAATCGATATCGGCGGAGCGCAGATCAAGGCTGGAATGGTCGACGAAGCGGGCGCCATCCTCGCGTCGCGCACCATCGAGACGCCAGGCGACCTGGATTCGTTGCTCCCTTGGCTGCACGATGCGATCGAGTGGCTGGTGGAGGCAACCGCAGACCCCGCTGCGGTCGGCGTCGGCTGCAAAGGCGTAATCGATCCGGATAGCACGCGTGTCGAACTGCTGCCTGGGACCTTACATTTCCTGGAAGGCCTGCGGCTTAGCGACCTGGTGGGCCTGCCGCCCGAGGTGCCGGTGTTCGCCGATAACGACGCCCGCGTGGCGCTGGCCGGCGAGATGGCGTGGGGCGCCGCGCGCGGCCACGAGAACGTCATCATGCTCACGCTCGGCCGCGGAGTAGGCGGCGCCGTGCTCGCGGGAGGCCATCTGCTGCGCGGCCACACCGGTCTGGCCGGCAACCTGGGCCATATCACCGTGGAGCCGAACGGTGCGCCATGCGCCTGCGGCAATCGGGGCTGCCTGGAAACCGTGTTTTCCGCCCGCGCCATCGAGGCGCAGGCTTGGTCCGCCGTGCACCGCGGTTGCGCTTCCAGCCTCACGCTCCTGTTTCGGCAGCAGCCGCAACTGGTCAACTGCCGCACGGTTTTTCAAGCCGCACGCGAAGGCGATGAACTCGCCTCCACCATCGTCCTGGACGCCATCGGGAAACTCGCCGCCGCACTGGCCGGCTTGCTGCATGCCTTCGACCCCGAGATCGTGATCATCGGCGGCCACCTCGCCAATGCCGGCGCGGATTTGCTGGCCCCCTTGCGGGACGCCGTGTGGGAGCGCTCGCGCGGGCTGTTGGGCCGCGAGGTCCCGCTGGTCGAGCAGCAGGTGGCCGATAAATCCGGCATCGTCGGCGCCGCCGGTCTGGCGATGGCGCCGCGCGGGTAGCGGGGAACGGAGCGGAGACCTATCAGAGATATGAGAAAGAAGCTTCCTGAATTCAAGAACCAAGACGAGGAGCGGAAATTCTGGGCCACTGCGGACTCGACAGAGTATGTGGATTGGCAGTCTGGAAAGCGCAAGAAATTCGCAAATCTCAAGCCTTCTCTAGATCGGCAGACGCCTCGCGGCAACGCGACGCCCGCAGAGCTAAACTAAAATAAGAAGGAGGACTGTCGCTGTGGATGCTTTGGTGGAGAGGCTCGACGCTAAGCTACGCGAATGGAAACCGGAGACGGCCGCTCAGGTGCGAGAGCGCGTAACAGAAGTAATCGACCTCGCCGACCAAGACGTTCTCGATCTGATGCGGTCGCGCGCTGTAGAACAAGAGGTTCTAGGCATTCTCGATGAGCCCGCAACCAGGTGAGGTTTGGTTGACCGACCTGGGGCTCGCCGCGAAAATGCGGCCAGTCGTGATTGTATCGCGCCAGGATTCCAGCCCGCCCCGCGCGCTCGTGCTCTACGTACCGCTCACCACCCAGCATCGGTTCAGCCCTTACGAAGTGCCTCTGCCGCGATTTCCGTTCCTTGACCGGGACTCGGTGGCCAATGTTCAAGGACTTGGCTCAATACCAACTGCAAGGCTTGAACGCAGACTCGGCCGACTTCCAGGAGACGTGATGATGACACTGAAGAGCGCGTTGGCATTCGCTCTCGACCTGGAATCCCAGTAGGCTTCCCGTTCAGCCCGCGAGGGGCACGTGAATCAGGGTCAGCAGATCTTCCGGCTTGGTGTTCTGCGGTGAGTTGAGGTACTGCTCGAAGGCGGGCGCATCGCGCAGCTCACATCCGCTCTTGGGCAGCCACGCGCCGTAGATGCGCTGGTAGGCTTTCCCCAGGCCCTCGTAGGGTCCGCGATGGGTGGCCACCGCGTAACGGCCGCCGGGCAATTCCATCACGCCGAACTCGCCCTCGGGAGAGACCGGGCGGCTCACGGCCACCGCGGCGTCATAGCGGACCTTGTCTTCCGGCGTCACATCCGGATCGTCGTGAACGATGCCGAGCATCTTCATGCCGGGCCCCAGCAGGCCCCGCATGCCGGCCCAGGCCATCAGCCGGCCCCAGGTGGCGCCGACCTGGCTGTACGGACCGACGTGGCGCAGGAAAACCACCCGCACCGGCGCCAGTTCCTTGACTTCCGGCGGCGGGACGTCTCCGTAGTCCGGCGGATGGTAACCCGCCACATCGTCTATGTGAGTGCCGGAAGCCGTCTCTGGGGCGGGCTTGTGTGCGGCACGGTAAGCGGAAGGTGGTATGCCAAACATGGCTCCAAATGCCCTCGTGAAGGATTCGTGAGTTTCGAACCCGGCTTCGAATGCAAGTTGAGTGACGGGCTCGTCGCGCTGCTTGAGGTTTCGGGCCGCGCGCTCCAAGCGCAGCCGCCGGATGTACTCCTTCAGCGTTTCACCGACGAGGCCGCGGAAAATGCGCGCAAAGTGGAATTGCGAAAAGGCCGCCACGGCGGCGACCTGGTCCGGTTCCAGGTCATCGTCCAGATGCCCCTGGATGAATACCAGCGTGCGGACGATCCGCTCGTAGTAATCCTGCTCGGTGGATGCCTTCATCGTGGCGCACCTCCCAACCCAGAGTGTAAGCGAGCGAGCGCGGAAGGGCTTGATCGATTTTGCGCTTTTTGGGCGCCGGCTTTACGCGCGCCGGCGCATCTCGGCGCGGGCTTCGGCTTCGGCGGTGCGGGCGCGCTCGGTTTCGCGCTTATCGTGCAGCTTCTTGCCTTTGGCCACCGCCAGCTCGCACTTGATGCGGCCTTGCTTGAGGTAGATCTTGGTCGGGAATCAGCGCCAGGCCTTTTTCCCGCGTGATGCCCAGCAGCTTGTCGATTTCGCGCCGGTGCAGCAGCAGCTTGCGGTTGCGGACGGGGGGATGGTTTTCGCGGTTGCCGTGCGAGTACTGGCTGATGTGCGCGTTCAGCAGCCAGGCTTCGTTGGCGATCACCGCGCCGTAGGCGTCCTTGAGCTGAACTTTGCCGTCTTTGGCGGCCTTGACTTCGGTCCCGGTGAGCACCATGCCGGCCTCGAAGCGGTCCATCAGGAAGTAGTTGTGGTGGGCCTGCCGGTTATCGCTGAGGATCTTGAACCGCGCGTCTTTCTCGTCCGCCAATTTTGTTCTCCACGCCGCGAGCCCCAGGCGCGTCAATGCTTTTAGATGTCCCCGGACAAGCGAAGTGCGACTTCATCTTAGCATAGGCGTTCGCCGCAAGGCCCGACGGAAGCAGGAACATGCTTTTTTTCAATCGTTTAACCGCAGTCTGGCTGGCCGCCGCGATGCTCGCGCCGCTGGCTCCTCTGGAAGCCAAAACCCGCAAGGGCGACAAGTTCCTGGCCGAGGGCCGGATCGCGGAGGGCAAGAAGGACTGGGACACGGCGCTGGCCTCTTACGAGAAGGCGCTTTCCGAAGACCCGGCCGAACTGACCTACCAGATGGCCGCCGAAAAAGCCCGCTTCCAGTGCGCGCAGGTACACGTCGACAAGGGCTTGCGCTTGCGCGGCCAGGGGCAACTGGACGAGAGCCTGGCGGAGTTCCAGAAGGCGTACGGCATCAACCCAGGCTCGGCCATCGCCGCTCAGGAAGTCGACCTCACGCGGCAGATGCTGGAGCGCGAACGCAAGCGCCAGGCAGTCACCGGCAAAGAAGCGCCGGCGGCGGAGCGCGCCCTGACCCCGGTGCAGGAATACAATCAGCAGGAACAGGGCCGGCTGGGCCGGCTGATGGGCGTGCCCGAGCTGAAGCCGCTCAATCCGCAGCCCATCAACCTGAAGATGAACAACAAGACCAAGGTCCTGTTCGACACCGTGGCCAAGTACGCGGGCATCAATCTGCTGTGGGATCCCGAATACCAGAACCCGGCGAAGGACGGGTTCAACGTGGAACTGAACGATTCCACCATCGAGCAGGCGCTGGATTATCTGGCGGTGCTCACGAAATCGTTCTGGAAGCCGATTTCGGCCAACACGATTTTCGTCACCAATGAGAACCCCAACAAGCGGCGCGACTACGAAGAGCAGGTGGTCAAGGTCTTCTACCTGCAGAATATTCAAAGCGACGCCGAGCTGAACGAAGTTGTGACCTTACTCCGCACCGTGGCCGATCTGCAAAAGGTCGCCCAATATAAGGGGCAAAATGCCATCATCGCGCGCGGCGAGGCGGACAAGGTGGAACTGGCGGAGAAGATCATCAACGACGTCGATAAACCCAAGGCCGAAGTGGTGGTGGATCTGATGGTGATCGAAGCCAGCACCACCTTCAGCAAGCAGGTCACCGCGGCGATCGCCTCCACCGGTCTGAACCTGCCGCTGACCTTCAACCCGCGCTCCAGCATCCAGGTGCAGAGCAGCGGCACTACCGGCACCACTGGCACCACAGGCACCACTGTCACCGGCACGACTGGCACCACCGGCACCACGGGGACTACCGGCAGCAGCACGACGGGTACTATGGTTCCGCTCAACCAGCTTTCCCACATCGGCAATTCGGACTTTGCCACCACGCTGCCCAGCGCGCTGCTGCAGGCCGCGTTGAGCGACGCGGGATCGAAGATTCTGCAAGCGCCGCAACTGCGGAGCGTGGACAATGTCAAAGCGACGCTGAAGATCGGCGAGAAGGAACCGATTGCCACCGGCAGCTTCCAGCCGGGCGTGGCCGGAGTAGGCGTCAATCCGCTGGTGAACACGCAGTTCACGTACCAGGACGTGGGTGTGAACGTGGAAATCACGCCGCGCGTGCATTCGAACGGCGACGTCACCATGCACATCGACCTGGATATCTCGACGGTCGCCAGTTACGTCAACGTGGGGGGCATCAGCCAGCCGGTGATCGGCCAGCGCAAAGTGCAGCACGACATCCGCATGCGAGAGGGTGAAGTGGGGCTGCTGGGGGGACTGATCAATACCGAAGACGACAAAACGGTCACCGGAATTCCGGGACTGGCGAGCATTCCGCTGCTGGGCAACCTGTTCAAGGGGTCGAGCATCAACCACAACCGCGACGAACTGATGATCGTGGTGATTCCGCATGTAATCCGTCAGCCGGAAATCACCGCGGAGAACCTGCGCACCATCGCCGTGGGCACCACCACCATCACTCATCTCACCCGCGCGCCGCGGCCGCAGGAGAGCCCCGCCGCGCAGGCGCCGTCGGTGGCCGAGATGCAGCCTCCGCCCCCGCCGAGCCCGGCGCCTCCGTCAACCGCGCCGGCGGTCGGCAACCCGTTGCCGGTTCCGCCGTCCGCGGGTCTGCCGCCGGCGACTGCGCCGCCGTTCGCGCCCGGTGCCGAGCCTCCGCCCACCGGCGGCTCTCCGACGGCCGAATTCAACGGCCCGACACGGGTATACTTCAAGCCTGGGCACGTGGATGCGGCGGCCGGCGGTACTTTCACGGTGGCCGTGGCGCTCGATAACGGGTTGGACGTGGCTTCCGCGCCGATGATTTTCGAGTTCGACCCGAAGCTGCTGCACCTGAATGACATCACGCTGGGCGGCCTGCTTTCTTCCGCGGGCCAGAAACCGGTATTCAACAAGAACATTCAGAACGAGCGCGGAGCGGCCAGCGTGATTCTCAACGTGATCCCGGACAACCCCGGTGTGACGGCGGCCTCGGGCACGCTGGTCACGCTCGACTTTCAGGCGGTGGCCGCCGGCAGCGGCACCGTCACCATTCAATCCCTGGCGGTGAAGAATGCCCGCGGCAGCGTCATTCATACCGGCAGCCCGCAGCTCACCGTCACGGTAAAGTGAGAGGCGCTATGCGGCGGCGGAGACAAAGCGGATTGACGCTGGTGGAGCTGATCGTGGCCTTCACCATCATGCTGATCCTCACCAGCATGGCGGTGCCGCTGGCGCGCGCCAAGGTGCGGGCACAGCGCGAGCGCGCGTTGCGGTATGCGCTCGACGACATGCGCCTGGCCATCGACAAGTACAAAGACTACTGCGACTTGGGGTTTTTCGGACCGCACAGGCAGGACACCAACTGCTGGCCCGAGACGCTGGAGTCGCTGGTGGAGGGAGTCAAACTCGGCAGTTCCGCCGACGATAAGAAGATCAAACTGCTGCGCCGCATTCCGCGCGACCCGTTCACCAACACAACCGAATGGGGCCTGCGCAGCGATCAGGACGATCCCAAGTCGAATAGTTGGGGCGGCCAGAACGTGTTCGATGTGTACACCAAGACCGACCAGAAGGCGCCCGATGGAACGGCATATTCGGAGTGGTGAGCGCGGGCGGCGCGGGAGCCGCGGCTTCACCTTCGTCGAGCTGATGGTGGTGATCACGATCATCGTGATCCTGATCAGCATGGCCATCCCGATCTACCAGAAGTCGATTATTCGCGCCAAGGAGAGCGTGCTGGCCAACAACCTGTTCACGCTGCGCACGGTGATCGACAACTACACCTACGACAAGGAAAAGGCGCCGCAGGCGTTGCAGGACCTGGTGAGCGAAGGCTATCTCAAGGATGTGCCCATCGACCCGATGACCGGCGACAACTCGAGCTGGAAGATCGTGATGGAAGACGCCAGCCAGGCGCTCAACCAGGCCGAACCCGGCATCTTCGACGTGCACAGCGGCTCGGACAAGAAGGGCCTGGACGGCACGGCATATTCGGACTGGTAGAGCGTCGATTCCGCTCTACCCAAGCGCTGCTTCAATGGCACCGATCAGTTCGGGAGATTCAGGAGCCACCTTGGAGCCGAAACGAGCTATCACCTTTCCGTTTCTGTCCACCAGAAACTTCGTGAAGTTCCAGCGAATCTCGCCGCCCGTCGATGGATTGGCCTTCTTGTCGGTCAGGAACTGATACAGCGGGAGCCTTGTTGGCTCCCTTTACTGAAACCTTAGCGAACATGGGGAATGTGACGTGGTACCTAGTGGAGCAGAATGCCTGGATCGCTTCGTTACTCCCTGGCTCCTGCCACAAGAAATTGTTGGCGGGAAATCCCAGGATGACCAAACCATTGTCCTTGTATTTGTTGTACAGAGCTTCCAAGCCTGCGTATTGAGGCGTAAAACCACAGCGGCTGGCCACGTTGACGATCAGGATCACGTTGCCTTTGAATCGCACCAAAGGGGCCGGCTGGCCGTCGATGGAATTCAGGGTGAATTCGTGGATGCTGGAAGCCGTGGAGAGCGGTTTCGAAAGAAAAGGGAATCCGGGGAGCAGAGTAGATAGCCTCACACTTGTAGAGATGCCCGCGCGCGCGGTCCGATGCAGATTCATTCGCGGCCAGCCCCGCCCCGGCTCTGGCTGGTTATCGAACTGCTAGTAACCTCTCAGTGCCAACGCTAATTGGCATGATTTCCAGTCGGTCACAAGAGGGAGCATGTGTCGCATTGACCCGGTTGTGTCTCATGGTTGCGCAGGAGTGCTGCTATTCAGCTCACTCGCATTCGCGAGTCTTCCCCTGCACTTCGAGCCAAACCGCGGCCAGGCCGGCGCCTCGGTCCAGTTTCTGGCACGGAGCGGCGATTCCGCCGTTTTCCTCACGCGAGAATCGGCGACGCTCATTTTCGAGGGCGAAAACGGCAATCCCGACAGTACCCTGCGCATCTTGGCCGCCGGTGCGCGCCATGCGGCTGCCCCGATCGGAATCGATCCGCAGCCCGGCAAAAGCAATTATCTATTAGGCTCAGACCCGCATAACTGGCGGACTAACATCCCGAACTATGCACGGGTGAAATATCCGGGCATTTATCCCGGCATCGACTTGGTCTTTTATGGAAATGACCGCCAGCTTGAATACGATTTCGTAGTGGCGCCGGGTGGCGACCCGGCGGCGATCCGTCTGCGTTTCGAAGGCACCCAAGACCTGCGCATCGATGCGGAAGGCGA
Source organism: Bryobacterales bacterium (assembly GCA_963843095.1). Lineage (GTDB taxonomy): Bacteria > Acidobacteriota > Terriglobia > Bryobacterales > Bryobacteraceae > Bog-375. Next base: position 16,442 of record CAWJLI010000090.1, read on the forward strand.
CCTCATCGTCCGCGTGGGCGGCCGCGAGATCCGGCAGCACAAACCGCGCGTCTATCAGTTGTCCGGCGCCGCAACACGCGAGATTGGCGGCGCGTTCACGCTAGGCAGCGACCACGGCGTCGGATTCAAGTTGGGCGAATACGACCGCACGCGCCCGCTGACTATCGATCCGGTGCTGAGCTTCTCCACGTTTCTCGGGGATAGCGCCGGGAACTCGGCTAACGCGGTCGCGGTGGATGGAGCGGGCCATATCTATGTCGCCGGCACGACGTCATCGACGGATTTCCCTGCCACCGCAGGTGCCTTCCAGCCGGCATCCCCGGGCGGAGCATGTGAGATCTCTCCGCCACCCCAACCGTGCCCCTACGTTTTTGTTTCGAAGTTCACCAGCGACGGCAGCGCGCTTCTGTTTTCGACCTACCTCGGCGGCATTGGGTGGAATTCGCTGGCCGGAATGGCGGTCGACCAGGGGGGCAACGTATATCTTACCGGGGTTCCGAGCGGAACCGATTTTCCCAAGCTGGCTCCGCTGGCCGGTTACACGGTGCAGTTGCCCGGTTCGTACGTCGCCAAGCTCAGCGCGGACGGCTCATCGCTGATTTACGCGACTTTCCTGCCGGTTACCAGCTCGGCGGTGGCCGTGGACTCGACGGGCGCTGTGTATCTGACGGGCACTACCGGGACATCGTGGGGAGGCCCCTTGCCGGTGGTGAATGCCTTGCAGAGCAGCATGGCCGCAGCGAGCATTTTCAAATCGGCGGACTCAGGAGTGAGCTGGCAGGGTTTGGCTGGTAATCTGACGGGCGTCTCGGCTGGCATCATCGCGGCCGATCCCGTGAACCCCCAGACGATTTACTTTGGTTTTCAGGACGCGCTCTATAAGAGCACGGACGGAGGTTCAACCTGGACGGCACTTCAGAATGGGCTGCCACCGCAGAGCTCTTTACCGGGGCCCGATCTGTTGCTCAGTTCGCTCGTCGTCGATCCATCTAATTCCCAAACCCTCTACCTGGGAACCGACTACGGAGTCTATAAGAGCACGGATGGCGGCGCGGACTGGACGCTCTCGGGATTGGGCGCCAACGAATTCGTGACCAGCATCGCGATTGATCCGCTCAACACGGCTACACTATACGCAGCGTCCTCGGGGGCGACTGACTCACCGGTATACAGCACTTACTCAGCGCTCTATAAGAGTACGGACGCCGGCGCCACCTGGAACATCACGGGCCTATCGGCGCCGCCGAACAGCCCCTACTACGTTACCCGCGTAGTCTTGGACCCGCAGACCCCAATGACTCTCTATGCTGCCACCTCTTCCGGTGTCATGAAAAGTCTGGATGGAGGTGTGACCTGGACTGCCATGACCAATGGCTTCAACCAAATCGTCGAGATCGGTGCGCTGGTCATCGATCCGGTCAATCCGCAGACGCTGTACGCTACAACGCCGGTTAATTTCGCGCCTTACCGAACCACCGACGGCGGCGCGCACTGGACGCAAGGGCAATGGCCCGGTCTGCCCCCCAATCCCTTTAACAATCTAGTGTCCGATAACTGCCTCCTCGTGGACCCGGCGGTCCACACCACGGTTTGGGCCGGCACGGATTATGGCATTCTCGTCAGCCGGGATTCCGGCGCGACGTGGGGGCCACCGGCCACGGGGCTGCCGCAGGAAGAAATCCTGGCGCTGGCGGCCGATTCGGCCGGAACGATTTATGCCACCGCCAATGGCTTCCAGCCGGATGCCTTCGCGATGAAGTTGGACGGCAGCGGAGCGAAGCTGGTTTACTCGACGTATCTCGGCGGAAGCGGGTCGGACCTCGGATACGGAATCGCGGTGGACGGCGCCGGACGAGCGTATATCACGGGTTGGACTGACTCCTTCGATTTCCCCATTGCCAACGCGATGCAGCCGCACATCGCGGGAGAACGGGACGGCTTCGTATCGGTCCTCGATCCCACGGGTTCACACCTGGTGTGGTCTACCTATCTCGGCGGCAGCGGCGATGACTGGCCTGAGGCGATCGCTCTCGATGCGGCCGGCAACGTGCATCTGACGGGATGGACCTATTCGACGGATTTCCCGCTCAGCCAGGCTTCCCAGCCAAAGCTCCGAGGGGCCGCCGGGAATGCCTTTGCCACTAAGTTAAAGGGCGATGGCTCCGGTTTGATTTTTTCGACCTATCTGGGCGGAAGCGGCAGCGACATAGCCTACGCAGTGGCTGCCGACGCCGCGGGCAACACTTACATCGCGGGCACCACCGCATCCAACGATTTCCCGGCGGTGAACGCAATCCAATCGGCGTTGGCCGGAACTACGAATGCCTTTGTGGCGGCCTGGAACGGCCAGACCGGCGCTCTCGAATATTCCACCTACCTGGGAGGCAGCGGCAACGACAACGGCTACGCCATTGCGGCCGACGGCGCCGGCAACGCATACGTTGCGGGTTCGACCGGTTCGTCGGATTTCCCCAGCAAGTACGCCTTCCAATATAGCTTTTGCCCCAACGCCGACGGCGGCTGTCTGGATGCTTTCCTGGCCAAGATCTCGCCGCAAGGAGCGGGGCCGAGCATCGCGTTGGCTGGAGTGACCAACGCGGCCAGCTATGGCACCGTGGTCTCGCCGGGCGAAATCTTCAGCATCTTCGGGACGGCGCTGGCCGTGACGCCCGCGTCGGCAACCGCGCCGCCTCTGCCTTTGAAGCTTTCGGATGTGAGCGTCTTTGTGAACGGGGTGGCCGCGCCCCTGCTGTACGTTTCTCCGATCCAGATCAACGCCCAGATCCCGTTCGAAACAGCGGCGGGCACGGCGCAGATTCAGGTGACTTCGAGTGCAGGCACGGCTTCGCTGGAGGCAGCGGTCGCGCCCTCGGCTCCGGCTATCTTCACGCTGAACTCGACCGGAAGCGGAGCTGGCGCGATCGAACACGGTCTCACCGGGCAAGTGGTGACCGACGCCAATCCCGCCGCGGCGGGTGAAATCGTATCGGTATATGGCACGGGTCTGGGCGCGGTGAATCCGCCCGGAGTTACGGGAGCGGCCGGTCCCATTCCGCCTGCGGAGACCGTGTTGCAGGCGCAAGCGTATGTGGCCGGTGCGCCGGCTCAGGTCACTTATGCCGGCCTTGCTCCCGGATACGCCGGCCTGTACCAGATCAACGTGCAAATCCCCGCGGGCACGCCATCCGGCACGCAGAATCTTCAGGTCTCGGCCGGCGGCGCCATCAGCAACGCGGTCACCGTGGCGATCCGGTAAGCCCGCAAAGAGTGCGCCGGCTCACGAGTTCCGGTGCGTGTCGGGAGCGATGCCCATCTTGTCGATTTCGTTGAAATAGACTTTGCGGCCTTCGTCCATCGCCAGGTTGGATAGGATCACGGCCACGGCGTCGGCCATGCCGATCTCCAGATTCGCCTTCGGGCGGCCGCCGTCGCGGCAATTCTGGAAGAAGCTTTCCAGTTCGATATCCACGGGGTTGCGCTCTTCCTCCTGCACCAAGACGCCTTTCGAATACAACCAGCGGCGGGCGTACTTGACCTCACGCTCGAGGAAGCTCTCCTTGCCGTCGAACGCCAGGTCGCCGGTCATCAGCGGGATCGGACCGTTGGCCCCGCCGGAAGCGATCATGGTGGCGCCGGCCACGAACGGCTGATTCTTGTCATTGGCCTTGGCGACGGTCGCAGTTTTGGGCGGCTCGCGATACCACCAGGCCACCGGCTTGTGCAAGTCGTCACCCAAGGTGATTTCAATGGTGCCATCGGTGCCCATGATTACCTCGCCCATCTCCGGCCGCGAGCCGTTGAAGCAGGGCAGAAACTGGTTGGTGCTGATGGAGGAATAGGTCAGCTTTTGTCCGTTCGGATAGCGGTAGATCAACTGGATGTTGTCGTAGACGTCGCGGCCGTCCTTCATCGTATCCAGGCTGCCCAGACCCATCACAAATTCGGGCGTGGAACCGAGCATCCAGTCGGAGACATCCACCTGGTGCGAAGTCAGCTCGGCAGGCAGGCCGCCGGAAAACTGCCGGTACAGACGCCAGTTATACACGTTGGAAGGGCCGCCCGGCTTCATCGTCCACAACGTGCTGGGCTTGTTGATCTGGTTGCGGTGCCATTGCGCGTGGATGTGATGCACGTTGCCCAGGATACCCTTATCCACCATGTCCTTCACCATCTGGTAGAACTGGCTGTAGCGCCGCTGCAAACCGGTCTGCATGACCTGCTTCGGCCGCGAGAGAGAAAGCGCGCGCAGCGCGTGCACCTCATCCGGCTTGAATACCAGGCACTTCTCGCAGAAGACGTGCCGGCCGCTCAACAGAACGTCCCGCGTCAGCGGATAGTGCACGTAGAGCGGGGTGATGACGAAGACCGCGTCGAGATCCTTGCGGTCCAGCAACTCGCGGTAGTCTTTGTAAGTTGCGGGGTTGTTGCCGATGGTCTGCACGCCGTGATCGAGCGCGGTCTGCTGCAGGTCGCACAGAGCCATGCAGCGGCCGGTCGAAATGTTCTTGAGGTGCTTGAGCAGGTAGCTGCCGCGGCTGCCGGTGCCGATCATGCCGTATTGCACCTGGTCGTTAGCGGCTTTCACGGTTTGGATAGCTGGGGCGCCTTCAATGGCGGCGGCTACGGCAGCGACGGCGCCGGCGGTCTTCAATAAATCGCGACGGGAAAGATCCGTCTCCTGGGACATGGGGGAACCTCTTGAGTGATTTCGGTTTGATTTTAACATGGGGAAAAGGCGGGGGTTGTCTGAGGGCGCGTGTTGGCGGAGAATCAGATCATGCGGCGACGCACGCCAGATGAGAAGAAGAGACTAAGCCTGGAGAAGGATCGCCGGAACGTTTACGGTGAGGCTCCGCATGGAGCCCGTAAGAGCATTCCCCTTCAAAAGAAGCTCCGCAACCGAGCGAATCGCCACCATCAGGATTCGCACTTGCCAGTCGCACCGACGCAAGTCGACGTGGACGAGGCAGACGAGATCGAGTCGTCTGTTTTGTCCAAGGCGCCCAAGGAATGGAAAAAACACCCCGACGCCCCACTGGGCGAAGTGATCGCGCAGAAACGTTTGCGGCGAGCACAATCGCATGGGCGAAAGGTTCAAGCGAAAGCCGGACGAGCGGTTAGATTTTCTCGATCCCAACAAAGAAAGGCCGATGGCGCGCTTCGCCACCGGCCCCCTCCGAGCGGTTGAAATTGTTGCGTCGTTACCGGCGCCAGTGACCGGCATAATAGCGGCCACCGAAATTCCGCGGGCCGACCCAAGCCGCGCCCACAAAGGGCCGCCGAGCCCAGTAACCGGCATGGCCTCCCCAACCGGCAATCCACGCATAGCCGGGACCCGGAATGGGCGGCGCATAGTAAGCTGGGACGGGCGCGGCATAAGCGACCACCGGGGCGGAAACGTACGCGCGGTATGGGTACACGGGGTGGTAGCCGTAGCCGCCGAACCCTATACCTACGAACACGCGCGGCGCGGCGAACGCGCTGGCACAGGCCAGAAGCAACAACGCAAGCAATTTCGTTTTCATAACTCCTCCTTGGATTCCCTTGGTTCCGCCGCCATCTCGGAGCGGCTCACGCACTAGGTAGTTGCAAACCGCATGCCATACGCAAGTCATTGAAACACCAGGGACTGGCGCACTTCCGCCTGGCCGCCCTGCACCGCCGCGGTGGTTTTCGGCCATCCGGCGAGAGGCTCGCGTACCGATTTGTACACGCGTGTTTCCCGTGACACGCCGGCTTGACTGGCAAGTATCTATTTTTCAGTCACTTAGCCTTTGGTCTGCGGGCTGCATCCTGCTGCGCGTACGGAGGACGAGGAAGATGTTCAAAACGGAAGAGCAGATCAGGAAAATGGCGACACTGACCGGCATCATGCTGATGGTTGCGGCGGAAGCGCTGGCTCAGGACAAGCAACGGCCCGCGCGGCGTATCGTCGTCAGCATTCCGGACCGCAAGCTGGCGGTGATGGAAGCGGGACGCGTGCTGCGCGTCTTCCCGACCGCGGTGGGCGCTCCCAAGAGCCCCAGTCCGGCGGGCACTTTCAAGATTGTCGAGCGCATCCCCGATCCCACCTGGTACACCAAAGGCCGCATCGTTCCGCCTGGCAAATCCAACCCGCTGGGCACGCGGTGGCTCGGCTTGAGCGTCAAAGGATACGGCATTCACGGCACCAACAATCCCGCTTCGGTAGGCCACAATGCATCGCATGGCTGCATTCGCATGCGCAATCACGACGTGGAGCAGTTGTTCGAGATGGTCTCGGTGGGCGATGCGGTGGAACTGTACGACGAAGCCACGCCGGAAACCGCGCAGATTTTCGCGGCCGCGGCGGTGGGCGGCGGCTCGCTGTAGACGCGGGCGGGAAGCATTTGCGGAGCGCAACCATGGAAAACTTTTTCGGATGTATCGTGATGGCGGCGGTCACGCTGCCGCTCTCGTTCTTCGTGGCGCGGGGCTGCCTGCGCGGCATCATCCGCGTCATCGACGGGAGCCGCAATCGCGATGTGCTATGATCGCAGCCGTGAATGGGAGGCGCGCGGCCTGGGCCGCGCTTCTGCTGTGGGCCGCTCCGCTGGCCAGTGCCGCTGAGAACCTCGACGGCGCGGTGCGCGAGCTGGCCGGCAAGACGGCGCTGCTGGCGGGCGCGGGCACGCCGGTTTCGGTCACCTGCCGCAATGCGTCGTCGCTCGATTCGGCCGACGTGGCGCGGCTGCGGGCGGCATTCGAGAAGCTGCTGCAACAGGCGGGCGGGCGCCTGGGGCAAGGCCCGGCGGCGGTGGATGTGTCGCTCACACTCTCTGAAAACGCGACCGACTATCTGCTGGTGGAAGAAGCGCGCAAAGGCGACGAGCGCACGGTGTGGATCGCCGCCTGGAAGCGCGCCGCTGCGGGACAATCGGCAGTGGCCGGCGTGGGCCTCGAGAAGAAGCTGGTCTGGGAGCAGGAGGAACAGATTCTGGATCTGGCGATCTCCGGCGACGCGATGCTGGTGCTGGCGCCCTCCCGGATCACGCTGCTCGCGCGCCACGAGAATCGTTGGGAGCCGCGTCAATCGGCGCGTTTGACGCCGCCTGGGCCGTGGCCTCGCGACCTGCGCGGCCGCCTGCACCTAAGCGCGCCGCGCTTCCAGGCGTTTCTTCCCGGCTTCACCTGCCAGGGCGCCATGGAGCCGGAGTTGAGCGTGGACTGCCGGGCAGGGCGATCAGCCATGGATGCTCGATTCCGGCAGCCGCGCGCTCGCTGGCCGCCAATTTCGCGCCGGGACGAAATTACTTCGATGGGCGCGTGGTGACGCAAAGCGGCGCTGCCCGCTCCGCGCCGCCGTTCTTCTCCGCCGCCGCGGTCGAGGATCGCGCCTCCACTTACTGGCTGCTGGCTCTGGCGGACGGCCGCGCGGAACTGCTCGACAGCAATTTCAATGCGCTGGCGACGATGCCTTCCTGGGGCAGCGATGTGGCCGGCATCGATGGACGATGCGGCGCAGCCACGCAAGTGCTCGCCACCCGCTCCGGCGACGCCAGCGAACCTGACGCCATTCAATCCTGGGCGGTGGTGGATCGGACGGCCAGCCCGCTGACGGCGCCGATCCTGTTTCCCGGCCCGGTGACGGCGCTGTGGACGGCCGGTCCGGATTCGGCTCTGGCTGTCGCTCGCAACCTGGCTAGCGGCAGATACGAAGCTTACGTGGTTACGCTGGCCTGCGGATCGTAAAGACCGATGCGGAAGAATATTGGTGCCACTGATAGACACTCGATGAGCACCGAGAGTAGGGTAAAGGGAGAGTAGCTTGCCCGCCGGTATTCGATCCGCCAGTGTTGGTGCGGTGGCACGATGCGAAGGTTTGTTGCGCAGCTTGCTAAGCGCGCGCGGATTGACAAGCGGAACGCGCCTGCCGCATTGGCATCGCTCGGCAGGCAGTCGGCGTGGCCCACAGGAAGCTCGTCGCCTGTCGGCAAATCGATAGTCCGTCTTTCAAAGGCGGTGGCCGTCTCCTTGCTTTTCTACGCTCTTGCCATCAACTCTTCCGCGGCCACTCGGCCGCGGTATGGCGGGACGCTGCGGGTGGAGATTCACGCTTCCATCGAAACCGCCGATCCGCCGCAGCTCGGGCCGGGAATGCCGGATCTGGCGCCTGCGTTTTCGATCACGCGCTGGGAAGCCGGCCGGCGCGCGGCCTATGCCGCGGATGAGAAGGCGCCTGGCGGACGGCCGTTTCTGGATTCCGTGGAGGTGGAACTGGCGCGTCCGCCGCGCGACCAGGCCATCGATCTCGACGTCGGCAAGGCCGAGATGATCGAGATTCCTCCCAGCGAAGCCAGGCGCCAGCCCGCCGGACGCCGCACCTGGGTGTCGCAACCGGTGCGTGTGTTGCTACTCGATTTCGGTGCGCGGGTGGACGATCCGCGTGCAAGGGAAGCCTTGGCGCTGGCGGTGGACCGCGCGGCCATTTTCAACGTGCTGCTGCAACGGCAGGGCGAAATCTCGGGCGCGCTGCTGCCGCAATGGCTTTCTGGCTTTGCGTTCGTATTCAACGCGGCTTCCGACGCCGCCAAAGCGCGCGGGCTGGCCGCGGCGGTTCCCGCGCCGGCGCGCAGTTTCTCGATCGGCGTGGAAGATGTGGCGTTGCGGCCGATCGCGGAGCGCATCGCGCTCAACGCGCGCGACGCCGGATTGGCAGTCTCGCTGGTTCCGCAGGCCGGCGCCGCCGATGTGCGCCTGCTGGAGGTGCGCATCGCCACCGCCGATCCGCCGCGCGCGCTGGCCGCCATCGCCGCCACGCTGGGCCTGCCGGCGCCAGTACGCATCGATTCGCCGGATGCGCTCTACAACGCCGAGCGCGCCTGCTGGACGGATTCCGCGTGGTGCCGCTGTTCCACCTGGCGGATGTCTACGGAGTGGCGGCACGCGTCAAAGGCGGGCCGGGCATTTCGCCGCTGGGCGAGTGGCGCCTGGAAAACGTGTGGCTGGAAGGCGGCCGGCCGTGACGTTCCGCACCCGCCTGCTGGTGGTCTTCACGCTGGCCGTGGTGGCCTCGGTAGGGATGGTGGAGTGGCTGGTCACGCGCGCCACGCGCAAAGCGTTCGAGCGCCTGGAGAGCCAGCGCGCCGACTTCCTGGTGGCGCAATTCCAGCGCGAGTTCGACCGGCGGGGCCGGGAAATCGTGCGTGCCGTGAAGGACGTCGCCCTTTCCGATGCCGCCGTCAACGTTGCCATCTCCGCGGATGACGCCGCCTATTACAACGAAGCTTCCGCCATGGCGCGGGCGCACGGGCTGGGGCTGCTCGAACTGGTTCGCGGCGATGGCTCCATCGTCTCTTCGGCGGAATGGCCGGTGCGTTTCGGGTATGTTGAGGATTGGCTCGCGGCGCCGTCCGGTTGGAAGCCGGGCGTGGCGTTCCTCCGGCGCGAAGAACTGCCGGACGGTTTCACGCTCGCGCTGGCGGCGGTGGAAACGGTGAATGCCGGCGGCCGGCAACTGTACGTGGCGGGCGGCCAGCAACTGGATCAGGATTTCCTCGCTGCGCTGGTGCTTCCCGCGGGGATGCGGGTGCTGCTGTATCGCAACCTGGAACCGCAGTTTGCGCCGCATCTGCTGGCCGGCTCGGCCGACACCGCGACGGATGCGCCGGAGTTCCAACCGCTGATCGAGCGGGTGATCCGCGAGCGGCGCCCGCGCGTGGCCACGTTGGGCAGCGGCTCCGCGGCGGAGACGGTTCACGCGCTGCCGCTGACGGGCGTCGAAGACAACCTGCTGGCCGTGCTGCTGATCGCCAGCTCGCGCCGCGGACTGGTGGAGCTGGAAAACTCGCTCGGCCGCAATGGCGCCTGGGTGGCGGCGGGCGCCATCCTCACCGGCATTCTGATGGCGGCCTGGGCCACCGCGCGCGTCACCCGCCCGGTGCGGCGGCTGGCCGAAAGTGCCGGCCAGGTGGCCGCCGGCAACTGGAACGCCACGGTGGAGGTGACGTCGCGCGACGAGGTCGGGCAACTGGCACAGGCCTTCAACCGCATGACGCACGAGCTGGTGGAGCAGCGTCAGCGCCTGCTGCAAACCGAGCGCGTGGCCGCCTGGCGCGAGCTGGCTCGCCGCCTGGCGCACGAGCTCAAGAACCCGCTCTTCCCCTTGCAAATCACGGTCGAAAACATGCAGCGCGCCCGCGAGAGCCACCCGGCGGAGTTCGACGAAGTGTTCCGCGAAGGCAGCCGCACGCTGCTGGCCGAGCTGGCCAATCTGAAGCAGATCATCGCCCGCTTCTCCGATTTCGCCAAAATGCCCGCGCCGGAAATGCAGCCGGTGAATCTGAACGCGCTGGTCGGGGAAACCATGAAACTGTTTGAGGCGCAGTTCGCCCAGGCGCGGGTGACGGCGCGTGCGGACCTGGCGCCGGACCTGCCCACTGTGGCCGCCGATCCGGAACAGATCGCGCGGGCACTGCGCAACCTGGTGCTCAACGCCATCGATGCCATGCCCGAAGGCGGCGCGCTGACCGTGCGCACCATGCCGCAAGGCACGGGCGCGCGACTGGAGATCTCCGATTCCGGCAAGGGGCTGAGCCAGGAGGAATGCGAGCGCCTCTTCACGCCCTACTACACCACCAAGACGCACGGCACCGGCCTCGGCCTGGCCATCGTGCAATCGGTGGTGGCAGATCACCACGGCCGCGTTTCCGTGGAAAGCCAGCCCGGCAAGGGCACCACCTTTCGCATCGACTTAGGGTGAACGGTAACGCCGGCGGTCTTGCCGCCGGTGTCTAGCGGAGGGGCGAAGAAAAGCAGCGGCGGCAAGACCGCCGGCGTTACCACGGTGCCTTAGGTTGGGCTAACCTCAGATTTGGCGCACTTACTGATTGTCGACGACGATGCCAACACGCTGGCATCCCTTTCGCGCGCGTTTCGCCTGGCCGGCCACGAAGCCACCGTCTGCGACAACGCCGCGCGCGCCCTCGAGCTGGCGAAATCGCAGCCCTTCGATCTGATGATGTCCGACGTGGTGATGCCGGGCAAGGACGGCCTCGAGCTGCTGGAAGACCTGCGCGCGGCCGGCATCGGGCTGCCGGTGGTGATGATTTCCGGGCAGGCCAACATCGAAATGGCGGTGCGCGCCACCCGGCTGGGCGCCGTCGATTTTCTCGAAAAGCCGCTTTCCACCGATAAGCTGCTGCTCACCGTGGACAACGTGCTCAAGCTGAAGCGCCTCGAGGAAGAGAACCGCGATCTGCGGCAGCGCGTCGGGCAAGCACGAGATTGTGCATGCGGGCGAAGCCATGCGCCGCGTGATGGCGCAGGTGGATCGCGTGGCCGCGAGCGAGACCCGCGTTTGCATCCTGGGCGAAACCGGGACCGGCAAGGAGCTGATCGCGCGCGCGCTGCATGACCGCAGCCAGCGCAGCGCGTCGCCGTTCGTCACCCTCAACTGCGCCGCCGTGCCGGGCGAGCTGATCGAAAGCGAGCTTTTCGGCCACGAGAAGGGCTCGTTCACCGGAGCCGCCGCGCGCCATCTCGGCAAGTTCGAGCAGGCCCACCACGGCACCCTGTTCCTGGATGAGATCGGCGACATGCCGCTGGTGATGCAGGCCAAGCTGCTGCGCGTGCTGGAGGAGCGGCAGGTGGAGCGCGTCGGCGGCGACCGCGCCATTCCGGTCGACGTCCGCGTGATCGTGGCCACTCATCGCAACCTCGACGAGTTAGTCGCCAAGGGCGCGTTCCGCCAGGATCTGTATCATCGCATCTACGTTTTTCCGCTGCTGCTGCCGCCTTTGCGCGAGCGCGCGGAGGACATACAGCCGCTAGCCGAGCATTTCGCCCGGCAGGTGGCCGAGATCAACGGCTGGAAACCGAAGCCGCTGACGCCGGAGGCGATTGGGGAGCTGGTTCGTTACCGCTGGCCGGGCAACGTGCGCGAGTTGCGCAACGTGGTGGAGCGGCTGCTGCTGCTGGCCGATGGCCCGGTGGATGCCGTGGCCGCACGCCTGGCTTTGCCCGAAGCTTTAGATGCTCCGGCTGGTGGAGCGCCGTCATCCGGCCGGACGCTGGCCCAGCGCGTGGATGGCTTCGAGCGCGACCAGATCCTGGGTGAGCTGAAGCGCCACGGCCAGCGCATGACCGACACCGCCAAAGCGCTCGGCCTGGAGCGCAGCCATCTCTACAAGAAATGCCAGGCGCTCGGCATCGACCTCCGCGCGTTGCGGCGCACGGGGGCCGAGTAGGGGACGACCGAGACTCGCAGGACCGCTCCCTCACGGTCGCGGCTCCGTGTGCAGCCTCGTGTTTCGTTCGCGTGCAGCCGTGTGGCTCGTTCGGAGCCGCGACCGTCAGGGAGCGGTTATTAGTTTCAAGCGCTCAGTTCGTCTTCTGAGACGCGACGGCGGCTTTCTTAGGAGCTGCCTTGGAGGGCGCCAGCAGAGCGTCGATCGACTTACGCAGATTCTGTTCCTCCTGATCGCCCAAGTAAACCGGCTCGGCGCCGTCGTGCTGTTCTCGCACCATCCCAGAGCGGTCGATGAACAGCAGGATCGGCATGCGGGGCAAACGGGTGAGCGCGTAACCGGCGAAGTTCAACGCGGCGACGGGGTCGTCAAAGCCGACGGGGAATGACGGGTGCATGCTCTTGATGAACAAGGGCACCGCTGCCGGCCCGTCCTGGTCGATGGCCGAGGCCAGCATCTGGAGGCCGCGCGGCGCATACACCGGCTGCAATTTGGTCAGCAGTTCCACCGCGTGCTGGCAATGCGGGCAGGTGGTGAGAATGAACGCCAGCAGCACCGGCTTGCCCTTGTAACCGGCCAGCGAGATGGGCTTGCCTTCCGGAACCTGGATGGTGAACTCGCCCGCCTTGCGAGGGACCTGCTGGGCCATGAGCGGCGCGCCCACCGCCAGGGACAGAGCCAGCAACGAGATCGGCAACTTGGACATGAAACGTTCAGTTTAGCAGCAGAGGGCGGGGTGGCCTGCTCCGATTGCAGAACCCAGAGTAACCACCCGCGCGGATCCGGCGTGAAAAGTGTTAAGCTACAGGCTACAGGCCGCCGATGAGGATACGGAGCTTCGCCCATAAGGGACTGAAGCGGCTCTACACGGAAGACAGCACGAAAGGCGTGCCACCC
>CAWJLI010000091.1:0-30300 GCA_963843095.1 Bryobacterales bacterium
GCGCATCCATCACCACGAATGTGGCGGGCCCGGTCCGCTTGTTCCAAGTACCTTGCAGCGCATTGTAGTTCTGATATCCAGTGTGGCTGCTGACCAATACGTTCTGGTAGTTCCGATAAGGAAGGTAGTCCCGCCAGGGCACCTCCACCGAAAGCGGATCGTTCACTACCCCGGTGACCGGGTCGGGCAGGAAATAGGCGCCCAGCGGAGTTTTGTTGAGATTGCCGAGGTTGCCCGAAACGAGTAAATCACGACTCCGGTTGCCCGAGTATTGGATTTCGACAAGCGATCGCCATGGTGCGCGTTGGGATACGGTGAAGCTATAACTCTCCGTGTAAGGTGTGCTCGAGTCGCCCTGTTGTAAGGCGGCTACATTGCTGCCCAAGCCAGTCACGCCTCCATCCGGCAACCCGTACTGCGCGAAATTCCATCCCAGGTTCGCCGGGTTCAGGATAACGTAGTTGGGCCGGTTGACAGCCTCGTCGTAGATGCCATTGGTGACGGCGCTGTTGAACGAAAGCTGATAGCGGTACACTCCGAAGCCGCCGCGGAGAACCGTCCTGCCGGTTCCCAGCAAATCGAAGGCGAACCCGACACGCGGCTCGGGGAAAAACAGCCTCGACGGGAAGCCAGAGAGCGGAATACTGTTGTCTCTGGCGTGCCAAAGCAGGCCCGTCCAAGGTCCCGCCTGCGTGGTGTTGTTGTAGGAAGCCTGGTTCCATACAGCCAGCCCGGGGCCGCCGGCGGGATACCACTGTCCCATGTGATCCAGGCGGACCCCGTAAGTCAGGGTCAACCTTCGACGCGCTCTCCACTGGTCCTGCGCATAGAGCGAATACTGGCTGTACTTCATGTCGTAAACGCTCACACCGGGCACCTGCTCGAAAGACTGCACCCGGCCCGTCAGGAAGTCGGCCATCAGGTTCCCGGTGCTGGTGGCGCCGGAATTGTCGAAGTTGAGAAGGCCCTGGGGCACATTATTCAAGCCGCCAGGCTGGTAGTTCTCCGCGAAGTCCCAGTAAGCCCCAAACTTCATCGAGTGCGTGCCAGCTACCTTGGATAGGTTGTCCCCTAGCGACGGGGCTAGCGACATCTTCCCGAAATCCCCTCCGTAAAAAGTCGTGCCGAACGCCGGCGCATAGTAACCGGGGACGGCGTTGCCGGTGCTGGTAAGGTTCGGGATTTGCGGCGTATCCGGGTCCGGAACGAGCGGCTCATATCCCGTCAGCCCAACCTTGGCCGGATTCACCACCGATGGATTCGAGAGCCGCACCGGGTTGAGGAACCTCACCAGCGTGGCTACTGTTTCGTTAGTCAGCGTGGGACTCAAGATACGCGTGAGGTTCGCGCTGTAAACCTGCGTAACCTCATGCGCCGGCATGGCAGACGGGTAGGGAAGAGCGTTGTAAGGGAAGTACCATACGCCGATGGGGTTTTGATCGAATTCATCCTGGCGGTTCCACGAGACAAACAGCCTGGTATTGTCGCTGATGTTGTAATCCAGGCGGACCCTGAACTCAAGTCGATTTACCTCGTAGTTTTGGTTGAAGTAAGTGTTGTAGCCATTCTTCGGATCGGGCTGGGGGAGTTTCACCGCCGGGAACGTCGCCGCGTAGGCAAGCGAGGTCGGATCCAACAGCGACTGTGGGATCAGGCCGCCGGGGTAGGCACTCGCGGCGCCGTGCAGGGTGGGCTGCAACGCATCTTCGGCGTAAGCGGACGCGAAGCCTTGGCCGAGACTGCTGAGGTACGCAGGCGAGAAGTTTCCCGCCAGCATTTCGGCGGTCGGAACGAAATAGGCGTGTCCCTGGGGCGGCGGAACCTGGTTCATCCCCTCCGGCGCGATGTAAAAGAAGAGCTTGTTGCGCTTTTGGTTGAACTTGGTGCCGGGAATCAAAACCGGGCCGCCGATATCGCCACCCGGATACACGGCGCTGTAGTTGACGCTGTAGCCCTGGCTCTTCAGGTACGCGTCCTTCGAGTCCAGAGACGAGACATGACCGTAGACATAGAGCGCCCCATGGAACTGGGCTGCTCCGCTCTTCCCAATCACCTGGAAGGTCACCGGGCCTTTGGCGTATTCGGCGCCGTAAGCCGAATTGAGAAGTGTCATCTCGGCAATCTGGTCCTTGTTGATATTGCCGACGTGCGTTCCCTGGATGCCGGGATCGAGCATATTAGCGCCGTCCATAGTTATGGTCAGCGCCCCGTACGGCTGCGTTCCGTTAGCCGAGTATTGTCCTCCCGGACCCGAATTGCTTTGCGTAGTCAGACTGTTCCATCCGCTCTGCGTCAAACCACGGTTCATTCCCATGCCCGGCATGATCTTGATCAGCTCGGATGCATCCCGGCCCTCGATTGGCAGATCTTGCACCATGGCCGCGTTCAAGGTCTGGCGGGATTCGCCGGTGTCCGGAGGCGCAAGCGCTTCGGCGCCTGCAGCCACTTCAACTTTTTCCATGGCTACCTTGACTTGAAGAACGACTCCGGGCAACGCTCGGCTCTCACCCTGATTGAACACGATGGTTCTTCGCTCCCAGGTGGCGAAGCCGGGAGCCGAAATCGTCAACGAATACGAGCCGGGCTGAATCGCAACGATGTCGAAAAAGCCGCTGCCGTTTGAAACCGTCTCGCGCGCGCTCCCACTGTCCTCGCTGGTCAGCACGACCTTGGCGTTGGGCACCACCGCTCCACTCGGGTCCAAAACGGTGGCGCTTAGCGAGCAACTCGCGTTCTGGCCACGCGCGGCCACCGCCGGGAAAAGATAAGCCGCAACAATAACGATGATCATGCCGTGTTTCGACCTGTGCATGGCGACTCCTTTCGTCGATCGTGATGCCGCGCATCCCGCACCACTGCACATAGCGCACAATGCGACGGATCGGCAGACAGGCCGTGGGCAGGGCCACTGAAGCGGAAGCGGGCCGACGCCCGTTGCGCTGCCGGGCCGGCCAGGGCGGCCACCAGCCACCAGATACGGAAGATCGGGCGGCCCAGCTTTCTCCGATTTGATTGTAGGCGGACGACCTCGAACGTGCATAGCACTTTCGGAAGACTGGCGCGGCTAGCGGGATGGCCGGCAACCGGCGCACATGGCTGGCGGCGCGGGTATGGTCGCTGGAGCGCTGCTACACCCAGGGCGCGGGTCAGTTACCGAACTTTTCCGCCGAGTTTAATGCGATCGCCGGATTCGTGCGGCGGAGCAGCGGAACCGCACGAGCACCGCAGTGATCCGAGTTTCCGTGACCCGCTGCGCACACACCTGTTGCTTTCCCAATGGACATGTGAAATCCTCGTGTTGGCAAGCCAAATGACGGCACGGTAAAACGAGACGGCATGAAGCAAAAAATGGATGTCCAACAGGGCACGCTGGCCCTGATGGTGCTGAAGACCCTCGATGTGTTGGGGCCATTGCATGGCTATGGCATCGCGCGGCGAATTGAGCAAATCAGCGGTGATTTGCTCGCGGTGAATCAGGGCACGCTTTATCCCGTCCTGCTGAGGTTGGAGCAGGAGGGTGCCATCGCATCGGAGTGGGGTCCCTCGGAAAACAACCGCCGGGCGCGCTTTTATAGGCTGACGCGTGCGGGACACAAATTACTGGAAGCCGAAAAGCGCGATTGGGAGCAGACAGCGGCGATCATCGCGCGCTTCTTTGCAGTGAAAGCGCAGGACCTGGCATGAGGGCCCTGAATCGGTCATTCACACGCCTTCTCAACTTAACGACCAGGCGTCGCGGCGACGAACGGCTCCGCGAAGAGATGGAATCGCATATAGCGACCCAGACTGAAGAGAACATCCGCGCCGGCATGACTCCCGAGGAAGCCCGCCGCCACGCCCGCCTGAGGTTCGGGGCTGTGGAGGCGATTCGCGAAGACTACCACGCCGAAGAGGGCCTGCCATTTGTCGAAAACCTGCTGCTGGATGTTCGTTATGCGCTTCGCGTGCTTCGCAAGTCTCCCGCGTTCACGGTCGTAGCCTTACTCACACTGATGCTGGGGATTGGGGCAAACGTCGTTGTCTTCGGAGTGCTGAATGCGGTCCTGCTGCAGCCGCTCGATGTGAGCGACCCACAGAGCCTGTATCAGATTCGGCACAAGCAGTGGATGATCGGACGGCTACTGACTACGTCGTATCCCGCCTTTGAGGATTTTCGGCAACGAAACACCACCTTCAGCGGCATGGCCGGGATTTATGGATATTCTCATGCGGCACTGAGCTGGCGCAACGCGGTGAGGAATGTCCACGGCGATGCGGTCACTGGCAATTATTTCGATTTGCTCGGCGTGCAGCCGGAGGTAGGACGGTTCTTCCACGCCGCGGACGAGCATGGCCCGGATTCAGCGCCGTATGTGGTGTTGAGCGACGCTCTGTGGCGAAACATGTTTGATGCCGATTGGGGCGTAGTCGGGACGACCGTGGAGCTCGACAAGCGTCCGTTTACGGTGGTTGGCGTGGCGCCGGCGCGTTTCCACGGCGCGGAGCGGTTTGTGTGGCCGGACTACTGGATGCCCATGGTGATGGAGGGGTCGGATTTCCTGCATAACCGGAAGTCCGTAGCTGTCACCGGGATTGGCCGGCTTAAGCCGGGCGTGACGGCGCGGCAGGCGACGGAGAATCTGAATGCGATTTCGGCCGAACTGGCGAAGGAGTATCCGGAGACCGACGACGGGCAGGCGCTGCGGCTCATCCATCCGGGACTCTTCGGGGACGACGGCGATGTCATTCGCGGATTTCTTTGGAGCGTGACCGCGCTGGCGCTGCTGGTGCTGGCGGCGGCATGCGCGAACCTGGCAACTCTGTTTGCGGCGCGCGCGGCCGACCGCAACCGGGAACTGGCGCTCCGTGTGGCCCTTGGATCGAGCCGGTGGCGGCTGGTGCGGCAACTGCTGACCGAGGCGGTGCTGGTGTCACTGATGGGCGGGGCGGCGGGGCTGGTGGGCGCGCGGCTGCTGTTGGGAGTGTTGAACCGCTCGCAGCCGTTCGTCGGCGCTCTGACAGTAAGCGTGGATGCGCGTGTGTACCTGGCAGGTCTCGCGTTGACGCTGGGAAGCACGCTGTTGTTTGGGATGCTTCCGGCGTGGCAGACGTGGCAGAGCAGTCCGTTGCAGATGATGAAGAACGGACCGGCGGATCGAATGCACCTGCGCCGGTTTGCCCTAAGGGACCTGTTGCTGGGCGCGCAAATTGCCATCTGCACGCTGCTGGTAACGGCCTCTCTGGTCGCGGTGCGCGGCATGGTGCGTGCTCTACACACTCCACTGGGCTTCCAGCCGCAGGGCGCGATGCTGGCCGATATCGACCTTAGCCAGGCGGAACAGACAGGCGACACGGCACTCGAGAAAAGGAAACAGATCATCGAGGCGGCGCGGGGCGTCCCTGGTGTGACGGCCGCGGGTACGGTGAGCCGCACGCCCTTCACCGGCGGGATGCATGGGATTCCGATTTTCCGGCCGGGGACGACAGAGTTCAAGCTGAAAAACTCCGTGCTGGCGCCGTACGTGTTTACGATATCGCCGGGATACCTGGAAGCGGCCGGTACGCGGCTATTAGGCGGGCGGGATGTCTCATGGCATGACACCACAAAGACACCGTATGTGGCGATCGTGAACGAAACCTTCGCACGCAAAATGTGGGGTGAAACGCCGGCCATCGGACAGCACTTTATTGTGTCGGGCAACCTGACGGAAGTGGTAGGCGTGACGGAGGACGGCAAGTATCACGACATGCAAGAGTCGCCACAGCCGGTGGTGTATGTGCCGTTGTCGCAAAGCGAGCAGAGCGAAACAGTCTTCGTGGTGCGGTCGCGGCGGGCGCCGAATGAGATGGCGGCGGCGCTGGCACGCACACTGCGCGGCATCGCGCCGAATGTGCCAATCGCGGTCGAGAGCTGGCCCGATTCGTTGCGGGATGAGCTGTTCCCGGCACGGGCGGCGACAGTGGCACTGGGCGTCATGGGCCTGCTGGCGGCGATGCTGGCGGTGACGGGAATCTTCGGTATGGCGGCCTACAGCGTGAGCCGGCGGATGAAGGAGCTGGGCATCCGCGTGGCGTTGGGCGCGCGCAGGACGCAAGTGATGAGCGCGGCGGTGGGGCGGCCAATCGTGCTGCTCGGCGTAGGATCGGTGGTGGGTCTGCTCTCGGGAATCTTCGCGAGTCGCCTGCTGGGGCAGATCGTGTATCAGGCGAATCCGAGCGATCCGGCGGTGGTGGGCGGCGCGGTGCTGACGATGGCGCTGCTGGGCATTGCAGGGTCCGCCATTCCAGCCCGGCGAGCCCTCACCGTCGATCCATCCAAACTCATGCGGGAAGAGTGAGGCAGGTGAATAGCAAGGCCGGCGGACTGAGGAACCCCTTAGAAGATCCTCCACGCGCACCGGCCCAGCAACCCGGCGTTTCTTTCCTTGAGCGATTGCGAACAGTCAATGCGCTCATCCAACTCCGGTTCAGGGCTTCCAAAAGGATTCGTCCCGAAAAACGCCTTTGGTTCCGCGAATGGTAGCCATACCCAAAAGGGCCGTCCATCGGTTGTCCCGGTGCGAAGAGCCCGCGCCCCGCCAAACAAATCCAACGCCCACCGACAGTGATCACCTTCCCGGTTGATCGTGTTTGGCCTGTATCAACTTGCGTGCCGCAGCGCGGAAGAAGGGTCCGCCCAAGGCGGCAATTGCAAGGGCGGCGGCGAAGAGCGAGAGCGCCTCGAAGCTAGAGCGGCCTTCGCGCTCCCAGTAGACGTCGCGCAGATTGAGCCAGAGTGCAAATTCATCCAGAGTGAGCGCCGCCCCAACTCCGTACGCCATGGACATTACGCGGCCCACCCACGTTCGAGAGCCCGTGTCGCCGGTGCCGGCCTGCAGCAGCCACCCGTAGCCCGTGACCAGCAGCAGGAAAATGCCCCATACCAAGTGGTGAATGTGGCGCCCACGCATCTGGATGTCGTGAAATGGGCCGATTTCATTATGTATGAGGAACGTCAGGATCCGGACCACGGCTACAGCCACGAAAAACCCCAGCGCAGCCCAGAAGAGCCGTTCTCGGGGCGTCTCAGGAAACTTCTCGCGGTAGATGGCTTGGAAAGCCCGGCCCCGGATGAGCAAACTGGCGGCGAGAAGGATCAGCGCGATCAGCAGGGGGGCCAACCAATAGCTGTAATGGAACTGGGGCACAGTTGTTTTCTCGATTGTCGCAGAATGGAAAGATCCCGCGCACTTCCGGAGAGTGGCCAGCGCGATGTCGACTCGTAGGGATAGGTCGCTGACGCGTGTCAGGACCTTTCTCGAGTGGCCGCCAGCCGGCTTTGCCTGAGAGTTCGCTCGCGGAATCGGCCCCGCTAGACTCGGCCGCTTAACCGCTTCATTGCGGCCGCTTCATTTTGAAGGCCGTCGTGGCTTCGGTGTAATCCGCGGTGTAACCCGCGCGCTGACGGCCCAGCGTCAGAAGAGATGCTGCGTCTGTTGCAGAGCGTGCAGGGCCCGGCGAGCGCCAATGAACGATTGCCCTGATCGAAGTCGGTCAACGGATGCTGGCCTAAATCAGAAAGACCTCAATTCAGCCACCATCCAGACGGCCCCTGTAATGAGGAAAGTCAAGCCGAACTCGGACCAGTTCAGATGGGCTTCTGGGTGAGCGATCAGGCGCGGAACCCAAACCAACGCACCAAAGAGTGCCAGCATGAGGGTCATCAGGCGAATCGCAAGCCGTGCCTGGCGATTGATGAGAATGGAAATCGCGGCGAGTGCAAATGCGATCGTCGTGAGTATCGCCCAAAAAGTCTGATTTGGCGGAATCCACTTTGGAACCAAGTCAGCTGTCACAGGAAGATAGAGTATCTGACTCAGCGTAAATGAAATCGCGCAGACTCCGAGTCCAAGGCGCGCCACTCGCCCGAACGTTACCGCCCGTGCTGCATTTGCCTCGGTTGCAGCGTACAGGGCAATCGCACCACAGAGTGAGCAAAACTGTTCGAAGAAGCTCCCGTAATGCACATAGATGGTCGGTGCGGCAACGACGCCAGGAATGCAGGCCAGGGAGAAAAGCAAATAGATGATGCCGAGAACGATCGACGCCAAACGCGCGGTCCTTGGGTACTGCATCCCAATCCCACCGGCAATTTGACCGATCATGAGACACCCGCCGATGATGGCTCCAAAAGGCAGGCTCCAGAGCTGACGCAGGGTTTGCCAGGTGTCAGAGTCGTGCCACATCAGTGCGATGACGCCGAACAGCACCGCCGACGCGCCAAAGACGATCCGCCCGTACAAGGCTGTTTTCATACAAGAAACAGTAACACTCTCGCACCGCAACCGTTGAAAGACGCGGCCTGCTGATTCTTGAATCTGGGATCCGGCCGAAACCTGCAATGGCGCCGCGGCAATGCTGAAGAGACCGGCTCGAAGCTATCCCAAGAGTTCGTGATACATTCGTTAAGGCACACCATGTTGACTCGGTTCGGAGAAGCTGGCGCGGACGCCTTCACCATCATGCGGATTGCAGGGCACAGTGGCGTCACTGTGTCGCAACGTTATGTACATCCGACTCCCGAGGGCATGGAGCGTGCGTTCGAACGGCTGGAGGATCTGAACGCAGTGCAGTTCGGGCAGGCGGAGTCCGAAGCCAAAGCGGAAGCGGCCGGGGGCTCCAGATTCCCTGCAAAAGTCCCTACATTCCAAAGAACGTTCGTTAGGTTTATTGTAAGTTGTTGATATAGAAAGAAAGGGCCCTTAGCTCAGCTGGTTAGAGCAGCGGACTCATAATCCGTTGGTCGAAGGTTCAAATCCTTCAGGGCCCACCAGAGTTCCGCCCCGCTTACCAACGGCCGCTCCCGCGTGATACGCTCTCCGTTGTGAATACACGTGCTTTGCCCGTCGCCTGCCTGGTCTTAGCGCCGCTCCTTTGCGCGCAAGACCGGCCCCTCACTTCCCTGCCTTACACGCCGAGCCTGGAGCTGAAGTTTCTCGATCGCTCGGTCGACCCATGCGTGGATTTCTACCGCTTCTCCTGCGGTGGTTGGAACAAGCTGAATCCGATTCCGCCCGACCAGGCGCGTTGGAACGTCTACAGCAAACTGACCACCGAGAACATGCAGTACTTGTGGGGACTGCTCGAAGAGTTTGCCAAGCCGGCGCCGGGCCGCTCGCCCAACCAGCAGAAGATCGGCGACTATTTCGCCGCCTGCATGGATGAGGCGGGCATTGAGAAGGCCGGCACGCGGCCGCTGGAAACGGGCCTGAAGGAAATCGCGGACCTCAAGAGCGCCGCCGATCTGGCGCCGCTCTTGGCGCGGCTGCACCTGGTTTCCGGCTCGGCACTTTTCGGCTTCGGCTCCAACCAGGATTTTGCCGACTCCGAGCAGGTGATCGCTTTCGCGGACGCCGGCGGGCTGGGCCTGCCGGATCGCGATTACTACGTCAAGACCGACGCCAAATCGGTCGAGACACGCGAGCGCTATCTCGACCACGTGACCCGCATGTTCGGCCTGCTGGGCGATGCGCCGGAGACCGCCCGCACCGAAGCCGCTACCGTGATGGCGATCGAAACCGAACTGGCCAAAGCATCGCTCACCCGCGTCGAGCTTCGCGATCCGTATAACCTCTTTCACAAGTTGTCCCAGGCCGATCTCGAAAGGCTGACGCCGCGCTTCGCCTGGCCGCAATACTGGCAAGCCATCGGCCTGCCCGCGCCCGCGGTGATCAACGTCACCGAACCCAAGTTCTTCGGTGAAGTCGAAACGCTGATCGAAGCCCGTCCCGTCGGCGATTGGAAGACCTACCTGCGCTGGCACCTGGTGAACGATCGCGCGGCGTATCTGGGCAAGGCTTTTGTGACCGCGAATTTCGATTTCTACAGCAAGTACCTGCGCGACGTGAAGGAGATCGAACCGCGCTGGAAGCGCTGCGTGCGACGCGTGGACCGGGACCTCGGCGAAGCCCTGGGCCAGGTGTTCGTGGAAAAGACCTTTACCCCGGAGACCAAGGCCAGCGCGGTCGCCATGACGCGCGAGATCGAAAGGGCCATGGAGGCCGACATTCAGCAACTCGCCTGGATGGGCGACGCAACCAAACAGAAGGCGCTCGAAAAACTGCACGGCGTGGTCAATAAGATCGGTTACCCGAACCAATGGCGCGATTACAGTTCGGTCGTCATCGCACCCGACGACTACGCGGGTGACGCCGCGCGTTGCGACATCTTCGAGAACCGCCGCCAGCTCGCCAAGATCGGCAAGCCGGTGGATCGCGGCGAGTGGGGGATGACGCCACCCACCGTCAACGCCTACTACGACCCGCAGATGAACGACATCAATTTTCCGGCCGGCGTGCTGGAGCCGCCGCTCTACGATCCGAAGCTGGACGACGCGCCCAACTACGGCAACACCGGCGCCACCATCGGCCACGAGTTGACCCACGGCTTCGACGACGAGGGCCGCCAGTTCGACGCCAAGGGCAACCTGAAGGATTGGTGGACCAAGCAGGACGCCGACGCTTTCGTCGCGCGCGCCGCGTGCGTTTCGACGCAGTATTCCGAATACACCGTGATCGATGACATCAAGATCAACGGCAAGCTGACGCTGGGCGAAGACGTGGCCGACCTGGGCGGCACGCTGCTGGCCTACGTCGCGTGGAAGGAAGCGACCAAAGACAAGAAGCTCGCGCCCATCGATGGATTCACTCCCGACCAGCGCTACTTCATCGGCATGGCCCAATGGGCCTGCGGCGACGAGCGCCCGGCGAGCAAACGCCTGCACGCGCTCACCGATCCGCATTCGCCCGAGGAGTACCGCATCAACGGCGTAGTCTCGAATATGCCGGAGTTCGCCAGAGCTTTCGCGTGCAAGCCCGGCCAGCCGATGGTGCGCGCCAACGCCTGCCGCGTCTGGTGAGATGGTGGGCGACTGGCCTCGGCGAGACCACGCCGGCCCAGGCCGACGGTACGCTGTTGGGGTTTCCACTGCCCAACAACGATCTGATCATCGGAGTCTACGCCAGCGATACCGTGGGAACTAACTGCCTGCTTTCCTGTGTCTGGCAGCCGTTCACAGTCCAGTATGCGGGACCCGCACCATACCTGGTGGCCGGGGCCAGCCAGATCAACCTTTCCGGTCGCCGACTATCCCGGCCAGATTTATGTGACCGTGCAGTCGAGCGGCAACGTCCGCGTCGGGGACCCACCCGGTCTCGCCGCCTGAGTCAAACCGATCGACACGCGGCGGGCATCGAAATGATATCTTGGGGAGAGCGCACATGGACCTGGCAAGAGTGCTTTCCGAATTGCGGCGGGAATTGGCGGACCTGGATGCCGCCATCGCCAGCCTGGAGCAGCTTCCGCAGGCGCGACCCGGGCGCGGCCACGGGCCGAAAGGGCAGACCGAGACCAGCCGCGAGGCGTGCGAGTCAACGCCGGCGGCCGCCGAAGCGAACGGCCGGAATCGCGACTCCGCATAAGCGCGGCGCAGGCACGGCGATCTATTCCTCGATTTCCCAAGGCCGGAAGCGGTGCTGGTGGACGTCCATGTCCACGCACTTGCCACGAAAGCGGACACCTTCCATTTCCAGGCGCATGCGCTGTTCCAGGGCGGCTTCGCCATGGAGTTTGATGGCGCCGCCGGATCCCAGCACGCGTTGCCAGGGGAGAGATCCCACGGGAGAGCCGCGCAGCAACTGCGCCACCTGGCGGTGATAAAGCGGGTAGCCCGCGGCGGCGGCGACTTGCCCGTAGGTGGCTACCTTTCCGCGTGGGATCTGGCGGATGGCTTTGCGGAAAGCGGCATCGCGTCTCGCATCCCTGGGCGCACGCAACAGGTAGCGGGCGGCTTCGCGCGGGGCGATGGGCCGGTCGGAACGGCGGAGCATGGCTGCACAAAATCGTAGCAAATTCCCCTCTGCCGGCGTGGCAACGATGGGACCCCAGGAAAGTGGGGCCAATCGATGGCAGACTGGCGCACGGAACCCGAACAAGACGGCGCAACGGAAGATGGGAGAACTGAAAGCGACCCATGGCGATTGATCTCAGAGGGTTGCAGCAGCTGCAAACTTGTCTACAGTGGACGAACTCACGCGCCGGCAACCTCCCGGCACCGACATGGCGGAAACTCGTGTCCGCCGCACTAGACCGCAGCCCAAGGTCTTTGCCCCAAGCGTGCGCTTTTAGCGTATAGTAGAGACGATGGAACGCGCGCCGATGACGGTCGTCGAAACACCATTTTTCCTTCGGAAGGCGGCTGGCCTGCTCGCCGAGGAGGAACGGTTGCTGTTGATTGCATTCGTGGGCGCTAACCCGGAAGCCGGAGACGTCATTCCGGAGTCGGGCGGCGTTCGGAAAGTTCGCTGGGCAGCCAGGGGCTGAGGGAAGCGCGGGGCATCCGGGTAGTTTCCATAACGAAGCGTTTCCCGTGTTCCTGCTAACAGTCTACTCGAAAAATCAGAAAGCCAACCTCGCAAAGGCCGAACGCAATGAGCTCAAGACGCTCGTGCCTTTGTTGGTGAAGAACTATAGCAAAGGTAGGAAGAAATGAAAAGCCGGACTACAGCAAAGAGGGCAGCCGGCCAGCGCAGCGTGGGTCAGGAGATCATAACCAGTTTGAAGGAGGCAGTCGCTTGGGCCGGTGGTGAAGATATTCCGGTGCGAGTGACCACCGTTCGGGTTCCGACGACTGATGTGCGTGCGTTGCGGCGGCGCCTCGGTCTGAGCCAGTCGGAGTTTGCCGAAAGGCAGGGTAAAAACATTTGCAGGCTGTTCGAAACGTGAGGATTTTGGGCGGCCCCAGATGGGCCGCAACTTATTGAGAAGATTGGTCGGGGCGGGGCGATTTGAACGCCCGACCCCCTGCGCCCAAGGCAGTGCAGGGGGTCATCCCAACCCTTTCGTTTTCGGCACTTCCGCCGTGTAATCAACTGGTTGCAAAATTCCCGACTACGCGCTGATACGCGCCAGTACAACTGTTTTTGGGCTGGGCTCCCCAAAGATTCCCCCATGGTGAAAGCAGCGGACTGGCGCTATTCTGCGGAGCACTACAAGGGCACCCGGCATCAATCTACGGGTGGCCGGGAGCGTAGGCCGGAAAGGGCCATTCGAAATCGCACCTGCCGATTTTGAGGACGATAGAGTCAAGAGGCCGGACCCGATCAACCGCTGTTGCAAGGTCCCCTCCCGGATTGAACGAAGCGGAAAACGCGCACATCTCCACTTCCCAATTGCGTCTGTGGGCCACACTGGCGAGTGGTACGAAGTCGCGGTCACCTGACGCAATCACCAGATCCATGGGGCCAGCCGCACAGCATATAATTTCCGTTCCCTGCGCAACCAATTCCGTATCGACAGCTTTTTCCTTCCCCGCCGAAGATCGGTCGTGAACAGTCACGGTAAAGCCGTGTCGTTCTGCTGCTCCCCAAACACTGTCGTTCTTGGGTGGGCGGGACCCTACCAGCACTGCTGCGTGTATCCTCCGTCCGCTGCGAGTTCCGCAAGCAGGCCCCCGAAGTCGATTCGCCATGATGGATCATTGGGCCTTCGATTCGGCATAGCCGGATCTGGTGCGACCCCCTTTGCCTTGGCCGATGCCTTCTGCCCTTCGATGAAGATATTGGAATTGTCAACGACAATGACGCATTTATCCATGTGCGGTTGAACCTCAGTCTGTTCTCATCGCGGTTCCGCCCTTCATGGTCCCACGCACTGGCCCCACTTGCAATTCCGCCATGATGGGGTTGCGGTCCGGCTACGGCTTGCAGGTCCAGCAGCGCCACTCCCGCCGATCAAACCACTTCCGTGACCCGCAAGGCCGGGCACAGTGTCAGGTCTTCCGCCGTCGCATCGAAATCCGGTCTACGGAACGTCCGGCACGAAATGCTGATCCTTTCTTCGAGGCACAAAGGGGAAACGCGCCGCCGCACTCCGCTGGTGTGTGCTAAATTGCGGGGTTACTCTCTACGCGCCGTAAAGGAAGGACGCCTTGCCGCTCGACCCCCCATTGCCGTCATCGCTTGGACCCATTGAGAACAGCGAGCTATTCTCAAACCATTGGCTCACCCGCCGCTTGGCGCTGGAACCAGAATGGACCGAATGCCGCGCCGCAGCCTCACAAGCCCTGGCGCAACTCGCTGCTTTGTGGGCTGTGCAGAAAGGCAGAGTCGAATCATATGGTGCTGAACAGGCCTTGGAGCAAGCCTTCATCCAGCCAGTTTTTCAAAGTCTAGGATGGCGGCTTCTTTACCAAACCTACCTCCGTGGCCGAAAACCGGATTACGCGCTGTTTCGAACCGACACGGAATTGGAGTCTGCCTTAGCTGCTGGGCGCACAAACCCTGACTTTTGGAAATATCCTACGATTGTTGCCGACGCGAAAGCTTGGCACGTGCTACTGAACAGGCCGACCATTACCGACCAGCAGCGGGAATATCCCCCCGAACAAATTGAATGGTACTTGACTCAGAGCCAGTTGGATTACGGAATCCTGACGAATGGACGCATTTGGCGGCTGGTGCCTCGTATCTACGATTCCGGCCAGCCGCGCTTTGAAACTTATTTAGAATGTAACCTGGAAGCACTCTTGGATGATCGAATCCGAAACCTGAAAACGGAAGCAACAGTGTGGTATGGATTCGAAGAGTTCCTGGTCTTCTTCCTATTCTTCTCACCGCACGGCTATGTTCGAACCCTTGAGCGCGTTCCTCTCGTAGAGCGCGCTCGCAAAGGTAGCAGCGACTATCGACTTGGTGTTGGAGACGGCCTAAAGGAACGCGTCTTCGAAGCGCTGAGCTTATGCATACAAGGGTTTCTATCTCACAGGCCTAACGGCCTGTCCCACGAAGCCGACTTAGAACTTTGCCGTGAACAGAGCTTTGTTTTGCTTTATCGCTTGCTGTTCATTCTATTTGCCGAGGACCGTAAACTGCTGCCATTCGGCGTTGATCGCCAGTATACCGAGAACCGCTCACTCAGTCGGTTCCGTGACGAAATTGCGTCCCGCCTGGACAGAGTCAAGGAAGGGCGCGAACCAGATTACGGCACCTCCGAGTTCACGCTCTGGCCGGATCTACAGGCGCTTTTTGACTTGATTGACCGGGGTGCCGCGCGGTACCGAGTGCCCGCCTACAACGGTGGTTTGTTTGACCCGGATAAACACCCCTTCCTCTTGAGCAAGGCCTTGCCTGACCGCTACGTCGCACGCGTTATCGACGCGCTAGGAAGAGCGCGTGACCCTGTGCACCCAACTGCTGGTCTCGTCAGAGTCGATTATCGGGACTTGGCCATCCAGCATTTAGGAAACGTGTATGAAGGACTTCTCGAATTGCGTCCCCATTTTGCCACCGTGCCAATGAGCGTCATTCGTAATCGTCAGTCAGACAGGAAGGAAGAAAAGGTTATCCCCACAAATGCCAGCGTCCCTTCTGGCTACGAGAAGACGGACCAGAAATACGAAGCCGGTTCGGTATATTTGCTTACTGATAAGGGTGAACGCCGTGCCACAGGCAGCTATTACACGCCAAATCACATAGTTGACGACATTATTGACAAGACGCTAGGCCCAATTTGCGACAGGGTGGACACGATTCTGGCGGCTGAAATTCGGGCCGCAGAAGATCGAGCCAGCCATCCGCCCCGCGATGAAGTACCCACAGCAGCAGAGGAGTTACGGGCACTAAAGGTCCAATACGGGGAGCGGGTCCTGCGTCTGCGGGTCTTGGACCCTGCCATGGGTTCGGGACATTTCCTGATCAGGGCCTGCCAATATCTGGCAGAACAAATCGCTACAAATCCACACGGTGCCGAACTAAGCGGCACTGCACTTAGTGGCGATGAATCTATTTTGGCTTACTGGAAACGGCGAATAGCAGAGACCTGTTTGTATGGGGCCGACAGGAACCAGCTTGCTGTGGAACTTGCCAAGTTGGCCCTTTGGCTCGAAACAGTTTCCGTGGGTCAACCGCTTACTTTCCTGGATCACCACTTGCGCCATGGCGATAGTCTGATCGGGGCTGCTCTAGATGCTTTGCGAAACTTGCCTGGTGCGCCACCGCTTCACGCAGACGTACTCACAGACCAAGTTCGCGACACTCTGTCCGTGCTCATCGGAGCGTTTGCGGAAATCAATGCAATTCCCTCAGACACTGTTGAGCACGTTAAGCAAAAAGAAGGGCTCTTCCTTAGAAAGTGCGAGCAGGCCCGCCGTCCGCTGCGTATAGTAGCTGATATTTGGTGCGGTACGTTCTTTGTGCCGGACGGGTCGCGTATTGGCCCCAAGGAGTATGAAGCACTAATTGCAGCTTTAAGGACTCCGAAGAAGCTTAGCGTTTTGGTACAGGAACAGCCATACTCTCAGGCACTAGGTGCACTTGACCAAAACCGCGTCATTCCTTTCCACTGGCAGCTAGAGTTCCCGGAAGTGTTTTTCCGCCCAGGAAATCAGACCGGACGTTCGGGGTTTGATGCAATTATTGGAAACCCACCATACGATGTACTGTCGGATAAGGAGATAGGTCGGGACCTGTCGCAGTGGAAGGCATTCTATCGGCACTTAGACGAGTACGCCCCTTCGTTTGTTGGCAAGAATAACCTCTACAAGTTATTTGTATGCCGTGCGCTGGCTCTCTTGTCGGACAACGGGGGGCTTGGCTTCATTGTGCCGATGCCGATAATGGGCGATGAACAGGCATCCGGCATCCGACGCGAAATTCTAAAGGTTGGAGCGTTCAGCGCCATTGAGGCGTTCCCCCAAAAAGATGACCCTTATCGGAGAGTCTTTCGGGACGCTAAGCTGTCCACTGCGATAGTTAATGTGATTCGTGTCGAATCACAGCAGGACAGGACGAGGCCTTTTCAAATTCGCGTTCACCCGGAGAATAGAATTGCGCCTAACTCACCAAGCCTGATGCTCAGTTCGTCCGAGATTCCCACTTATGACCCACAAAACGTAACGATTGTGAGTTGTTCTCAAGCAGATTGGGACCTCGCTACCAGAATCATGAAATCCGGCCACTTCATTAGGCTAGGGAGTCAGTGTGTCTCATACCAGGGCGAAGTCAATGAAACAACCGACGGTAAGCGGAGAGCATTGAGCGACAGTCCTACCGATGGACCGCTAGTTCTGCGGGGCTCAAATATCTCTATATATGCTCTCCGCGATGCATCGCAGGGCGATTCGATTTATCTCCGCGAATCTATATTTCTTTCTGGAAAAGGTTCGGATTCGAAGGCGTTTCATGGGCGCTCAGCGCGCTTAGGCTTTCAGCGCAGTTCACCACAGAACAATTTTCGCCGTATTATTGCGTGCATGATACCCGCTGGGCATTACTGCTTCGATACGGTAAGCTACATTCCCTACTCTGAGACACGGATCGATCCCGATATGTTGTTGGCGCTACTAAACAGTAAGCTGCTAGATTGGTATTTTCGGCTAGGCAGTTCAAACTCAAAGGTCAATGAATACCAGGTCAATATTTTACCGTGTCCGGTCTTCAAGAATGTCGAAAGCCTGAGTGACGCTGAGCTTCGTACTGAAATACTTGCTCAGATAGATCGTGGCCAATGGGCAGGGGTTGCGAATCTGGCATCTCCGTTGACGGCATCAGCACCATTTAGTCCGACACTGGCCACAATCCTTGGTATCGGCAGCCGCGCCATTTCTGCGATTGAATCGTCACGTGGTTCAGATCTTTCCCGATTCGCGCGTTCAACGCTTGCGGCGGATGCCCAGCCCATACAGGACGCTATTGACGATCTCTTGTTTGCCATGGCGGGACTATCTACCTACGAGTCGGACGGTCTAAAAGAGCGTCTTGAAGAAATGCTTTGATAGGTCGGGTGGCTCTCCGAGACCGTCCGATGATGCGCCCCCCCGCCGAATTCGAAGAATAGGTTCCTCGCGCGGCCCCGTCCGTGAAGCGTCTAGGTTCCAGCACCGGACAGCCCCTACACACGCCACCCGTTCCTTGGGGAAACTAGGGGACAGACCGGACGTTTTCCAATGCCCCGCACGGATTAGTTTGGTCGGGGCGGGGCGATTTGAACGCCCGACCCCCTGCGCCCAAGGCAGGTGCGCTACCAGGCTGCGCTACGCCCCGACATTTTGCGGTCTCTTCATTCTAAGACACTTCTGGACTCGCCGCACTCCGCGACAAGAACAGAAAATTGCCCAAAACGGCCCCAACCGTGTCAAAACCGTGCCAAAACCCCATCAGTTGGGCCTCTCCGTGTCAAAACTCCGGCTGCTCTCATTCGCCTGCCGGTTCAACTTCTGCGAGGATGCAATTGGCGCGCCGAAGTGACACCTTGTCACCCTTCCGCGTGTTTTGCATCTTTGTGTAGGCAGGAAGAAAAACTCATGGAAGTGTCGGCACGATATCTCGAGGATTCGAAATTCGAAGTTGCCGCCCGAGGTCATCGGGCGATCTGCGACCAGCCGGTCGAAAACGGCGGCTCCGATCGAGGCATGTCGCCGCCGGAGTTCCTGTTGGCGTCGCTGGCGACTTGCGCGGCCTATTATGCGGCTCAATACCTGAAAGCGCGCGAACTTTCCGCTCATGAACTGAACGTGCGGGTCAGCGCCGAAAAGGCCGCGAAACCGGCCCGCCTGGCGTCGTTCCACATCGAGGTGTCGGTTCCCGGCCTGGACGATCATCACCAGGTAGGCCTTCTGCGCGCCGTGAAGTCCTGCTTGATTCATAACACGCTCTTGGGAGGGCCAGATATCGAAATCGCGATCCATTCTGCGGCGCTCGTGAAAGTCTAGTTCGAAGCCCGGCCCGCTAAAATGAGAAGCGGTACTGGCCTTGGAACGCGACACCGAAGTTGAACTTGCGCGGCAATTGATTGCCGGAGAGCCGGAGGCGTTCGACCGTTTTGTGGAACACTTCCGGGCCAAGATCTTCCACTACAGTTGGCTGATGTGCGGCCAGCGCGAAGACGCAGAGGAAGTGGCGCAGGAGACGTTGCTCAAGGTGTTCGAAAGTTTCGACCATCTTCGAGAGGCAGAGCGTGTCCGTCCCTGGGTTTTTCGAATCGCCAGGAACGCCTGTCTGATGAAGCGGCGGAAGAGCGTTTTCGCTCCGGCCCAGGAACTCTCGCTGGACGAATTCCTGCCCGCCATGAATCATGAGGGCGGCCATGCCAAGATCGAGATCGCCGATTGGTCCCGGCTGCCCGATCGCCAGATGCTGCAATCGGAGATGAAAGAAGTGCTGGCGCGGGCGATTAGCGAGCTGCCGGAAAACTACCGATCCGTAATCCTGTTGCGGGACATGGAGGAATTGTCCACGCTGGAGACCGCCCAGATCCTCGACCTGACGGAGGACGTCGTCAAGACGCGCTTGCATCGCGCCCGTTTGGCGGTCCGCCAGGAGTTGGATGAATACCTGCGGACCGATGGCCGGATTCTGCCCAGCCACGCGTGAGGGAAATAAGATGGCGTTGCATGAGCCCACTGAGAAATGCAGGGAAGTCTTTTCACTGCTGTCCGAGCATCTGAACCTGGAACTTCCGCCCGGCGCCTGCCAGGAGATTGAAACTCACCTGGCCGGTTGCCCGCCGTGCATCGAGTTTGCCGAGAGCCTCCGCCAGACAGTGAAACTCTGCCGCCATTACCGGCCGCGCGAACTGCCGGAGCCGCTGCAGAGGAACGCGAGGCAGCAACTCCTCGATGCCTACCAAAGGATGCTCGGCGCTCGAAAAAGCACTTCGTGAACGCTTGACCCTGCCCGATTGACGCCGTTCGAGAGAGCTTCGCCATTGTGTTTGCATGGCCCGCCCGGCGTTATCCCCGCCTGCCCGAGACTAACTCCCATACCGGTAGAGCGCCTGTTCTATGGTGAGGCCACGCACATCGATGCGGGCCAGGTCGGCCGAGCCGGCGCCGTGGGCTTCGGCCAGCAGCAGGGTGTTGTCGCAGGCGTGAAAGGGCGCGGCACCGCGCGTGGCGCGCGGGTTGTATCCCATCACCGCAGCGGCAACGGCGTCGGTCGAAACCGGGTTCAGCCCGGCGATCAGGACTCCCGGCTGGACCAGCCGGAGCTCGCCGACCCATGGTCCTTCGCCACCGGCGACGCTCTCCACCCCGTCAATCACCGCCAGATCGATGGGACGCGCTCGGGCGAGATCCGCCACGATGCGCGGCACGCGGTAGCCCGGGTCATGGCTGGCGCCGAAGTGCAGTTCCTGCGGCGCCGATTTCGACGGCCGCCGGGTGCCCTCGTGTCCCACCAGACCGCGCCCGCTGGTGGGCTTTTCATTGGGCTCGTCCTTGCCCGCGTCGTCGCCATAGATGGAAGCGGGCAGGTTGCCGAAACAGTTCTTGAGCGAAAGCGTGACCCCGCACGTCGCGTGGTTCTTCAGCTTGGCCACGCTGACGAAAACGTCGGTCTCTTCGAGTGCCTGGTTCAAATCATAGGCGGGATACATGTAAGCGTTGCCCGGAACGGGGAAACGCGCGTACCGCTTGTGCTTGCCCAAGGCGTTGATGTTTTCGAATTCCACCACCGGAGCCGCGGCAGCCAACTGGCGCACGTTCCACCCCGCATCGAGCATCATTTCTTCCAGCGGCCCTGCCAGAGACCAGGCACTTTCCACGATCCGTATGCGCCGGGCGCCCGCTCGGCCCATCAGGTAAGCCGTAGCGCCCAGCACCCTCGGGTGCGTGTAGTGCGTCAGCGCGGGAGCTTTGCCGCGCACGCGCAGCCCCGGGCTGCCTGTCATGTTGACCTTGATGGTCACCGTCTTCGCCCGTACCAGCCGCTCCAGGCCGCCCAACTGGTCGAACATGGCGGCCAGGCGCGCGGTCACGTCGTCGTCATAAGAAGCGCAGCGGGCAATCGCAACCGGCGATGCCGGCGCTAGCGCTGCGGCCGCGCTCCGCACCAGCGGCGCCGCTCCTATCATGGTGATCCATTCTCTGCGGCTGATCATTGCTGATAACCTCTCCGGGCGATCATGAGCTACCTGGCGTGATCGATGGCGCGGCGAGCTTCCCGCAAGGCGGACTCGCTGGCAAGATCCATAGTCGGGAACTCTTCGTCCCCGTGATGAATTGTTTCGCTGCGTTCGGGATGCCTGATCACCGTGTAATCGCACTTCCAGTACCCGTGCGTCAGTTGATGAAGCTCCATCTCGATTTCGCGGCCTTTGTAGACAGCTTGCATCATGAATCGTACTCTCCTTCATCGAGTCGAAGGATTTGATGCGTTCAAAACAGCTCCAGTTTGAGAGTGGCGCACACAGCCACTTTGTCGATGTCCACGCCCGAACCCTCCTCGGTTGCGTAGACTTCCAGGGCCCTCTCCGCGCCATCCGGAGTCAGCAGCGTGGCGCGACGGTAGCCGCCGAGGAACTGCACGGTCACGTTTTCGACCGGATAATCCGAGTAATTCACCAGGTGCACGATCTCCGTCTTGCCATCGGCCGCAGTGAGCACGTTCGACAACATGGTGGACACGTTGAACAGGCGGACGCCCAGGTTCTGCCGGCCCACCAGGGAATTCACGTCGCGCCAGATGTCGTTGAACCGCTCCAACTCGGCCTTGCTGAGGGTGATACTGTCGCCCGGGGGCCGCTCGTCTTGGAACCCGGCAGGGCTGGTCAGCACCGTGCCGCCGGAGTGAGCGAAGTTGCGCAGGACCGCTTCCTCGGGGGCTGTCAGCGCGCCCGCATCCACGTCTACGGCAACGCTGGTGCCGGCCAGCGATTCCGCCGTGAGCCGCTGCGGCGGTACCGGCGTCACCGGCGTGTGCTTCACCGCGATCATGTCCAGGATGCCCCCCGAAAGCAGGCCGCCTTTCGCTGGGTCCTGTACCAGCGCCAGCTTGCCCCCTTCGCGCATGGCCCGCCATTCCGGATGGCGCTCGAAATAGTCGAGCAGGGCGCCCATGCGCCGCCAACTCGCCAGCGCGCTTTCATCCCCGGCGGCCAGCCGTCCGGCGAAGCCGCGGTCCAGCGCCACCACCCAGCGCCCACCCGAAATGGCGGCGTCGGCGATCGCTTGCAGGTACCGAACGGCAGTGACCACCTCGCCATCCGGCGGCGAGTTGGCGAGCCACACCGCCGCGTCGCCCCACGCACGCACCGCGCGGATGAAGCCGGTGTTGGTGTCGATCCAGGCCGACGCGCTCGGACCCGCCATTCTGCCGCTGCCGTGATCCTGCGCGGGAATGCCCGGCCAAACGCCTTGCCAGGTGCCCAGCACCGGCGCCGCCGAACCCAGCGCCAGGCGGTTGCGCGCCGTGATCTCGACCACCGGCCGCGAACCGGCTTCCGTGCGCACCGCAGCCGCGGTTCCTTCCGCGAACGAGCCTTCCAGCACGATTCCGCTCACGCCGCGGGCGAGCGCCCCACGCGCCGACGCTACCGTGTCGCCGCCCGGCGCAATCCGCGCCAAGGTCATCAGGCCGCGTTTTTCCGCTGCCGCAACCAGTTCCGGGGAATAGGTTTCCAGCAGGAGGCAATTGACGGGCGTGCCGGCCAGCAGTTCGAGCGACCGCGCGTCCTGCCACGGCCAACGCATCGGAACCCAAGCCTGCGGCGCCGGTGCGCACCAACCCGAGACCCAACCCAGCGCGGCCAGCATCCCTGCCGCTCGCATACCCATATTCTTAATCTACAGCGGAACCCGCGCCGGCGGTAAACAATTGCAGCCGGCGGCGCGGTTCGGAGACCGTTCTCGCCGCCACCCGCCGTTGCTACGGGCCAGCAACCCGGAGACGCTGGAATTCGCTATTCCCGCAGAGGCCACGCGCGATGGGAATCTCGATCTGAAATGGACCCGTCCCGATGGGATTGGCGGCGGCGGACGGGGACACCAGGTGGCCGAAGTCTGGCTGATACCGCGATGATTCGCCCGCGGATCCCGGCCTTGACGGGAATCATCTTCAAGCCCGCGCTTCTTCGCATCAGCCGTCGCGAAACCCAGAACAGTGCCGTTCCAATGCAAAGATAGATCGCGGCCGTTGCACTGAGACAGGCGCTCATGCCGAATCGCCCGGATGCGAAGCCGATACTCAATTGCGCCGCGGCTCCGCCCAGCCAGCCCAGCGAATTCATCAAACCTACGGCAGCTCCGCGCCGCTCAATCGGCACCACATCATACAAGGCCGCCCAGAGATTCGAGTCGTACACGCCCTTGAAGACACCGTAGCCGATCATCGCCGCGAGCACTAATGTGACGGCCGTGGACCATCCGCTCAGAAAGAGAAACGGCACGCCGCATAGTAGTCCCAGCGATTGGACCAGCATGCGCGCGCCTTTTCTTTCTCTGTGTCTCCGCACCATGCCATCCGCCAGAACTCCTCCGATCACTACGCCGAGCACGGACGCGATCTGCAGATATGCAGTGCCATTCAGTCCAGACATCGACAGGCTCATGTGAAACTTGCGGAAGAGAAAGGTCGGCATCCACACGGTAAAGATCATGGCCACGAAGTTCGCGCCGATGAAAACGACAATCAGCAGCCACGCCAGGGGATTGCCGGCGATCTCTCGCAGTCCCTCAATCAACCGGCCGCCAGCACGCAGGGGACCTGCGCGCTCGTCGGACATGCCTCGCTCAGGTTCGCGGAGGAGCATCAACAACAGGCAGCCAACCACGGCGCCAGCGGCTCCGAAGAGACGAAAACCCAGTCTCCAGCCGTAGTATTGGCCCACAAATCCGGCAACCGCCCCACCTGCGATACTGCCCACATAAACGCCGGATTGATGCACAGCCATGGCCCGGGAACGCGTGTCCACGGCGTGGTAGTCGCCGATCAGCGACATTGCGGCAGGGAAGTAGAATGCCTCACCCAAACCACCCAATGCGACTCCGGCCACGAGTTGCCAATAGTGGTCAGCCCACGCCGTCGCCGCCACGGTCATCGACCAGAAGAGAAGAGCGCAGAGAATCACGGTCCGGCGGCGCAGGCGGTCGCAGATGGAACCTGCGAACGGGCCAACCAGCGCGTACATCCACATGAATGAACCGCTCAGCACCCAAAGCGAGCTGTCGTTCAGATTGAACTCTTTGCCCAACAGCGGAAATACAGTGAAGATGAGCTGGCGGTCAGCATAGTTGAGTGTACAAACCAGCCAGAGGATGCCCACTACCAGCCACTTGTAACCAGGCTTGGCAGTTTGCACTCCCGACAACTTCATGACTTAGGTTCCAGGTCGTGGATGTCGAAGATGGCCGGCATAATCTGCATCAGCGTATTCTCACGCCGCCAGTGATCATAATCGTTCAGGCGCTCACGCTGGCTGATCTGGATATGCTCTGCCATTACCTGCATCGCCCGGGCACGGTCCTGCTGTGCGACGGCATCGAGAATCCGCTGGTGATATTCGTATATGCTCTGAAGCTGTGCTGCATCTTTTTCACCCGGCTGAATGGAAAAGATGCGAATCAGAAGCCTGGTTTCGTTGATCAGTTTCTGTATGCGTGAATTATGCGCCATGCTAACCAGGAGAGCGTGAAAGCCCAGGTCGGATGCAAAGAATCGTTTTGATTGCATCTTGTCCAATTCCTTGGCTCCGCTGGTCTCCAGTTCCTTTTTCAGCACCAGGAACTCGTCCACCATGAACTGCAGGCGATCCCTGTCGGCGGGGCGGAAAGGAATGCTCGCCACCTTGCCCACCGCATAGACTTCCAGTGCCTCGCGCAGCTCGTAGCCTCGATGATGTCCTCGCGCTTCAACTGCGCCACGACCATGCCGCCGTTCGCACCCTGTTCCAACATGCCCTCGGCGGCAAGCTGGTTCATTGCTTCCCGGATCGGGTCCGGCTGCTGCCCACTCCTTTGCCAGCGATAGCTCCGATATACCCGCGCCCGCCTCCAGGGTCCCGTTCGCGATAATCTGCTGAATATGCCGGTACGCCCTTTCGCGGACTGAAAGGGTCTGCTTTCCGTTTGTCTTCGGCCTTCTGCCCATGTGGTAAGCATACATCAGAATGGTACTGTCAAACTCATGTCGACGGTTGAATTTCCAATTTCTTCTGATAGGGGAAAAGTGCACATGGTGCAATGCCTGAAGACCTCTTAAATGATGTATTTATGCTCGTTTCTCTCAATTGTCGACATCTAGACGACATTAATGTATAGTTGTGTCGAAGATCTGGGTCAGGAAGGGGCTTCAATGACGGAATTGCGGGTTCAGGGGGTCTATGCCGCGATGCTCACCCCTCGACAAGAGGACGACTCCTTGGACGCACCGGCCTTGGACCGCCTCTTTCAGTTTTTGATGCAGCATGGCATATCTTCTTTCGCCACCAATGGCGCCACTGAGGAATATTGCCTGACCACCGCAGAGCAGCTTCGCACAATCTTCTCCTTGGTATGGGCAGTGGTTGGAGACCGCGCCTCCGATCTTTGCGGCGTGGGTGCTGAGGGTACAGCGAAAACACTTGAGCTGGCGCGCATCGCTCAGGAGGAGGGTGCAACAGATTTGCTGCTCCCCATGCCCTATTTCTTTCCCTACGAGCAGGATGATCTTGAAGCCTTCTGTTGTGCCTCGGTGAGCTATCTTTATGCCCGAACAAGGCAGGCTGCCGGTGCAGATTTACACGATCAAAGAGGAGATTGTGATGAACAAGCCGCTTTGGACACGCCGTCGTTTCGTGAAAACCAGCGTTGCTACCTCGCAGCTCGTCGCCATGCACAGCCTTCTTGGCTCGCCGCTGCTCGGCGCACCCTCGCTCCTGGACCACA
Source organism: Bryobacterales bacterium (assembly GCA_963843095.1). Lineage (GTDB taxonomy): Bacteria > Acidobacteriota > Terriglobia > Bryobacterales > Bryobacteraceae > Bog-375. The sequence continues at coordinate 25,655 of CAWJLI010000091.1, forward strand.
CCGGCGCAGAGTACGTTCGTATTGAGCCAGGCACGTTCCTGATGGGCGAGCAGAACAAGATTCCCCTCACGATGTGCGAACCACTCGCCTACATGACACGCGCCGAGCTGCAGGCGATGTTTCCACACGGTGATCCGGCCCATTTTGTGCTCTCCGATGTCCTGTTTGAGGATGGCGACCCCGACGAGCATCCCTCAGTCCTCACCAGGATCCATGCGCCGTTCTATCTTGGCGTAACGCAGGTGACGAACCAGCAGTACGAAGTATTCGACCCGGAACACCGGAAGCTGCGCGGCAAGTTCGGCTTTTCAAAAGGAGACGACGAGGCCGTAATCTATGTCAGCTGGCATGAGGCCGAGGCATACTGCAAGTGGCTCGCCGAGCGCGAAGGAAAGCCCTTCCGTTTACCTAGTGAGGCGGAATGGGAATACGCTGCACGCGCCGGCACACGCTCTCTGTTTTCGACAGGCGACAGGCTGCCGGACCTTTATGTGAAAAACGCCCGGGTCACGGATTTCCAATCCGCGGAAGACAAGGTGAGCCTGCGCGTGGGTCAGACGCCGCCAAATCCGTGGGGCCTTTACGAAATGCACGGAAACGTTGAGGAGTGGGTAGGGGACTGGTATGCCCCCTATCCCGCAGCAACCGGCCGCTCTGACGGTGGTCCCGGCGGTGGCCAATTCAAAGTGACCCGCGGGGGCAGCCACGGAACCTTCGCCTATTATCTGCGTTCGGCGAACCGCTCAGCTGCGCTGCCCGTGACTCGCGGCTTCACCATCGGCTTTCGCGTTGCCTGCGGGGAGATGCAACCAACCCGCATGCAAGCTGCTCTTCCAGCAGAGATCACGCGCATGAGGGTAAAACAGCGCACATTGGCAGAAGTGAAGCGAGGACCAGACCCATCGCAGCCCTACTTCGCCGGGCCGCGCCAGTTCGTCAAGATTCCAAAGAATGCACGTGGCCCACTCTTCCACTATCACAATCACGACACCTCCATCGCCGAGTGCCCCAACGGCGATCTGCTCGCCATATGGTATTCTTGCGCACGTGAGCAAGGGCGAGAGCTGTCCATTGCCGCCGGCCGCCTCCCTTTCGGAGCCGACGAGTGGGAAGAGTCATATCTCTTTTGGGATACACCCGACCGCAACGATCACTGTCCGGCTCTCTGGTTCGACGGCGATGAGACGCTTTATCATCTCAACGGCACTTCGCTCTCGCATCTCTGGGAGCCACTGCAAATCATCCTGCGCACCTCGAAAGACAGCGGCGCCACCTGGTCTGCTGCACGCTACATTGCACCTGACTTTGGCCTGCGGAACATGGTGTGCCAGCCCATAGTGCGCCTGCGCAACGGCTATTGGATCTTCGGCGCGGATGCACACCCCGAAGGCACGGCGATGTGGCTAAGCCAAGACGAAGGCAAGACCTGGGAGGACACAGGAGGCCTGATCAACGGCATTCACGCTGCAATTGTTGAGCTGAGCGATGGTCGCCTGATGGCCTTTGGTCGCGGCGGCAACGTTGACAACCACATGCCGATGGCCATTTCCGACGACTACGGAAAGACCTGGAAGGCACGGGCTTCAGTGTTTCCTCCCATCACCTATACACAGCGCTTCTCGATGACGCGTCTTGCAGAAGGCCCACTCCTGCTGGCAACCTTCGTGCCGGATGTCTCCGAACTGCAACCCGGAAAGAAAACCGATCGTGAACTCGCCAAGCTCATCGTCGCCATCTCCTATGACGACGGCAAGACCTGGCCAGTGCGTCGCCTGCTCACCGATGGCAATGACGACCACGGAGTCACCGGTATAAGCAACGGGCGCATCTACATGGGCTCCGGGACGGCAGAACCAACTGGATACGTCTCAGTCATCCAGGCTCGGAACGGCGTCATCCATGTCATCAGCAGCATGAACCACTATGCTTTCAATCTCGCATGGATCAAGGCTGCCCCGGCACATCCCAGCCCTATGCCATCAACGAGGGAACTCGCGTCAAAGTCCGTGCTCCCGGTCGTGCTCACAGCGCAGCAGATGAAGCGCTATCACGTTGCACGGACACTCTGGTCAAATGAGCGCACCGGCGCCATGGAAGCGCTCGACATCGAGAAGGGCTTCACCGTAGAGGCCAGAATCTCGCTGGGGAATTCGAACACAGATCAATTCATTCTTCGTGCCTTCGTGCGTAGTGGATGCACCATGTGCAACCGTTATTGGTTGAGAGTGACCCATCTGGGTACATCCTACTGGTATGGAGGCAACTGGCAGCTGCTGGAAGATTCATTCGCGCCCGCCGCCTCCGGCACATATCGCATGGCCGTGCGCGACGATACTTGTGTTCAGATCTATCGCGACGGGCGACTCCTGGCAGCCTTTCCACCCTCCTACGAAATCGGTTTCGCGCCTCCAACACGCGGATGCTGGCTCGAATGGGAAACAGGAACAGAAGGCGTTGAGCCCTCCACCGTAGCTATCGCCTACGACCTTGCAGGTCCCTTCGGACCAAAATGAATCAAGAATAATCCAGGGACCGCAATACCCAGAAGGCTCGTGGTCTGCCCGATCTTGTGTGCCAGTTTCTCTCATCTCACCTGGTACAAAAAGTGCCGGGCGCTCCACAAGCACATGACGAGCCGAACGGAAGCATAATGAAGGTGGGGACATCTACGTCAACAACGTCATCAAAGGGAAGCTGCTGCAGTCCGATGTGCTGGTGCAGCAGGCGACCAACAACACAAACGAGCAGTTCTCTGGCTCGCCAGGCTTGGCCACCATCGATCACGTACTGGAGACTGGCAGCGGTCGAGCCAGCCAGCTCAGTCAATCGAGTCTCCGCGGAAGCTGGCTGCAAACACCTGTCCGGCGCCGCGGCCGGTTTTTTTGATGCGCCTGCGCGCCCAGGGGCTAGCGCTCCTGCGGCTTCACCGTGCTCTCATCCACGGGCGTTGTGCCTTGCACATCGTTGCTGAACGTCGCTCCCGCGGATACCAAGTAGTCTTCCACCGTCTGCCCATCCGTGTTTCCGGTCGCCACGCTGATGCGGGAGGCATCGATGCCCTTTTCCGTCACCAGGTAGTCCTTGGCGTTCACGGCGCGCTGCGCGGCAAAGTCTTCAACCTTGGCGCGCCCGCCCTCTCTTGGGACTTCTCCTCCGCGGTCGCTTCGCCCACCAACACGGCCTTCGCGTCTGCATGGTTCTGCAGCTCGAGCGCGACCTCGTCCAGGCAGGCCTTGGCTACGTTGTCTACACGAGTCGAACGCGTCTGGTCCATATCGAACGAGATCGAGCACAACGCCTGGGTCTTCGGAGCCGGGACGCGTACGGCGCCGTAATCATTACTGAAATATTGGAGAATGCCGTCTGGCCCTTGTCATCCGACACTTTGCAGGTGATTCCCGCCGCGCCGGTGGGAGCTCCCGTCGAATCGAAGATGGCTGAAGTGCCGGCAGCGCTGATGGTGCCTGTTGCAGCCGAATAATTGTAAGTCAGCGGTCGGTTCTGAGGACTCACGCCCGTAGCCGTTATTGTGCTCTTGTCGCCTGGCTTGATCGTGCTGGGGCTGGACGAGCGGACTGATCGTCGGCGGCTCGATCGCCTGCACCGTGAAGACAGCCGAGCAGTTTGCCGTCTCCCAGGGCTTGAGGCCTTCTTTGCCGGGCTTGCCTTCCTTTATTGTGCCCGCCGCTGTGTAGGTGCCCGGCGCCAGGGAGCCGGTCAGGCAGGTTGACCGTCGCTGCGCTGCCCTCCAGGCCCGGAACTCCCGACCAGGAAAGGATCGCATTGGCATTTCATTCCACTCGCCGACCCTCGCGGTTAATGTAAGCGGGTCGCCTTGATAGATTAAAACCGAACTCGGCGAGCATCCCAGCGTCACTCGCGCATGCTGCTCGCCAGGGCCCAGGTGGAACACTAGGCCGGCGCTCAGACGCAGGTCGTTCTGGGTATTGTTGCCGTTGTTGGGCAGCTCGTTTCTTACATAGTCCGCCTCCGCCACGCGTACACCGATGTGCGGGGTGAGGAAAATGTTGATGCCGCCGCCGGCCTGGACGGCCTGCGAGCTGGCAGAAGACACTGCCCCAGAGGTGGCGGGAAAGACGCCGTTGAAGGCAAATACGCCGCCGAAGAGCCCCTGGCCGAAGATTTGGAAGCGGGGCCCTTCCCGGGCGCTGCTCCAAGCTGTATAGGTATAGCGTGGGCCGGCCATAAGAGTTGGATCTTATTGATGTCCACGCCCGGTGCGACGTTCGAGGAGGCATTCTCTCCGGTGAGTGCGGCGGTGATGCCGAAACCTTTCCAGAGGGTCACGGCTGCGTCCGCGCCGCCGCCCTGCAACCAGAAACAGCCGCAGTTGCCAGGCGCCAGTTCTCCACGTTCCGCGCAGTAGGTGACCGCCAGGTCGGAGTAGGCCTTCGATTGTGTTCCAGCGCTCTTGACTTGCGCCCAGCCAACGGCGCAAGCCAGTATGCACAGGCCGGCATGGAACACGCTGTCGCGCATCGATCTGCGCATCTTCATCCTTCTCCTTGTTACTCAACCGTGAGGGTAACTGTGGCGGAGTGCGACAAGGCACCCGACGTTCCGGTCACGATGACTGTGTAAGTCTCTTGTTGCTGGGCAAAGAAACCGCTGGTGGATCCGCGGAT
>CAWJLI010000092.1:0-5647 GCA_963843095.1 Bryobacterales bacterium
ATTTTGCTAGTCACCATCTGGATTGAGTCGGAACGTCCTTCCAGCGGTGCCTGAGCCGCAACTCTCTGACGCCTTCCGAGCTTACAAGGTGCAGCCGGAGTGAAATGTCTCTCGTTTCAAACTTTGGTGAGTCACGAAGACGCGCAGAGATAGAGGACATTGGCAAGCGTAAGGAGCCCGCGAGGCGACTGTAAACCGACTGAGGCAACAAATCCGCCGGTGGCTGCCGGGATGATCGACGTCACATTAGTCCTCACTATCCGGATCAGCCGCGAGTTCGACCTCCGTCCGGCACAAGAGGTCAACATCGGCCAAAAGATGCGCAAGGCCAGGTTTGCCAATCGGACGAAGACTCGGGAGCAGGGCAAGCCGCGACCGACTCCAGCGACATCGATCGAGGCGGTTGTCGTAACGCATTGACTTGTCCCGCTTCGAAGTGAAGGCTTCCGGACGGCTGTCGCCGTAACCAGGCTCTCCATTCGCGGCGAAAACCGCACGCTTTTCAGCCGTCCCGGCCATCGCTTGAAGTTTCTCTTGCTTTCTGGTGTATGATGAGTAATAATACACATGTGATTCCGTTCCGGTTCACGTTTCAACCGGGCATTTCGCTTTATGAACAGGTCGTCTACGCGGCCCATAAGGCCATTGTTTCTGGCCAGTTGCGGCCTGGAGATCCGTTTCCGTCAGTGCGTGCCCTCAGCAAGGAGCTGAAGATCAACCCGAACACGGCGCACCGCGTAATTCAGTGCCTGACGAACGAAGGGCTGGTGGAAATCCGGCTGGGAATCGGCACTGTGGTCGCAGAACTTCCGCAAGCCACCGCCGCGGCCTGCGCGGGTCTTCTGGGAAGCGAACTCGAAGCCGTGGTGGTTGAGGCGAAGAAGTTGGGCATGAAGCTTACCGATGTAATGGCGGCGCTCTCGGATCATTGGGAGCGGCTTGGCGGACAAGAGACCATTGCCACCGAAGATGACAAAGGGGGACTCGCAACCGAATGAGCAACCCAATCCGTACGCAAAAACTCTGCAAGGCTTTCCGCCGCACCAATCCCGCAGATCCGGCCGGGGGAAGAATCCTCTACACGATGAGGTCGAGCATGAAGCAAACCATCCATATCTTTCTGAAAGACACGCGCCGCAGTTGGCCCTACATCGCGGTCGTGCTGGCACTCACCGCGACATTGACTGTGCTGACGCCGAAATGGGTCCCGGTCTATGGTCGCGGGACGAAAACCGTGAATGGGCTGGTCGACATGCTGGATTTTCTGCTGCCGATGGCGTGGTGGTTCACGATTGCGCACGTGGTGCATGGCGAGGGCCTGGTGGGTGACAAGCAATTCTGGGTGACGCGGCCGTATTCGTGGAAGAGCCTTTTTGCCGCCAAGCTTCTGTTCTGTGCGACGTTCCTGGTGCTGCCGCATTTCGTTTTCGACTGGATCATTCTTTCCGGCGATGGTTTCTCGCCCGAAGCAAGGATTCCGGTCCTGCTGTGGCGGCAGTGTTACGAAATGGGTATTCTGATGCTGCCGGCATTCGTCCTGGCAGCGGTGACAAGTGGCATGCGCCAGTTCGTGTTGGTCTGTTTGGTGCTGGCAGCTGCGTTATTCCTGATGATTCAGGTCCAGGTACTGCACCCGTCAAATGCGATCGTGAGCGCTCTGCCAGATGCGATTCATGCGGAAGGCAGGTCGTGGGTTAAGGAATGGTATGGGACGGTCTTATACGCCAGCGGGGTAATGGCGCTGCTGCTGTGGCTGTATGCGCGGCGCCGGACCACCGTGGCCCGCGCCATCGTGCTGGCGGCGCTCGCCTGGTCGCTGGTGGATACGGCGTGGCCGCCGAGCGCCATTGCCTGGGCTTCCCAGAAACAGCTCGCGCCGGCGGAGTACCCGGAGGTAGCGGTTGTGTTTGCGCCGGAGCACGGCCACCTGGGCATGGCCGGCGCCACCAGCCTGAAAGGCAAGGTCCAGGTGGATATTCCGATTGCGTGGACCGGCCGCAACAGGGATCTGCTGGATGCAGAGATGGCAAGTGTCAGCGTTAGCCCCGAGCGGAGCGCGGCCTGGACTTCCGGCTGGAACTGGTACGTGCACGACAGCGAGCGGGGTGGCACGGATTGGATTGAGATTCATCTCGCTCCGGATGTTTTCGAGCGGCTGAAAAGCGGGCCGGTCAGAGTGCGCGCGGTGTTCGGCGCAATCGTCTATGAAACGCAGACAACCACAACGCTGCGGCCGGGCAGCGGGTGGACCAGCGTCCCGGGTTTCGGAGAGATTTCGCTACGGACCGATTCCGACTACCCCGGGCAATACCCGTTTCTGTGGTGGCGTGTGCCGCTGCGGTATCCGGAGCAGAAAGCCGTGTTTTCGATGCGCGATCCCGACTCGGGGGCTGAATACCGGGGCGAACTTTCCGGCTCGTACCCGGCCGCCCCGGCGCTTGCTTCCATGAGCCCGGCAACTTTCTATGCCACCGGGCTGGAATGGCGGGGTTCCGGCCAGGCGTTGCAGAGGCCTCCATCCGCGAGGTCGCTCTGCGAATTCACGGTCGGGCGGCCGATCGCTCTGATCCGGCGAGATATCGAGATTCCCAATATCCGGATCGGCGATTACGCGGTTGGTGCCTCCGAACGAGGGACAAGATAAGCGCTGCCACCGCGCCGGAAATCTCATCTCCACATTAAGACGCCGCCAGGCCGGCTTGCCAATCGGGTAACATCCAACGGATGTTATGATGCGGTTCTATGCGCGACGTGAACGTAGGAGTAGTGGGTCTGGGCAACATCGGTTCGGGCACGCTGAAGATTCTGGCGGAGAACGCCGATCAGATCGCTTTGAAACTCGGGTTCCATCTGCGGGTCGGAGCCGTGTGCGATCTGCTGATCGATTCCAAGCAGATTCCCGAATCGCTGGGGCCGGTTTTCAAGACCGACGACTGGCGGCGATTGATCGAGCACCCGGGCCTGGATATCGTGGTCGAACTGGTTGGCGGAACGACCGTCGCCGCCGAGGTGATCCATGCCGCCATCGCAGCGAAGAAGTCCATCGTCACCGCAAATAAGGAACTGATGGCGTTGCGCGGCGCCGAGATCTGGGAGCGCGCCATCGACGCCGGAACCAACGTGGCCATGGAGGCCAGCGTGGCAGGCGGGATTCCGATTCACGCGGTGCTGCGCGAAGGCATCTCCGGCGACCGTGTGGTGGCGCTTCTGGGCATCCTCAACGGCACCAGTAACTACATCCTCACCGAGATGGAGCAGCACGGGTCGCCGCTCGAAACCGTGCTGGCCGAGGCGCAGCGGCTGGGATACGCCGAGGCCAATCCCAGCAACGATATCGATGGCTTCGACGCGCGCTCGAAGCTGGCCATCCTTTCCGCGCTGGCCTTTGGCGAGAAGATCACGCCGGTGGACATTTTCACCGAAGGGATCCGCCGCCTGTCGCCGATGGATTTCCAGTACGCGCACCGCCTCGGCCACACCATTCGATTGCTGTGCGCGGCGCGCCAGACGCCACAGGGACTGATCCTATCGGTGCGCCCGGCCCTGATTCCCGAGACCGCCATTCTGGCGAGCGTGCGCAGTTCCTACAACGCGATCTGGGTGCAGGGGACCTACGGCGAGGACACGTTCTACTACGGCCGCGGCGCGGGTCCGAGGCCCACCGGCGTGGCCGTGGTGAGCGACCTGATGCGCGTGGCGCGCGAGATTCTGAGCGGCAGCCCCACGCGCGTTTCTCCCTTCGCGCACCAGCGCCTGGGCGAGTACAAGCCCATCCCCGTGACGCTGCAGACCCGCTCCTACTACGTGCGGTTCCGCGTCGTCGACCAGCCGGGTATCATCGCGGCGCTGTCGGGCATCCTGTCCGCGAAACACATCGGCATCGAGGCCGTGCTGCAACTGCCGCACGAAAACAAGCGGGACCTGCCGTTCGTGATCACGCTCGAACCCACCAGCGAGGAGTCCGTGCGTCACGCCGTTGCGGAGATGTCCAAGCTCGACTTTCTGCTGGAACCGCCATTGGTGTTGCCGCTGGAGCCGCCCCTGTAGCGTGGCGCGGCGCGACGGGCTGACAGGCGCGGGGCTTACTGCAACGATGCGCGCGAGGGCCGCGGCGGTGCGGCCGCACCGGCTTGCCACAGCAGCGGATTATCCACCCCGCGATCGAGGCGGGAAAAGATCTCCGCCAGAATCTCGGGAACTTCGAAGACGGCCGAATTGCGAACCGCGGCGGCCCGCGCGCGGTATGCCGCGTGTTGGTCCGGCAACAGCAGCTGGCGAACGGCGTCCGCCACTTTGGAGAAATTGCTCACCACCACACCTGCGCCTTGCTCCAGAATCCATTCCGCGTTGTAACGTTCGTGGGCCAGCGTCCACGCGTTCGATTCCACCACCACGGGCAGCCGCATGGCCAGCGCTTCGCTGATGCTACCCGGACCCGGCTTGCCGATGAAATAGTCGCCCAGCGACATGAAATAAGGCACTTCCTTGGTGAAACCTTCGATGCGCAGCGGCATGCGCGGGTCATGCTCCCGCAGTGCGCCGAGCGCACGGGGGAGCGCCTGGTGTTTGCCGCAAAGCAGAATCAACTGCGTATTCAGATCGGACTGGTTCAGCGCCTTGGCGATCTTCAGCATCTCCATGGAACCCTCGCCGCCGAACATCACGATGCCGGTGGGCCGGCCGGGATCGAGGCCGAGGCGGGCGAGTTCGCGCGGGCGATCCACGGCGGGCGGCTGATGGAAGCGCGGGTTGAGGATCATGCCGGAGACCTGGAAGATGTGGGAGGACGCCAGGCCCAGCGCGCGCGCCTGGTCCACGGCGCGCTGCGAACCGCAGATGACGTACTGTTCCTGCCGCTCGATCCAGAAGTGGGGCGGGTAGTCGGCGATATCGGTCAGGATGGTCACCAGCGGCGTTCCCGGCCACGCCCGGTCGAGCGCCTGTTTGAACGCTCGGTTGTAATGGGGGATCAGCGAGACCACCATGTCCGGTCGCGAAGCGGCCCAGTGACGCTCCAGAATGCGCACCTCGGCCGAGTGAAACAGGCGGATGGCGGCGTGCATCACCGGCACCAGTTGCGCCGTGCCCAGGGTCCATCCGCGCCGCAGCATGATGTTGTAGACGTCCTGAAAATCAATACCGGTGGACTTGCGGATGACGTCGATCGAATGGAACAGGTCCTGCACCGAGTGGGTACGGATGTCCCACGGCCGGCGCTCGGCGGCAATCACCTCGGCCAGCGCGGTGGCGGCGGCGCGGTGCCCGCCGCCGGCGTCAATGTAAATGAATTCGATCGAGCGTCTCATCACTGTGACCCGCCATCGGCGCGCAGCGCGACGAAAGGCGCCGTCGCCTTAGTAATCGCCGTGGGGCGCGGCTGCACGCTCGCGGCCAGGCAGCCGGAGTTCCCTGTGGGCTGGGAAGCGCGCATAGCCACCACGGCCGGTTGAAACGCCGCCAGCACGGGCCTCCCAATCCAGCACACCGGCGGCTGCAATTCGAAGATCCAGGCCAGCGTGGCGCCTGTGTCGTAGGTGAACACCGAAGCGGCTACCTTGCCCGGCGCCACGCCGGGGCCGGCCAGGATCCACGGAATCTGAATCTCGGCCAGCGAGTTCTTGCCGTGGTTATGCCCCTTGCCGCCGTG